>NZ_JBQWRH010000071.1:0-271 GCF_052545115.1 Nocardia glycosmidis | reverse complement strand
GCCCCCATGCACGTGACAGACACATCGGCCATGTGGATCCATGGCGTGCGCCCGGCCGCAGAGCTGCCTGGTGGTTGTGTATACCAGCCTGCCGGAGAGGCTTCCTCGTCCATGCTGGCTGCTGGTAATGGCAGCGCAGCTGCTTCCCGCAAATAGGTTTCCAGGGTCTGAGCGATCCCTTGCACCCATGCCGGCGAATCATCGGGTCGCGGTGGCATCAGCTCAGTGTCTCATTGACCCAGTCGGGGCAGAATTCCTCACCTGCTTCGCT
>NZ_JBQWRH010000070.1:0-280 GCF_052545115.1 Nocardia glycosmidis | reverse complement strand
GTGCCCCGCGACCGGGACGGCACTTTCGAACCGCAGATCGTCAAGAAACGCCAACGCCGCCTGACCGGTGTCGATGAGATCGTGTTGTCGCTGTATGCGAAAGGCTTGACCACTGGCGAGATTTCGGCGCATTTCGCCGAGATCTATGGTGCGTCGGTATCGAAGGAGACGGTGTCTCGGATCACCGACAAGGTGATCGCCGAGATGCAGGAATGGTCCGCCCGGCCACTGGATGAGATCTATGTGGCCGTGTTCATCGACGCCATCGTGGTGAAGGTCA
>NZ_JBQWRH010000069.1:0-292 GCF_052545115.1 Nocardia glycosmidis | reverse complement strand
CGCACACACGCCGCCGCCAAATCAGGATTCTCCGACAAGAACCCATACCCCGGATAAATCGCATCCGCCCCCGCCGCCCTCGCCGCCTCCACGATCGCATCCACCGACAGATACGCCCGCACCGGATGCCCCGGCTCCCCGATCTGATACGACTCCGCCGCCTTCAACCGATGAACCGAGTTACGATCCTCATGCGGAAACACCGCCACCGTCCCGATACCGAGCTCATACGCCGCACGGAAGGCACGGATCGCGATCTCACCACGGTTGGCAACCAAGACTTTCGAGAACA
>NZ_JBQWRH010000068.1:0-297 GCF_052545115.1 Nocardia glycosmidis | reverse complement strand
ACTGGACGAGCTCGCCGAGCGATGGGGCACGAAATATGCTGCGATCGTGCGTCTTTGGGAGAATGCGTGGGAGGAATTCATTCCCTTCCTCGACTACGACGTCGAGATACGCCGGGTGATCTGCTCGACGAACGCGATCGAGTCCTTGAACGCCCGCTTCCGGCGGGCGATCAAGGCTCGTGGTCATTTCCCCACCGAGCAAGCCGCCCTGAAATGTCTGTATCTGGTCACCAGGTCGTTGGACCCTACCGGTGCGGGTCGGGCACGATGGACTATGCGCTGGAAACCAGCTGTCAA
>NZ_JBQWRH010000067.1:0-299 GCF_052545115.1 Nocardia glycosmidis | reverse complement strand
CTGAGGTTCCCCCCGGGAAGTGGACACCGAGTTAGCAGGATCGAAGGTCCTGCTGGTAAGGATGTTTGCTATGCCTCCTCGCAAGCGTCGGTCGTACACGACCGAGTACAAGGTCGAGGCTGCCCATAGGGTGATCGACTCGGGTCGCACGATCGCCGAGGTCGCCCGGGAGCTGGGGATCGACGCCGGGATGCTGAGTGCCTGGGTGAAGGACGAACGCCGCCGCGTTGAGGCGGCCACCGGCGGTGGTGACGAGCCGTTGTCGGCATCGGAACGAGTCGAGTTACAGGCACTTCGAA
>NZ_JBQWRH010000066.1:0-312 GCF_052545115.1 Nocardia glycosmidis | reverse complement strand
CTTCCAGCGGTTGGACCACCGCTGCCGGGCGGTGCCAGTGGGGTCCAGGCTCATGATGGCCAAATACACGCACTTCAACGCCGCGGCCTCGGTCGGAAAATGTCCGCGGGCCTTCACCGCGCGGCGGATTCGGGCGTTGACCGACTCGATCGCGTTTGTGGTGTAGATGACCTGCCGAATTGCGTTGTCGAACTGGAGAAACGGCACGAACTCGGCCCACGCGTTGGTCCACAACCGGATGATCGCGGGGTAGCGTTTCTCCCATTTCTCGCTGAACTCGGCGAAGCGGTCCAGCGCGGCCTGCTCGGAGGG
>NZ_JBQWRH010000065.1:0-322 GCF_052545115.1 Nocardia glycosmidis | reverse complement strand
TTGCGGGAAGCGTAGGCGAACGAATTCCTCAGAAGATGAACCACGCACGTCTGCACGATCGCGCGTGCCCAGACTTGGCCGATAGCATCGGGAAAGCCCTTCAAACCGTCGCACACAACGATGCAAACATCCTGCACGCCCCGGTTTTTCAGTTCCGACAGCACCCGCAGCCAGTATTTGGCGCCCTCACCGGCGCCGTGCTCGCCGGCCCACAGTCCGAGGATGTCGCGGGTGCCCTCGACCGTCACTCCCATGGCCACATAGATCGGCCGGTTGGCGACGTTGCCGTCTCTGATCTTGGGTCTGGCGCAGACTTCGTGAT
>NZ_JBQWRH010000064.1:0-344 GCF_052545115.1 Nocardia glycosmidis | reverse complement strand
AAGGCGACGGGTGACCGAACCGGTCAAACCCTCCTCCAAGAACACAACATCGTCAGACGCGACCAGCGACGCACGCAGATCCGCCGGCAACCGCCCCGACCCGAGCAGCAACCGCTGCAGGGCATTCACTCATCCAGCGTAACCTCGCATGCCCGCCTGCCGCCCCAGATCGCCCGGCTCACAACCGATTCGCCGCTACGAAAGCGCTTTCGGAAGTAGACTTCCTTTCCCCCTGCTTCCCCATACTGGCCATCCCTGAGCTGAGGGAGGTCGTGTCAAGGGCGCTCTTCCCTTGACACGACCGAGTGAGGTCAGACAATCGGGCCATGAGGAGGCAGGGGTTT
>NZ_JBQWRH010000063.1:0-367 GCF_052545115.1 Nocardia glycosmidis | reverse complement strand
CTCGATCGGGACATGACCGCTGGCCTCGGTCAACACCGTCTTCGACCGGGTTCCGTTGCGCACGTTGGTCGAGTCACGATCCGCGGGAGCCCCGTTCTTGTCATAGCCGAGGTGTTCGGTCATCTCCTCGTTCAACGCGGTCTCGAGGACGGTCTTGGTGAACTGTTTGAGCAGCCCGTTCGGCCCCGTCAGCGACAGGCCCTGCTCCTTGGCCATCCGGACCAGCTCTCGGGCGGCCAACTCCTCCGCCGAAGCCTCGACCGGGTTCTTCTTCCTCGTCACCGGATCAAGTGTCGTCATCATCGACCCTTCCCGCTGAGTATCACTCAGCGAATCAGGCCGGAAACACCGATGAATCCACAGTCCC
>NZ_JBQWRH010000062.1:0-388 GCF_052545115.1 Nocardia glycosmidis | reverse complement strand
ATCACGAAGTCTGCGCCAGACCCAAGGTCAGGGATGGTCAGGTCGCCAACCGGCCGATCTATGCCGCGATCGGTGTCACCGTCAACGGCGAGAAGGACATCCTCGGACTGTGGGCCGGCACCGGTGGTGAAGGCGCGAAGTTCTGGCTCAGCGTGCTCACCGACATCCGCAACCGCGGGGTCAAGGATGTGTTCTTCCTGGTCTGCGACGGGTTGAAAGGCCTGCCCGACGCCGTCGGCAACGTCTGGCCGCTGGCCACGGTCCAGACCTGCATCATCCATCTGATCCGGAATACGTTCCGGCTGGCGGGCCGTCAGGACTGGGACGCGTTGCGCCGGGATGTGAAACCGATCTACACCGCCGTCAACGCCGCCGCGGCACGGACGGC
>NZ_JBQWRH010000061.1:0-525 GCF_052545115.1 Nocardia glycosmidis | reverse complement strand
TCGGTGATCGTGGAGATCGTCGATTTCGGCACCTCGGCGCCGTAGATCTCGCGCAAGTGCGCACTGATCTCGCCGGTCGTGAGTCCCTTGGCCGACAACGAGATCACGATGTTCTCCACACCGTTCAACCGGCGCTGTCGCTTCTTGACGATCTGCGGCTCGAAACTCGCCTCCCGGTCCCGCGGCACGGTGATCTCCACCGGCCCGGCCTCGGTCTCGATCGTCTTGGCCCGCTTACCGTTACGCGAGTTCCCGCCGTCACGGCCGGCCGGGTCGTGCTTGGCATAGCCGAGATGATCGTCCATCTCGCCTTCGAGGGCGGATTCGACCACCAGCTTGGTCATCCGCGCCAGCAGCCCGCCCTCGCCGACCAGCTGCAGCCCGTCACGACGAGCGTCCGCGGCCCACCGCCGGATCTGCTCATCCATCGACACCGACGCTGCCGCAGCAGATCCGGCGGCCTTCTCATCAGTCACAAGTGCATCCATACTGCTCAGGAGTTACACCGCTGACCGTACAGTCCCC
>NZ_JBQWRH010000060.1:0-544 GCF_052545115.1 Nocardia glycosmidis | reverse complement strand
ATGCCCCGTCGACAAGGTGCCGCGTCCGGCTGTCCGTCGTCGGATTTTGTTCAGCAATTCATTCGCGCAGGTCAGCTTGGTTTCGGACAGGTCAACGTGGTTGTTTGTTGTCGCAGTCGTTGTCCTGAGGAAGACTGTGCCCGGTGAGTAGGTCTCCCGTTCCGGTCGATGAGCAGTACCCGATTGACATGGCCATCGGTGGTCATGTGTTGCGACATGTCTACGAGGACGAGACCAGCGCCGAGTTGTCGATCACAGTGCAGGACGGGCAGATTCAGTACAGTCTCATCTCGGATGCTCAGCCGATCAATCTTCCCGACGACGAGCTTGTCCAGGCGATCTGCGACCTCGTCGGACTTCACGAGCGATGCGGCTCCGGACTGAGCGGGGCCGTGTACCAGTATCAAAAGAACCCCGATGGCAGATGGCAGATGGCGACTCGCTTTTCCTATGAGTAGCTTGCACTTCCGTTGTCGATGGTGGGACGACGGCCAGGCCCCGGCGTAGCGCTACCCATCGTCAGATTTCGTTCAGCAATTCATCC
>NZ_JBQWRH010000059.1:0-591 GCF_052545115.1 Nocardia glycosmidis | reverse complement strand
GGGACTGTAAAGACAACGGTGTAACTCTGAAGGAGATACACCATCATGACTGATGTGATTGATCGTGGGGCCGAGGCGAGTTCGGCGGGTGAGGGTGTCAGCGATGCGCGGCTGAGGGAGCTGGTCGAGCAGGCCCGCTCGCAGGGTTTGCAGCTGACCGGTGAGGGCGGGCTGCTGGGCAAGTTGACCAAGCTGGTGGTGGAGTCCGCGCTCGAGGGCGAGATGGACGACCACCTCGGCTACGGCAAGCACGATGCGGCCGGGCGAGGCCGTGGGAACTCCCGCAACGGCAAGCGCGGCAAGACCGTGTTGACCGAGGCCGGGCCGGTCCAGATCGACGTCCCGCGTGACCGGGAGTCGAGTTTCGAGCCGAAGATCGTGGCCAAGCGGCAGCGGCGACTATCCGGCGTGGAGGACATGGTGGTCTCGCTGTCGGCCAAGGGTCTGACCACAGGCGAGATCTCCGCGCACCTGGCCGAGGTCTATGGCGCCGAGGTCTCCAAGACGACCATCTCGACCATCACCGACCGGGTGATGGACGGCATGGCCGAATGGCAGAACCGGCCCCTGGACGCGGTGTATCCGGTGCTG
>NZ_JBQWRH010000058.1:0-803 GCF_052545115.1 Nocardia glycosmidis | reverse complement strand
ATCACGAAGTCTGCGCCAGACCCAAGATCAGAGACGGCCAGGTGGCCAACCGGCCGATCTACGTGGTCATGGGTGTGACCGTCGAAGGGACCCGCGACATCCTCGGGTTGTGGGCCGGCGAGCACGGCGACGGGGAGGGCGCGAAATACTGGCTGCGGGTGCTCTCGGAGCTGAAAAACCGTGGCGTGCAAGATGTTCTGATCGTCGTGTGCGACGGACTCAAGCACCTGCCTGCCGCGATCGGGCAGGTGTGGCCGCAGACGATCGTGCAGACCTGCGTTGTGCATCTTCTCCGGAATTCGTTCGCCTACGCCTCCCGCAAGGACTTCTCCGAGCTAGCCAAGGATCTCAAGCCGATCTACACCGCGCCGAGCGAACAGGCCGCCCTGGACCGGTTCGCCGAGTTCAGCGACAAGTGGGAGAAACGCTACCCCGCGATCATCCGGCTCTGGACCAACGCCTGGGCCGAGTTCGTGCCGTTCCTGCAGTTCGACCAGGCCATCAGACAGGTCATCTACACGACCAACGCCATCGAGTCGGTCAACGCGCGTATCCGCCGGGCGGTCAAGGCCCGCGGCCACTTCCCGACCGAGGCTGCGGCCCTGAAATGCGTGTACCTGGCCATCATGAGCATCGACCCGACCGGCAAAGCACGCCAACGCTGGTCCAACCGATGGAAGGCAGCCCTGAACGCCTTCGAGATCACCTTCGACGGACGCCTGTCCGCCGGACGAAAGTAGTACAACCACAACCACTTACACCGTTAACTTGACAGGCCCAGGGGTTTCGCAACCACACGATGT
>NZ_JBQWRH010000057.1:0-912 GCF_052545115.1 Nocardia glycosmidis | reverse complement strand
TCGAAAACGGTTGGTGTCCAACAATTCTTGTCGGCCCTTTCTCGTACAGTCTGGAGTATGGCTACGCCGACACACGATCTCGACATCCCCGCACCGCTCACCCTCGACGGCGACGCCCTCGATCCGATCGACGGAGGCGGCGCGCTCATCGGCTACGGCCGCGTCTCCACCAAGGACCAGAACCTCGACCGGCAGATCCATGCGTTGACCGCGGCGGGATGCCAGAAGATCTATACCGACAAGAAAACCGGCAAGGACGCCGAACGCGCGGAACTGTGGAAGTGCCTGGAATACATGCGCTCCGGCGACACCCTCGTGGTGCCGTCGCTGGACCGGCTCGGCCGCTCCCTGCAGGACCTCATCTCGATCGTGGCCGGACTGCGCAAGCGCGGCATCGGCTTCCGGTCGTTGCACGAGGCCCTCGACACCACCACCCCTGGTGGACGTCTGGTCTTCCATGTGTTCGCCGCGCTGGCGGAGTTCATCCGTGAGCTGATCGTCCAAGGCACTCATGAGGGCTTGGATGCCGCACGGGCCCGCGGGCAGCGTCTCGGCCGCCCGCCGGCCATGACCGACGAACAAATTCGCCAAACCCGCGCGATCCTCTCCCGCCCGGAGGAAACAATCTCCTCAGTGGCTCGGCTGCTCGGAGTCTCACGCTCCACGATTTACAAGTACCTGCCCGAACTGACCGCCCATGCGCATCCTGTGGTCGAGGCGGGTGTCTGACCAGAGAACCGCTGGGGCGTGGGGCTTTACCAGCGAACAGCGGCTCAGTTCTGCTGAGTTGCCGGGCCTGGAAGGGTGAAGGAATGGAACGTGTGCCGTCTCTGTGTCTATGGTCTGATCACGAAGAAGACCTCGAACCGTCGCGCAAGAACTCAACGACCTGCCCACGCAAAACACTCGGCT
>NZ_JBQWRH010000056.1:0-1056 GCF_052545115.1 Nocardia glycosmidis | reverse complement strand
GCGAGTTGCCGAGCAGGACAAGGATATTCAATTCCTTAAAAAAGCTTCGGCGTACTTTGCCGCGATGCAGAACAACCGGCCCGGTTCGATCTGATGGCGAAGTACGCCGCCCCCGACGCCGAGGCGGTTGCCGCCACCGCAGGTACCAACGCTGCCGGCCCGCTGAGGTTCGATGTCACCCGGATGGCGCGGCTTCTGGATGTGTCGGCGTCGGGTTTCTACGCGTGGCGCAAACGCAGGGCCGCGTCGGTGTCGACCCCGCGGCAACAGCGCCGCGCGGATCTGGCGGTCAAGATCCTGGATGTGCACGCCGATTCCGACGGCACCTACGGGTCGCCGCGGATCACCGACGAGTTGCGTGAGCGTGGAGAGACGGTGAGTTACAAGACCGTCGCGAAGATCATGGCCGAGATCGGGATCGAGGGCATCAGTCCACGCACGTTCAAAGTCCGGACCACGGTGGTCGATCCGGGCGCATCTTTCCCGCCCGACCTGGTGGCACGTGCGTTCGATCAGGGCCGCCCGGATGCGGTGTGGACGACGGACTTCACGTATCTGACCTGCGGGGAGGGTGATATGTATTTGTGCGCGATCCGAGACGGGCACACCCGCCGGGTGCTCGGGCACGCCGTGGCCGACCATATCGGCGCCGACGTGGTCGAGACCGCGATCGAGCAGGCCGTGGCCGTGCGTGGTGGTCGTGTGCGCGCCACGATCCTGCACTCAGACCGTGGCGGTGAGTTCACCGCCGGGTTGACGGTGCAAGCCTGCGCTCGGCACGGGCTGCGTCGATCGATGGGCGCGACCGGCATCTGTTGGGACAACAGCCCCGCCGAATCGTTGTGGTCGAGTTTCAAGCATGAGTTCTATTACCGTCGCACCTTCACGCGGAAATCTGAACTCGTTGCCGCGGTTGACAAATGGATCGACTGGTACAACACTTCCAGACGACACTCTGCGATTGGTGGCATCAGTCCCCTCCGCTACGAGCAGTCCCTCTCGACAGCCGCGGCAAACGCTGCGTAATCAACTGTCCATGATTCGGGGGGAACCTCA
>NZ_JBQWRH010000055.1:0-1115 GCF_052545115.1 Nocardia glycosmidis | reverse complement strand
ACTAGCCCGTGTTTTGAAAGTGGCTGAGGGCGGGTGGGTGCTCTTCCTCAGCCGTGTCGGAGCCATTGGTTGATGGCGGTGATCTGGACGGTGGCCAGGTAGCGGACAGCGAGTTTGTCGTATCTGGTTGCCATGGCACGGTTTTCCTTCAGCTGGCCGATGCCGCACTCGACAGCGTGACGGTCCTTATATCGTTCGGGGTCGAACGCCGGTGGCCGGCCGCCAGCGGAGCCCTTCTTCTTCCGGTTGGCCGCCTGATCCACCTTCACCGGGATCGTCGCCTTGATCCCGTGTTCACGCAGGTAGGCTCGGTTAGCGCGTGAGCTGTACGCCTTGTCGGCCAGCACCTCGCCCGGACGCGTCCGCGCTCGCCCCCGGCCCAGACGCGGCACCGAGATCGCGTCGAGCACGCTGCTGAACTGCGGGCAGTCGGCGCGCTGACCGGCGGTCAGCAGCAGCGACAGCACCTTGCGGCCCTGCTCACACGCCAGATGCGTCTTGGTGGTCCACCCACCACGAGACCGTCCCAGCGCATGATCAGCAGGCTCGGCGCCGACCCCGCCGGGCGGCTCGGCCTGCCTGTCACCATCACCTCGGGCGCCGGCGGCATGACGATGCGCCCGGGCGATGGTGGAATCGACGCTCACGCGCCACACGATGCGACCAGCGGCGTCGGCGGAGGCCTGCAGCATCTTCCAGATCAACACCCACACCCCCGCCCGCTGCCAGCGGCGGAACAGCCCGTACACCGTCTGCCACGGCCCGTAGCACTCCGGCACGTCCCGCCATGGGGATCCCACCCGGGTACGCCACCGAATCCCATCGATGAGCTGTCGTTTCGTCCACTTCGGCGGGCGGCCCGCCTTCCGTCCGCGAGGCAGCAACGGCTCCAACCGCCGCCACTGCGCGTCGGTCAGATCCGCCCGCCTCGTCACCGCTACCCTGGTCACGAGGTCTCCGGTTGTCAGGTAATGCTTGGTCGCTTACCCATCTACCGGAGACCTCTCCTCATCCCGGCACCGACACGCTCACGCAGACACCATCACTCACCCGCACACTTCCGAACCGCGCCGCGCAGCAGCACCCACCAGGAACACTTTCAAAACACTGGCTAG
>NZ_JBQWRH010000054.1:0-1348 GCF_052545115.1 Nocardia glycosmidis | reverse complement strand
TGAACCGCCCCGGGTTCGATGCGCACCGGTTTATTTGTCTCCAGCCGGTTGCTCGGCGTGGAGTGCATAGTAGTCGGCTTCGTGTTCGGCCGGTGGTCGCCGGCCGAGTCGGTGCATGATCCTGGACTGGTTGTACCAGCCGGTCCAGTCGGCGGTGAGGAGTTCGACGTCGGCGAGCCTGGTCAGCGGGCCGCGCCGGAACGGGGAATCGTCACGGATCGCTTCGGTTTTGTAGAGCCCGATCGTGGTCTCGGCGAGGGCGTTGTCGTAGGCGTCGCCCACAGACCCGATCGAAGACCGCAAACCCGAAAGTGTCAGTGTTTCACCGAGTTTCACCGCAGTGTATTGGGATCCCGCATCCGAATGATGTATTGCCCCAACGATCGGATGGCCTTCACGGGCCCGGACCGCGGCTGCTTGCCGGATCGCTGATTCCACGAACGTGGCATGTTTGCTGGTCGAGCATTCCCATCCCAGGATCCGCCCAGCGTAGGCGTCGACGACGAACGCGGTGTAGACGAACGCGCCGGTCGCCAGCCGGACGTAGGTGAAGTCGGCGACGAGCAGCATGTTCGGCGCCGGGACCCGGAAGTGCCGGTCGACCAGGTCAGGGGCCCGTGATGCGGCTGGGTCCGGTTCGGTGGTACGGACCTTCTTGCGCCGCACGACGCCTTTCCAGCCGTTGGCGCGCATCAGCCGCTCCACCGTGCACCGCGCGACTCCGATGCCCTGTCGTTGCAGGTGAGCCCACATCTTCTCCGCCCCATACAACGACTCCGGCGTTCGCCGCCCCCGCTCATCGGGCTCGTAGTGGCCGGCCAGGATCTCGGTCACCGTGGTGTCCCACAGAGCCCGTTTCGACGGTGCCCGCCGCGCCCAGGCGTGGAAAGTCCTCGGGGCGATCATGCATCCGTGCGCGGTCAGCGCACGGCAGATCGGAACGACCCCGAACCGGACACGGTGTTCGGCGATGAACTCACAGATCACTTCCGTCGCGGGTCGTTCGCCCGCGCGAAGAAAGACGTTGCCGCAGAAAGAATCTCGATTGTCTGCTCGAGTTCGGCGATCTTGCGTTTCTGCTCCCGGATCGTCCGCGCTGCCTCCGTCGTCGTGCCCTCGGCGTCACCACGATCGATCTCGGCTTGCCGGACCCATTTGCGCAGGGTTTCGGTGGTCATCCCCAGCCGAGCCGAAACCGCCTTCATCGCGGCCCACTCACTGTCGTAATCGTCACGGTGATCGACGACCAGCCGGACAGCTTTGGCCTTGGTCGCTTCGTCGTACTTCGCAGGCATGATCTGCCCATCCTTCCCAAGAAAGAAGGTGAGCACCAAACCCGGGGCGGTTC
>NZ_JBQWRH010000052.1:0-1603 GCF_052545115.1 Nocardia glycosmidis | reverse complement strand
TCGTAGCTATCTTGACGGTCATTGCCGCGATGGATGCCAGCGCGGCGTTGATGCCGTTGGCGGTGAGGTTAGGGATGGCGCTGAATGCGCCGACAGCGGAGCCGACGGTGACGACGGATCCGAAGATGACCAGGAGACGGCTGACCGAGACGGTGGTGCGGATGAGGACTGCTGTGCTTTCGATGATTTCGGCGGTGACGACGGCGCCGCCTGCCGCTGCCGCGGCTGACCCGGCTCCCACGGTTGCGATTGCTGCGATTGCTGCGATGGCGATGGTGATTCCGATGGCGGCAGCGATCTCTGCCCCGGCTTGGGCTACCGCGGATTGGATTTCGTCGCGCATCTTGCCGAGTGCTTCGTGATGGTCGTTCACCGGCCCGACCATCGCTTTGGATGCCTCCGCTACCAGTTGCGCCGCTCGATCCAGGGTGTTCAGCTTCTCTTCGATGTTGTGAATGTGCGGGTTGCTGTTGCCGGCGAACTTGGCGTTGATGCCCTTGATGCGGTCCGATGCTCCGGTGATGTCGGCGTTGTCGGCGAACCTCTGCCAGGCGTCTTTCGCAATGCCGAGTTTGGTGACGTTCCCGTTGGGAATCTTGCCGACCCTCTGCAACAGTCCGGTGATCGAGGTTTCGATGCCGGCGCCGTTGTCGCCCTGCGCGGTAGTGGGCAATGCCATACCGGAGTCGTACAACGGCTCAGACTCGGTCGGCAGTGCGGGTTCTGGGCCGCTGGCTTTGGATCGGTTGGAATTCCACCAGTTGTAACCGTTGGCGTCCAGCACGTCTCCGAAGCGCTGTAGCGCATTGGCCAGAGTCGCTGCCAGGGTGACGATGTCGTGGGCGTTTTGGTCGTAGACGGTAGCCCAGTTTTTCGAATTCTCGTGATCGCCCGCCATGCCGCCGCACTCGTTGACAAGCGCACGATGGAGCGGTCCCAGCGCGAGGCAGATGTCGTTTGCCAGCGCATGGCACTTCTTCGCGGCGTCGAAGTACATGTCCGAATCGATGACCCAGGTGTCACCCCACGGCTCACCCACTTTGCAGCATCTGGTTGTTGACTTCGGCCGCGTTGCTGTACCGCTGGTGTGCTTTACGGGCCGCGTCGCTGATATCGCGAATACCTTCGGCAAACTCACGTGCTGCGTCCGCCCATTGGCGGTGTGCATCCATGTATGCCTGGGCTGCGATGCTCTCCCAACCCGTTCCGGCCAGGGCGGCGATCTTGTTGTCGATGTCATCGAGGTGGTCGGTGATGAACCCTGCCAGGCCGGATAACCGAGCGACGATCTGATCGAGATGTTCGAGGTTGAAGGAGAACTCGCTCATGGCAGGTCCAGGCTGGAACCGTGAAGCACGTCCGCTCGGTTCTCATCGTGGGTTTGGTAGGTGGCTGCGGTGACCCCGAGCTTCTCCGCCCTTTCGGTGAGTGCGCTGATCATGCGGCCGCCACCGTCTTGAATGTCGTTCCAGCCCTCGGTGAACTCGTTCGCGGCGTCGCCGGTCCAACTGCTGTCGAGCAACGTATCGACGTCGCGCGCCGCCGAGTCGAGCGCTGATCGCAGCGCATCGGCGATGCCATACACATACTGTCCGATCTCTCG
>NZ_JBQWRH010000051.1:0-1623 GCF_052545115.1 Nocardia glycosmidis | reverse complement strand
GGCGGGTTCACGCGGTCGTCGCAACACTCTCGATTGAGAGGTTGCGGCGACCGTGTCGTTTTCAGAGGATGTGGAACGCTTCGGCGACCAGCTGACCCGGCTGGCCGATGCCGGCGTGCCGGTGAAGGAAGCAGCCGAGGTGTTGGGGATCGGTCGTGGCCGCGCTTATGCGGTGCTGCGGTCGGTCGGCCGCCCGGTCGGCAGGCCTCGTTCCCGGCGGTCGTCACCGGACCCGGCTGTGGTGGTGTCGGTGTTCGAGAAGACCGGTTCGATGAACCAGGCAGCGAAAGCGGTCGGTGTGTCCCATTCGGTCGCTCGCCGGATCCTGGTCGCCGCCGGCTTGGTCTCTGTGCGGCGAGCCGTTCGGGGGAAAACCGAAGCCAGGCAACGGTTCCTGGAGCTGATCGAGGCCGGTTGGCCGGTGGCGCGAGCGGCGCGGGAGGTCGGGGTCCACTCCCGGACCGGCGAGGACTGGCGAAACGGCATCCGCCGCAGTAACGACAAGCGGATCCGCCCTGACGGCACGGTCGTCGATTACCGCACCGGCACCACCACCCGGTACCAACAGGCAATGACCACCGCCACCGTCGAGCCGGCGCCGATCGACGCCCGCTACCTGTCGCTGGAGGACCGGCTCGCCATCGCCGACGGGCTGGCAGTGAAGATGACGCTCACCGCGATCGCAGCCGGGATCGGCAAGGACAAGTCGACGGTGTCACGGGAGGTCCGCGCCCACCGAGTCGCTGGCCGGTACCTGCCGTATCGGGCGCATCGAGCGGCCGCTGCGGCACGCGCGCGGCCCAAGCAGTCCAAACTGGTGACCAACCAGGCCTTGCGGGCCGAGGTCAGCGAAGGGCTGCGCAAACGCTATTCACCCGAACAGATCGCCAACCGGCTCCGCAAGGACTTCCCCGACGACGAAAGCATGCGGGTGAGCCACGAAACGATCTACCAGGCCCTGTACTTCCAAGCCCGCGGCGGGCTGAAACGCGAACTGGTGCGAGCACTACGGTCGGGCCGGACGCGCCGCAAACCACAGCGGTCAACCGACCAGCGCAACCCGCGGTTTGTCGACGACATGGTCATGATCAGCGACCGGCCCGCCGAGGCCGCCGACCGGGCGTTGCCCGGACACTGGGAAGGCGACCTGATCATGGGCGCGGGCAACCAGTCGGCGATCGGCACTCTCGTCGAACGCCACACCCGCTACACGATGCTGGTCCACCTGCCCGGTGGTCACGACGCCGAAACCGTGCGTGACGCGCTGATCGCCACGGTCTCGACCCTGCCGACCCATTTGCGAGGGTCGCTGACCTGGGACCAGGGTGCCGAGATGGCCCGTCACAAACACTTCTCGATGGCCACCGACATGGCTGTCTACTTCTGCGACCCACACTCGCCCTGGCAACGCGGCACCAACGAGAACACCAACGGACTCCTGCGCCAATACTTCCCGAAGGGAACCGATCTGTCGGTCCACAGTCCCGAAGACCTCGAGCACGTCGCCCAACAACTCAACGGACGGCCACGCAAAACGCTCGACTGGGATACCCCAGCCGAGCGTCTGCGTGATCTACTCACCGTCTAACACCAGCAGTGTTGCGACGACTCCTAGAAACCGCC
>NZ_JBQWRH010000050.1:0-1651 GCF_052545115.1 Nocardia glycosmidis | reverse complement strand
GATCAGTTCCCCTGCAGCAGTGTGCGTTTGCGGAGTAGGTCGAGGTTGGCTCGGCCGAACATCTGCCGTTTCAGCATTTTGATCCGGTTGACCTGGCCCTCAACGGGGCCGGAGCTGTGGGGCAGGGTCAGGCCGTTGCGGACGGCATCGATGTCGCGGCGCAGATTGCGGGCGAACGAGGCGATCGCCGGCAACGAGTCCTTCTCCGCGGATTCGATCCAGGCATCGAGGCGGTGGCCTTCCAGGCGGGTCATCATGATCGCGAAGTCTTGAACGTGGTTGGCGAGCCGGTTGAGGTCTTTGCTGCGTTTGCGGAGCTTGCGCAGGCTGGTGGTGTCGTCGGCGGCGAGATTGGCGGGATCGGTCATGACCCACCGGGTGATCTTGCGCACCGACGGCGGTCGTGGCGCGGGTACTGGCATATGGCCTGTTCTGGTGCGGTATCGGCGTAGATAGCGTTGGACCTGCTGCTCGGTGCCGGGATAGCCCTTTTCGGCGATTTCGCGGGTGAGCTGGGCGCCGTTGCGGATGCCCTCGTTCCAGCGCCGGTGCAGATGTTCGTGATAACCGTCGAGGATGCTCGAGCGCTGCTGGTTCTTGGCGATCAGCGGATCGACCGTCGCGGCGCCCGCGAACTTGCGCACCGTCGCGGGATGCAAGCCCAGCTCACGACCGATGGCGGACTTACTGAGCCCTTGGTCCAGCAGCCGATGAACTGCCGCATGCTGCTCGCGGAAGCGTCGAACAACCTTGAGCTCAACATGATTGACGACCGCAGGTGTTTCACTGGATCGCCCAGCGGCGGCCTGCGCCGCCAGTGCCGCGGCGATTTCGCGCCGGATTACCGAGAGGTCCTTCTCGACAGCTTGTCCCAGGTTCTGCCACAGGTGAAACCGGTCGGCGACCTGCAACGCTTCCGGAGCTCCCTGTCGAGCACCCTCGGCATAACCGCCGGCCCGGTCGCGGCAGATGACCTGCGGCAGCGGCCGGGCACGAAGCCACGCCGCCAGGGCCTCGCCGTCACGGCCGTCGATGAGGTCGACCGGGCGCCGTGTCTCGAGGTCGACCATGACGGTGCCGTAGCGGTGTCCACGCCGGACGGCGAAATCGTCCACGCCGAGGATGGAGATGGGGCCCGAAGGCGGGTCCGGCAACCCACGGACCAGCCGAATCAGCGTGTCCCGGCTGGCCGACAGCCCCAACCGGTGCGCTAGCCGCGCACCGGCACGTCCGGCCATTGCGAGCCCGATCGTGGCCAGCATCGACGTCAACCGGCTCGTCCGTCGGGCCCACTTCACCGTCAGGCCATCGACCTGCTCAGCGAAAGTCCTTGCCGGACAATCGCTATTCGTGCAGAAGAATCGCCGCACCGCCAACCGCAACACCATCACACGACCAGCGATAGCGGCATCTGCGAGGCTGCGCTGATATCGGGAATGCACACGCCCTGAAACGGATTCACATCCCGGACACCGAGCAGTCGGCGCGGCAACCGCGGCTTCGACCACCACTACATCCCCCTCACCGCGAACATCTTCGATCACCAGATCGTCCAAGTGCGGCAACAACTTCCGAACAAGATCACCCAAGCACCCGCGACACCTTTACCCGCAACCTCAAGCGCGGCAGCGCCAACACGCCGGAGAGCAAG
>NZ_JBQWRH010000049.1:0-2452 GCF_052545115.1 Nocardia glycosmidis | reverse complement strand
GTCGGGTAGGACCGCCGCATTGCTGCGGCGATCCCCCCTCAGAACCGTGCGTGCACATCTCTATGCACACGGCTCAAGCTCACCCACGGGCGACTTCACTTTGTTATTGCCATCGAGCGCGTGGTGCTGCCGATGGCACGCAGCGTGTACGAGTCGGAGGTTGTTCTTGTCATCCGAGCCACCATTTTTCCGGTACACGAAGTGGTGCTTATGTAACGTCTTCTTCGTGGCCGCGAACCAGTTGATCCACTCTCGCGGGTTGTCCGGTTCGTACTCGGCTCCGGCAATAAGCGTCTGGTTACAGAGAGGACAGAGACCTTTCTGTTTCCACGCCAGGTTCAAGCTGATCTTGTCCATCGGCGGTGGCGCTTTCTTCTGACGGCGGTTCTCCCAGTAGTCGGTCAGAGCTGGGTCGTCTGGTGACGACTTACCCTTAACCATTACGTGGCGGATGATCTTTGTCCAGGCGAACTTCGGGAGATAGGCCCCGCTCACACGGTCACCAAACACCCACTTGTCATTTCTGGACTTGTCGAACCTGCCGAAGTACCGATTATATATCCAGTCCCTCGACTTCCTCCCGTGCCTCCTACGAGCCCATTCCCACAGAAGTCGCCACAGGTAGCGATCCAACCATGCGAATATCTTCGAGGAGACAGCTTTCCGATAGTAGGCCGACCACCCCCTGATGATCGGGGTGAGTGCGCGAAGTACACCAGCGGCGTTGCAACCATAGAGCGCCCTGACTTCCTCGCGCAGCCTTCTCCGGATTCTCTTGACGGCGTCCTTGCTCGGCTTGGTCAACAACGTTCCGCCGTAACGGCGGAGGCTGAATCCAAGGAAGTCGAATCCCTTTTCGTCCATATGAACGATGCGAGTCTTCTCCTCATTGAACCGCAGCCCTCTCGGCAGCAGCCATTCAGCCAGCTTCGCTTTGACCTGCTCCGCCTCTTCCTCGCTATGACACAGGGCCGCAAAGTCGTCGGCGTAGCGGACCAGGATTGGTGTCCGAGGAGCCGCCTTCGGATCGTATGACCCGGCCTTGGCCCCCCAGTACCTGCATCCAGCCGCCGTCTCCATCCCATGAAGAGCCACGTTCAGCAACAGAGGACTGATGACGCCGCCTTGTGGCGTGCCGTCTTCTGTCCGTTCGAATCGACCGTCTTCGACCACTCCAGCTTTGAGCCAACCCCGGATCATTTCCCTTCCCGGGAACTGCCCGATTGCCGCGATCAATCTCTCATGGTCGATCCGGTCAAACGCTGCCGCTAAATCCGCGTCCAGGACCCATAACCGCTTGGCCGTTTTCCTCGCTGTGGCTCCGAAGATGGCCTCAATCGCGTCATGGCATCCCCGGCCAGGCCGAAACCCATACGACCTGGCCTCGAAACGGGCCTCCCATTCGGGTTCCAACGCATTCTTGACGCGTGCCTGCATGGCCCGGTCGCGAATTGTCGGAATTCCGAGCGGTCGTTGTTTCCCGTTGCTCTTCGGGATATATACACGCCTGACCGGTCGAGCTTTCCAGAGTTCGGCTTGATGGACCTGCACCGCCAGATTCCATCGCGCCGTCGGCGTCAACGCTCTTTCCCTGTCCACCCCGGCGGTCTTGCGCCCAGTGCTCAGCTGCGACACCCTCCGCACGCTTGTCAGCGTGTTGGAATGGCTCCGCAACATGAGCTTCTGGAGGTTTCTGACCTTAGGCCAGTCCCCTTGTTCGGTCGCCTTGAAGATCCGCTGCCGCAGTCGTCGTACTTCCGCTTCCCGCTGATTCCAAACAATCTGATGCCAGCTTTGCGCGGCGTCCTCTGGTCCGTTCACCTCGCGGCGTCCAACTTGTCCTTCGGTTCCAATTCCCACGCAACCTCCCTCCAAAGGTTCACCAGGCCCACGTCTGCGCCCTTTCGGGCCGGGCACGAAGTCCCGTATCCGACGGGTTATACGGTCATCCCGCTTTCCCCTTACCTTTCGGTCGTCGGCTTTCGCTTTTTGGGCCTTCCTGTCCAGCCGGGGAGTTCCCCCTTCCTTACGGTTGGGCTACCAGCCAATTGGCTGGACCCCGACTGGGTTTCCACGTTCCGCACCGTCAAGATGCGACCGGTGAGGGCGCCTCCTCTGCCCCGTGGCCAGCGGTGTTCCCAGACCCCAGGACCGAACCCAGAGTCTCGCTCGACGCCTTTCAGCGTCCGGGCCATAACCGCCACTTCGTGCACAGCATCGTGCGGGCTACAGTGACGAGGCTTTATCGGAGGTTCACTTACGTTCGCCCTTCCGGTCTACCCCTCGGCCTGTCACGCCAGATGCCTTGGCGTTCTTGGGCCTTGAGCGCTCAGCTTCACACCCCGCCGTTGCCAGCGACGCATGTGAGCGTGGGGTCTGACCATGAACACTGGTCAGGGGCGGCCCCTTATCCGGGGTTCGCCCACTTGGGCAGTGCGACCTCGTGTCGCAC
>NZ_JBQWRH010000048.1:0-2531 GCF_052545115.1 Nocardia glycosmidis | reverse complement strand
TGTCCATGGCCATGAAAAAGTCCCCACTGGTGGCCAGGTGTAGGTCGCCGCTGGCGGCCGGGTGGAAGTCCCCATTCCTCTTGCTCGTCGTGTCATGCCCGGAGCTCGTGGCCTGGGCGGTGACGGTGATAGCGCCAACTGTCATCCGTCACTGCCCAGGGAGTTCCATTGAAGTCTGCGAGGGAGCGAATGGACATCATTTCCGCCTATCGAGAGGTCGGAACGTATCGTGGGGCTGCCGAGTTGTGCGGCACCACGCACAAGACGGTGAAACGGGTCGTCGAGCGTGCCGAGGCCGGCGGTGGCCGGCCGGAGCCTGCGGTGCGGGCCCGTAATTACGACCAGGTGCAGGATTTGGTCGCGAAGCGGATCGAGAAGTCGCGGGGCCGGATCTCGGCGAAGCGGTTGCTGCCGATCGCCCGTGCTGCCGGTTACGAGGGGTCGCCGCGGAATTTCCGGCGGCTGGTGGCCGAGCAGAAAGCGTTGTGGCGCAGGGACAATCATCGGGGTCGTCGTCCGGCGGTGTGGTCGCCGGGTGAGTATATGGTGATCGACTGGGCGCAGGCCGCACCCGGGTTGCAGCTGTTCTGCGCGGTGCTGGCGTTCTCGCGGTGGCGGTTCACCGCGTTCGCCGCTGATCAGAAACAGTCGACCACCCTGGCCCTGCTCGCCGAAGCGTTCACTGCGATCGGCGGCGTGCCCGCGCGGGTGCTGGCCGACCGGATGGGCTGCCTGAAAGGCGGAGTGGTCGCGAACGTAGTCGTCCCGACACCGGAATACGTCCGGTTCGCCACCCATTACGGCTTCCGGCCGGACTGGTGTCACGCAAGCGATCCGCAGTCCAAGGGCATCGTGGAGAACCTGTGCGGCTATGCCCAGCGTGATCTGGCGGTCCCGCTGCTGGCCGAGGCCGCAATGGCCGGCCGGACCGTGAGCCTGCGTGAGGCCAACGCGGCGGCGGAAACCTGGTGCGCGGAGGTGAACGCGTTGGTGCATTCGGAGATCTGCGCGATCCCCGGTGAACGCCTCGATATCGAGCGGGGTTTGTTGGCGCCGTTGCCGTCGCTGCGGCTCGAGATCGGCGCATCGGCGGTTACCCGCACTGTCGACCGGCTCTCGTGTGTGCGTTACGGGTCGGCCCGCTACTCGGTGCCGACCCGCCTGATCGGTGAGAAGGTGCAGATCGTCCTCGACTGCGGCGCGCTGCTGGTGCTCGAACCGGCAACCGGCGTCATCGTCGCCGAACACGAACTCCTCGCCCCCGGTGAGGCGTCGATCCTCGATGACCACTACGACGGCCCCCGGCCCGCACCCAACCGCGGACCACGCCCGAAAACCACAGTCGAGCAACAGTTCTGCGCCCTCGGTGAAGAAGCTGAAGCCTTCCTCGTCGGTGCGGCCGCGATCGGCAACACCCGCCTGGGCTCCGAACTGGAGATTCTGCTCGCGCTCGGCGCAGCCCACGGCGACGCCGTCCTGGTGGCCGCGTTGCGGCGGGCGGTGGCGTTCGGGCGGTTCCGCGCCGCCGACGTCCGCTCCATCCTCGCCGCCGGCACCGGCACCCCGCAGCCGCGGGCGGCCGGGGACGCACTGGTACTGGACCTGCCCACCGCACCGACCCGGTCGCTGGACGCCTACAAAATCACTCGTGACGGGAGCGCCTCGTGACTTCAGCACGATCGAAAATTGTTGCCCCCAAGCCCGTCCTGGAACTGGCGGCCGACCTCGACGCCGGGCTGCGGCGGTTGAAGCTGGCCACGGTCCGGCGCACCGCACCGGAAGTGCTGGCGGTCGCGAAAACCCAGCGCTGGACCCCGGAAGAGGTGCTGCGCACCCTGATCGAGGCCGAACTGGCCGCCCGCGACGCCTCCAACGCGGCCAACCGGCTCAAGACTGCGGCGTTCCCGGTCACCAAAACCCTCGACAGCTTCGACGTCACCGCCTCGTCCATCCCGAAGGCCACCTTCGACTACCTGTCGAGTCTGGAATGGGTTCGCGCGCAACACAATCTCGCGTTGATCGGTCCACCGGGCACGGGCAAAAGTCACACCCTGATTGGGCTCGGGCACGCCGCGGTCGTGGCCGGGCACAAGGTCCGATATTTCACCGCCGCCGATCTGGTCGACACCCTCTATCGGGGTCTGGCCGACAACACCGTCGGCAAGATCATCGACACCCTGCTCCGCGCCGACGTCGTGATCCTCGACGAGATCGGGTTCGCGCCACTCGACGACACCGGCACCCAACTACTGTTTCGGCTCGTCGCCGCCGCTTACGAACGCCGCTCGCTGGCCGTCGCCTCGCACTGGCCGTTCGAGCAATGGGGCCGGTTCCTGCCCGAACACACCACCGCCGCCAGCATCCTCGACCGACTGCTCCACCACGCCACCGTCATCATCACCGACGGCGACTCCTACCGCATGAAACACCGCAACAAGCGAGGTGACCGCCCCTGAACCAACCCCCACCCCCGGCAAAGGGGTGGGGACTTCACCTGGCCACCAACGGCGACCTACCGATGGCCATTGACA
>NZ_JBQWRH010000047.1:0-3009 GCF_052545115.1 Nocardia glycosmidis | reverse complement strand
CCGGGAGAACGACGGGGCGCCGGACTCGTCGGGGTCGACGTAGCTCGCCGTCGAGCAACACGGTGCGCCCGTCGGTGATCTCGGCCAGCACGGCGGCGATCTCGGGGTAGAAGCTGGTGATCTCGCGCAGGTTGCGGCTGAACAAGCCGATGCTGGCGGTCGTGGCGCGGGCGATCGCGCGCACTCCGTCCCATTTCATTTCCGCGGTCCAGCCGCCTGGCGGCGGTGGTGGCCGTCCGGCCGTAGCCAGCATCGGTTGCTGGCACCGATAGACCCACAAGATCAGGATAGACGCTGGTCAGAGCCGCGTCGGGATGGTTATGTGGCCGGTCTCCCCGTTGCCGCAGGGAGACCGGCCGAGTCGAGATCGCCCGGACGAGTGGACGGTTCCCGATCGCACGAAAGGTCGTGCAATGTCGCGTAACGGCGACTGGACCACTATCTCTGTCCGGGCTCGCTGTCGTCGAGGGAGACCGGACGATCCCGGACAACCAGTTGATCCGCAGGCGTGAATACCTGTGCTATGCCCGGCCGAGCGCGGTCTGCATAATCGCTGGTGGAGCGTTATAGGACCGGGTCAATTCTCCCGGGTGATGTGCGCAAGGGGGGCATATAGGGACACGGAATGCGCGGTCTGGAGGGGGTGGCAACACTGAAACAGGTTGGTGTTGCCACTCGTCGGTGGAGTCCGTCGACGTGCGTTTGGGGCCGCTCGAGATTTGCCGTTGAGCTGTGTAGTAATTCCGCAAAATCGGGTTTCCTTGAAGGGCAAGTGAATATCAGGGTTGGGATCTACCGGCACCCGCGGATTGCCGTCTGCGGGAGAAGAGTTCGGCAGACCCCCAGCCCATCGCCCGGACGACGTGTTCTCACCCGAAAGGTCACCATGCGCATCTCTCTGCGTGTTCCCGAGGTTTTCCGTACCGATCCCGATCCTGTCGGCGGTTTCCGTCGCTTCCACCGCGGTGGCGGCCTTTCCGCGCGCGTGTGGGCGTTTGGAATGATGGCCGGGGTGGCGATCGTCCTGCACGCCAACGGCGCAGACCTGGTCACCGCCTCTGGTGTCGTCGTCGCGCTCGGCACGGCCGCCACCCAGCTGACGACCACGCCGCTCACGCTGACCAAGGCGGCACCGGCAGCACGGGCGGGTGCCTGATGGTGCGCCCGGCCCGTGGCGGTGCCCGACGGGTGCGAAGCGACCAGACCGCCGAGACCGAGGACGCACGAGCTGCCGACCCACGGCTGGTCCTGGCCGACCGTGTCCGGGAGCTGCGCGAGTCCGCCGGCGTCAGTCAGCGGACCCTCGCGGTGCAGATCGTCTATAGCCGCACGATCGTCAACCGGGTCGAGCGGGCGAACTGGCCGGTGTCGTGGGACTCGGTGCGCACGATCGTCGCCGCGCTCGGCGTCGTCGAGGATGAGCAGGACCCGTCCAAAGACGAGATGGCGCAATGGAAGGCGCTGTGGCAGCAGGCGCGGGATCGCCACAGCGGCGAGGCCCAGCCGACGGTCATTAACTCGACGCCGCTGGTCCGGCGGCGTCGGCAGGTCGACGGCGTCCAGCTCGAGCTGCTCGCGCCCGGAGAGTCCGAGCCGACGTCGGTGAAGCCGGAGCCCGAGCCCGCGCTGGTGCGCCTGCGCGGGTATCGGCAGGATCTGTACCTGCCCGACCCAAGCGCGGTGCGCACCGTCGGCCGCTACGTCGAAGCGCTTCGGCACCTGCGGGCCTCGGTAGATAACCCGTCCTACCGCCAGATCGCGGGGCGCGTGCGGACCTTCTCGGTCACCCCGGAGGGCATCGTCGGCGGCGGCATCGCGCCAGGCCACACGACCCTGCATGACCTGTTCAAGCCCGGCCGGGTCGAACTGCGCTGGGAGGTGGTGCTGGCCTTCCTGAGTGGATGCGGGTTGAACTCGGAGGAGATCCGCTACTGGCACAAACTGTTCCAGCGCCTGCATTACCGCCCGAGGGCCAAGTTCCTCCGCCAGGTCGACGAGCACAGCCCGCCGCCGGTGATCGACCTCGGCGGGGTCACCACCGCCGCGGAGTACGTCGGCAAGCTGCGCGCGCTGGCCAAGGCGTCCGAGCGCAGCATGGAGAAGGTCTTGAGCACGGCGAAGATCCATCCGGGCAGTTATCTACCCTCCCGCTCGGCGGTATTCGCGCGGTTCCGCGACGCGGAGCAGACCAACACGCTGCCCGAACGCGACGTGGTGGTGAGTTTCCTGCGCGGCTGCTACTGCCGCACCTACGGGTACCGCTGTGTGCCCGACTGCAAGGCCGACTTGATCGAACCGTGGATGCGCGTCTATGACCGCCTGCACGGCAGGAAACGGCGCGACCCGTTCGCCTTCCCCCCGCCCGAGCTGAACCGTGCCGAGTCCAGGCTGGGGCCGGGCGGACTCCGCGAGACCGGCTAGCGGCGAGTTTCAAGATCATCGAAGTAGGGCATCTGGCCAGTCTTCGAGAACCGTGATCCGGCGCGCTTCCTCGGCTGGTTCGGTAGCATTTCGAAATGGTCAGCAACGGTAGGTCTTTCGCGGAACTCGACGAGCTCGTGGGGGACGCTGAGCGCGAGTTGCGCTGCAAGATCCGTGGCTATCTATCCGGCATCGGCGAAATGAACGAGCCGATAGATGTTCTCCAATTTCATGCCCTCACAGTCCTCCTTGGTATGACGGCTGCGCGGTCGCCGGATCTCCACGGACGGGTGGAGAAGATGCTGTCCGACGTCGAGGAAACGTTCCCCCGGTTGCGCAACGTTCGCCTGGGACCCCGCCGCGACCGAGAGCCCACACGACGCGCCCGATCCACGGCAGATCATGCGACATCGACAAACCGGAACACCCCGCCCCAGTCACCAACGCCGACGCCGTCGGAAAGGCGCCAGCGGAAACAAAAGATCGAACAACAAGTCCAGCAGATGTTCCAGGGCTCGGATTCCAGGGGGCGTCGCCCCAAGTTTCTCAGGTGGTGAGTAGATCACGAAGGTGCTCGGCGGGGGAATC
>NZ_JBQWRH010000046.1:0-3023 GCF_052545115.1 Nocardia glycosmidis | reverse complement strand
CAGGCGAGCGGCGGTTTCGCGTTCGGGATGGTCGGCGACGAGGCGGTGCAGCGTGGTGGCGGCCTCGGCGGGGCGGTCCAGGCGCAGGGCGGCGTCGGCGCGCTGTTCCATTGCGGTCCAGCGCATATCGGTGAGTCGGGTGATTTCCGGTGCGGCCCAGTCGGAGTCGGCGTAGGCCGCCAGGGCGGGGCCGCGCCAGAGGGACAGTGCGGTGTCCAGGGTTCGGTAGCGGGTCGATAGGTCGGGTTCGATAGCGGCGGTGGCGAGCAGGCGCTCGAAATGCCAGGCGTCCACGGTGGTGGGTTCGGCGCGCAGGGCGTAGCCGGGGGCTTGGGATATCACCACGCGGGCGGGGGCGCGGGGCGGGCGGTGGGGTTCGAGGGCGCGGCGGAGGTAGGAGATATGGGCTTGCAGTGCGCCGGAGGCTTTGGGCGGCGGTTCGCCCTGCCACAGATCCTCGATCAGCCGATCGGCTGACACCACTGCGCCGGCGGCCACGACCAGTCGCGCCAGCACCGCGCCCTGCATGGGCCCGCGCAAAGGCGCTGGGCGGCCGTCCACCGTCACACGCAGCGCGCCGAGTACGTCCACAGTCACCACGAGTGGTACATCGCATGCGACAGCCGGTTCGGTAACTCCACGGCCGGATCGCATTGCCCCAGCCTAAGTCCCGATCGGTCGCCACACGCACCGATCCGGGGCAGCGACTCCC
Source organism: Nocardia glycosmidis (assembly GCF_052545115.1). Taxonomy (NCBI): domain Bacteria; kingdom Bacillati; phylum Actinomycetota; class Actinomycetes; order Mycobacteriales; family Nocardiaceae; genus Nocardia; species Nocardia glycosmidis. The sequence continues at coordinate 2,311 of NZ_JBQWRH010000046.1, read as the reverse complement.
CTCGGAGAACAGCGTGACCGACGGACCGGTGGCCGCATCGCACGCGGCGAACGCGGAAACGACGCGGACCGGTCCCGATGAGACGTGGTCAGCGAGGTTCAGTCGCGCAGGGCGCGGACTCCGGCGGCGGCGAGGACCAGGCCCATCACGATGGTGCCGGGAATGATCCACAGGCCCTCCGCACCGGGCAGGCCCTCCGCCCCGGCCATGGCCAGGACCGCGAGCACGATCAGGGCTCCGGCGGCGCGGCCCATGCGGGGCCGCGGGGCGATCAGCGCGCAGACCGCGATCAGCAACGCTCCCAGCAGGAAGGCGGCGGCGAGCGGACCGGTCACCGGCAGCGCGGCATCCTCGATTCGATGTTGCTCGTGGTGGGAAAGTTGCGGGGCCACGTAGATCTCGTGGTACGCGCCGATCGGAATGGCCAGGGTCAGACCGAGATACAACAGGATTCCGGCGGCGGTGGCGACCTTCGCGATCCCGCCGCCTGCGTTCGGCGGCGGGGCGGTGGCACCCGATCCGACGCCTTCCGACGCTCGGTGGTCGGCGGCGTCGGTCCAACTCGCGGTCACCACCCCGAGCCCGACCGCCAGTAGCACCGCACCGACGGTGAAGGTCAGGTGTGCGGCCACCCAGGTGCTCGCCTGTTCAGCGGCTTCGGAATGTTCCAACGGATGCAGCGCATTGCCCACCGCGAACAGCACACCCCCAGCGATCAGCGCATAGGCCCGCCACCGGATGTCTCGATCGGCCGCGAGCAGTACCTCAGTCCTTGTCATGGAACACACTGTCCGCTACCAGCGTTAACCACGACTTGCCACCGACTTGCGAACCCGAGGCACCGCCTGCCACGAATGAGCGGCACCGACGGTGGCGCAGTGCGCACGGTCCCATACCATCCGGCGGCGGTACCGATATCCGAACCCGGTGGTAAGTATCCCGAATCCGGATGTATGCCGAAAGATTGGTGATGCTCGAATACGGTCGGCGCATAGTGGTGTCGGTTAGAGGCGTGTCGCGGTGTGGACGAGGTCGGCGATGGGTTTGGATCTGCTGTGTGGTGGCCAAGCGATGACGGTCGTGACGGTCGGTGCGTCTGGCACGGGCACGACGGCATGATCGTCGCGTAGCTGGGTTCGCAGCGATTCGGGTACGACCGCGCAGGCCAGTCCGAGCGCGATCAGTTGGAATAGTTGGGTATGGTCACGCACCTGCGGGCCGGGGCCGTCCGCATAACTTCCGTCCGGTCGGGGCCAGCGCGGCAGGGGCAGGTCCGTAAGGGTGTTGACTTCGGCCATCGACAGGTGGGGTCGGTTGGCGAGGGGGTGCCCTGTGGGGAGGACCACGACCTGCTGTTCGGTGTACAAATTCTCGGTGTCGAATCCGGCTGTCGTGTCGTACGGCCGGTGCAGCAGAGCAACGTCGGCACGCCCGTTGTGCAGCAGACTTTCCGGCTGGCCTGGCCCGCACAGCATCACCTCGACTGCCACGGCGCCCGGTTCGGCGGCGTAGGCGTGCAGCAGCTTCGACAACAGTTCGCGGGACGCTCCGGCCTTGGTGGCCAGCACCACCCCGGGCCGGTCGGCCGCGGCACGGCGGGTTCGCCGCTCGGCGGCTTCGACCGCGTCGAGCGCGAGCCGGGCCTCCCGCAGCAGCACCGCCCCGGCCTCGGTCAAGGCGACGGCGCGAGCGGTGCGGTGCAGCAGGACGACGCCGAGCCGCCGTTCGAGCTGCTGGATGGCTCGCGATAGTGGCGGTTGCGCGATCGCGAGCCGTTGTGCTGCCCGCCCGAAGTGCAACTCCTCGGCGACGGCGACGAAGTATCGCATCTCCCGCGTTTCCACCAGGTCATGGTATCCGGCGATAACCACGACCAATACCCGTGCGGTATCGCCGCCTACCCGATCGGTCTTGGACGCTGCACCCGCAGCCGCAGCAGGATCGGCGGTGTGAGTGAACAGACGATCGCGCTGGTGACCGGCGCGAACAAGGGAATCGGATACGAGATCGCCGCTGGCCTGGGCGCGCTCGGCTGGCGAATCGGTGTGGGCGCGCGCGATCGGCAACGCCGCGACACCGCGGTGGAGAAACTCCGCGCGGCCGGGACCGATGCGTTCGGTGTGCCGCTCGACGTGACCGACGACGCAAGTGTGGCCGCGGCGGCCGAATTGATCGCCGACCATGCCGGAGGGCTGGACGTTCTGGTCAACAACGCCGCGATCACCGGCGGTATGCCGCAGACGCCGACCACGGTCGATCCCGCGACCGTGCGAGCTGTCCTGGAAACCGGGTCTGGCGCAGACTTCGTGAT
>NZ_JBQWRH010000045.1:0-3159 GCF_052545115.1 Nocardia glycosmidis | reverse complement strand
CACCTCATCGGCGCGGGTAACCCGATGGCTGGTGATCGACACCGCCGCCTCGGTCGGACCGTAGAGGTTGAACAGTTCGGTGCGCGGGTAATCCCGCAGCAACCGCTGCGCGACCGAACCCGGCAAAGCTTCACCGATCGCCAACACCCGCCACAACGAACTCGGCATTCCCGCCGTCAACAAAGCGTCCAGCATCGACGGCACCACATGCAGCGTGGTCACCCACTCGCGCGCCATCAACTCGTTGAGATACGCCGGATCGCGATGACCATCCGGTGACGCGATCACCAGCCGACCACCACACACTGCCGCAGACCAGAACTCCCACACCGACAAATCGAACGTCGCCGCCGTCTTCAACAGGATCGCGTCCGCGGCGTCGAGACCGAATTCGATGGTCTTCCACTGCAACTGGTTGGCGATCGCGCCGTGCGCCACCGCCACGCCCTTCGGGCGACCGGTCGAACCCGATGTGAAAATCACATACGCCGTGTTCTCCGCCCGCAACGGTGCAACCCGATCAGCATCGGTAACCGGAGTCGCCGCCACACCCGACAGATCCAGATCATCGATCCGCACCACCGACGCGAAATCCGTCTCGAACTCCGCGGCCGCGTTCGTCAGCACACACACCGGTGCCGCTGTCTCGAGGATGTAGCCAGTGCGCTCAGCCGGATGATCCGGGTCGAGCGGAACATACGCCGCACCGGCTTTCGCCACCGCGTACATGGCGACCACGAGATCCATCGAACGGCGGATCGCCAGGGCAACCCGATCCTCGGCACCGATACCCTGCCCGATCAGATATCGCGCCAGCCGGTTCACCCGGGCATCCAACTCGGCGTAGGTCAGCTCTACCCGCCCGGCACCTGCCGGATCGTCACCGACGATTGCCACCGCCCGCGGATCGGCCGCGACCGAGGCGTCCAGTAGCGATACCAGCGTGGCGGAGGTGTCCACCAGCCGTTCGGTCGCATTACGCCCGGAGAGCAGCTCCGTCCGCTCGGTCGCGCCGAGCAACTCGAGGTCACCCACCGCAGTACGCGGCGCGGCGATGATCCCACCCAGCAAACGCTCGAACCGATCCACGAAACCTCGCACCGTCGCGCGGTCGAACAGATCGGTCGCGTACGTGAAGAACCCCGTGATGCCCGCCGGCGCGCCCGCGTCGTCGTAACGGTCGGTCACGATCAGATGCAGATCGAACTGCGACAACCCGGCATCGACATCCAGCCCCGACACACGCAACCCCGGCAACTCCAACGCCGCCTGCGCCAAATTCTGGAACGACAAACCCACTTGGAACAACGGATGCCGCGCGGTCGAGCGCACCGGATTGAGCACCTCCACCAGACGCTCGAACGGCACATCAGCATTGGCGAACGCCTGAATATCCGTCTCACGCTGGCGAGCCAATAGATCGGTGAACGGCTCCCCCGCCTCCACCCGGGTGCGGAACACCAGGGTATTGACGAACATCCCGATCAAGTCATCCAGCACCGCTTCACCGCGGCCCGCCACCGGCGTACCGATCGCGATGTCCGTAGTCCCCGACAGCCGGGCCAGCAACACCGCCAACGCGGTGTGCGCCACCATGAACAGCGTCGCGCCCTCCGCACGCGCCAACTCCATCAAGCCCCGATGAGTCCCGGCGTCCACCCGCAACTCGACCTTGCCACCCGCAAGCGACCGCGCCACTGGACGCGACCGATCCGACGGCAAATCCAACTGATCCGGCAAACCAGCCAGAGCCTGCTGCCAATAGGCAACCTGCCTGGACGCCAACGACTCCGCATCATCGTCGCTACCCAACAGCTCACGCTGCCAGACACTGTAATCCGCATACTGCACCGCCAACGGCGCCCAATTCGGCGCCTCGCCCGCCGACCGCGCCGCATAAGCAATCATCAAATCCCGTGTCAGCGGACCCACCGACGACCCATCACCAGAAATGTGATGCACCACCATAGCCAGCACATAGTCCACCGGCTCGGCATCAGCGAGATTCTCCGATCGCGGACCAGCCGAGCCTGCGGGCAAAACATGGGAGCCGGCTCCCACATCAGCGAAATTCGATGTATCTCCGGCAATCTGGAACAGCGCGACCCGCACCGGAACCTCGGCGGTCACATCGAAAATCGTCGAATTCAGCGCCACCACGGCGGATTCGATCTCCGTCGCCGCGACCACCCGGACCTCCAACCGCGGCACCGCTCGAGCCGGCGGCAGAATGACCTGCACCGGGCCGTCCTCGGTCTGCGGATAAATGGTGCGCAAAATCTCGTGCCGCACCACGAGGTCCGACACCGCCTGCTGCAATGCGGCAATATCGAGCGCCCCCGTCAGCCGCACTGCGATCGGCACGTTGTACGCCGCGGATTCGGTGTCGAATTGGTTCAGGAACCACATCCGCTGCTGCGCCAAGGACAACGGAATCCGCTCTGGCCGCGGACCAGCCACCAAATCCCGGCGGCCACCTGCTCCCGTATGCCGTTCGGCCCGAACGGCCAGTCCCGCGACGGTAGACGCTTCGAACAGCCACCGCACCGGCACCCTGGTGTCCAATGCCTTACCGATCCGCGCGGCGACCTGCGTCGCCAACAACGAATTACCACCCAACGCGAAAAAATCATCATCCGCGCCCACCCGCTCCACACCCAACACCCCAGCAAACACCGACGCCACAATCTCCTCGATCGGCGTCGACGGCGCACGAAACACCTGAACCTCGAACTCCGGCTCCGGCAACGCCCTCCGATCCACCTTGCCATTCACACTCAACGGCAACCCCTCCAACACCACAAACGCCGACGGCACCATGTACGACGGCAAACCCGCCGACAACACAGACCGCACCCCCGCCACATCCACACCCGCATCACCGGGAACCACATACGCGACCAGACGATCACCAACCCTCGGATCCGACTTCGCGACCACCACCGCCTGCGCCACCGCAGGCAGCGCCAACAACGCCGCCTCCACCTCACCCAACTCGATCCGGAAACCACGAATCTTCACCTGAAAATCCGAACGACCCCGATACTCGAGCTCACCCGCCGAATTCCACGCCACCACATCACCCGTGCGATACATCCGCACACCCCACTCGAACGGATTCGCCACAAACCGATCCGCCGTCAAATCGGCACGACCGAA
>NZ_JBQWRH010000044.1:0-3172 GCF_052545115.1 Nocardia glycosmidis | reverse complement strand
CGGGTGCCGGCGGGTGGTACCCGTAGGCGTCGCCCGCCGGCGGTGCCGGCGACGATGCGGGTCATCCGGCGGCGGTTTCCCGTAGGGTCAGCTCGATCAGCAGGTCCCCGCCCTCGACCTGCTGCACCGGCCCGATCGCGACCCGCCCGACGATCCCGGCGCGGGACGCGGTGATCGCGGCTTCCATCTTCATCGCCTCGATCGTGGCGACGGTGTCCCCGGCAGCGACCGTATCGCCCTCCGCGACCGCCAGGGTCACCACCCCGGCGAACGGGGCCGCGACATGCCCGGGATCGGTCCGGTTCGCCTTCTCCGCCGCCGGGACCTCGCTGGCGACCGCACGGTCACGCACCGAGATCGGCCGCAACTGCCCATTCAGGATGCACATCACCGTCCGCATCCCCCGCTCGTCGGGCTCGGAAATCGCTTCCAACCCGATCAACAGGGTCACCCCCTTCTCCAACTGCACCCGATGTTCCTCACCACGGCGCAAACCGTAGAAGAACTGATTCGCCGACAACCCCGTGGTATCCCCGTACTTCTCCCGATGCGCCAGGAACTCCGCGGTCGGCCCCGGGAACAGCAACCGGTTCAACGTCGCCCGACGCTGCAGCGAACCGCCCGCCAAACCGTCCTCATCCCCCCGCGTGAGCGGCGTCTCCGGCTTCGCCGCCCCCCGCCCCGCCAGCGCCTTACTGCGGAACGGCTCCGGCCAGCCACCCGCCGGGGTCCCCAACTCCCCCCGCAGAAACCCGATCACCGAATCCGGAATGTCATACCGGCCCGGATCCGCCGCGAAATCCTCCACCGCCACCCCGGTACCGACCAACGCCAACGCCAGATCACCAACCACCTTCGACGACGGCGTCACCTTCACCAACCGCCCCAACAACCGATCCGCCGCCGCGTACTTCGCCTCCACCTCCTCGAACCGGTCCCCCAACCCCAACGCGATCGCCTGCTGCCGCAAATTCGACAACTGCCCACCCGGAATCTCATGCGTATACACCCGCCCCGTCGGCGCCGGCAACCCCGACTCGAACGGCGCATACACCTTCCGCAACGCCTCCCAATACGGCTCCAGATCACACACATTCGCCAAACTCAACCCGGTATCGAACTCCGTGTGCGCCGCCGCCGCCACAATCGCCGACAACGCCGGCTGACTGGTCGTACCCGCCATCGCCGCACTCGCCCCATCCACCGCATCCGCCCCCGCCTGCCACGCCGCCAAATACGTCGCCAACTGCCCACCCGGCGTGTCATGCGTATGCACATGCACCGGCAGATCGAAATTCGCCCGCAACGCCGACACCAACGTCGCCGCCGCCGGCGCCCGCAACAACCCCGCCATATCCTTGATCGCCAGCACATGCGCCCCCGCATCCACGATCTGCTCAGCCAGCTTCAAGTAATAATCCAACGTATACAACGACTCCCCCGGATCCGCCAGATCCCCCGTATAACTCAACGCGACCTCCGCGACCGCCGACCCCGTCTCCCGCACCGCATCGATCGCCGGACGCATCTGATCCACATTGTTCAACGCATCGAAAATCCGGAAAATATCGATACCCGTCCCCGCCGCCTCCGACACAAACGCCCGCGTCACCACCTCCGGATACGGCGTATACCCCACCGTATTCCGCCCCCGCAACAACATCTGCAAACAAATATTCGGCACCGCCTCCCGCAACGCCGCCAACCGCTCCCACGGATCCTCGAACAAAAACCGCAACCCCACATCATACGTCGCCCCACCCCACGCCTCGATCGACAACAACTCCGGCATCAACCGCGCCACATGCCCCGCCACCCCCAACAAACCACCCGTCCGCACCCGCGTCGCCAACAACGACTGATGCGCATCACGGAACGTCGTATCCGTAACCCCCACCCCCTTCTGCTCCCGCAACGCCCGCGCAAACCCCTCCGGCCCCAACGCCAACAACCGCTGCCGCGAACCATCCCGCGGCGCCACACCCAAATCCACCACCGGCAACTTGTCATGCGGATACACCGCCGTCGGCCGCTCCCCATGCGGCTTATTCACCGTCACATCCGCCAAATACTCGAGAATCTTCGAGGCCCGGTCCGCCGACCGGTTCTCGACGAGTAGTTGTGGGCGTTCATCGATGAACGAGGTCGTCACGTGCCCGGAGCGGAAGTCGTTGTCATCCAGAACGGCCTGGAGGAAGGGGATATTGGTGGCGAGGCCGCGGATGCGGAATTCCGCGATCGCCCGGCGTGCGCGCGCGACGGCGCTGGAGAAATCTCTCCCTCGGCAGGTCAATTTGACCAGCATCGAGTCGAAATGGGCGCCGATCTCCGCGCCGACGTGCGTACCACCGTCCAATCGCACGCCCGCGCCGCCGGGGGTGCGATAGCCGGTGATGCGGCCGGTATCCGGACGGAACCCGTTCGCCGGATCCTCCGTCGTGATCCGGCACTGCAACGCCGCACCCCGAATCGACACCGACTCCTGACTCAACCCCAGATCAGCCAAAGACTCCCCCGCCGCGATCCGCAACTGCGCCTGCACCAAATCCACATCGGTGATCTCCTCGGTCACCGTATGCTCCACCTGAATCCGCGGATTCATCTCGATGAACACATGATTACCACGCTCATCCAGCAGAAACTCCACCGTCCCCGCACACGAATACCCGATCTCCCGCGCAAACGCCACCGCATCCGCACACATCCGCTCCCGCAACCCCGGATCCAGATTCGGCGCCGGCGCCAACTCGATCACCTTCTGATGCCGCCGCTGCACCGAACAATCCCGCTCGAACAGATGCATCACATTCCCATGCTGATCCGCCAGAATCTGCACCTCGATATGCCGCGGATTCACCACCGCCTGCTCCAAGAACACCGTCGGATCACCGAACGCCGACTCCGCCTCCCGCGACGCCGCCTCGATCGACTCCCGCAACAACTCCACACTCGCGACCCGCCGCATCCCCCGACCCCCACCACCCGCGACCGCCTTCACGAACACCGGGAACTCCAACTCCCCCGCCGCCGCCACCAACTCCTCCACATCCGCCGACGGCGCACTCGACCGCAACACCGGCAACCCCGCCGCCCGCGCCGCCTCAACCGCCCGCGCCTTATTCCCCGCCAACTCCAACACCTCAGCCGACGGCCCCACAAACGTGATCCCCGC
>NZ_JBQWRH010000043.1:0-3242 GCF_052545115.1 Nocardia glycosmidis | reverse complement strand
TTTCGCCGCCAATTGCATTGGATGCGAACTCGCGACAGTGTGCACATCGACCGGTTCGAGGGTGGCGGATCCAGCCTCTGCCAGAGGGATTCGGCTGTGTCGGCACCGATGAGGATAGACGGCTGAAGGCCCCGAAACGGCCTGTCTGACGCAACTGCCTGCGGCTTCCATCACGGGTCGCATACGATGCGACTTTCTCGCATCTGATGCGACCGATGGAGGTGGGCCGGTTTGGCGGGTTTCGGCGGTTCGGTGCCAGGTGCGGCGCGGCTGCACCTCGTCGACGGGGTGTCGCTGCTCCGGCCGGAGGAGCAGGTGTTCACCGCGATGCTGGCTGGATTCGCGAATCAGCAGCTGGCGCGGAATCTGGCCCGCACCACGGTGGAAAGCCGGGAGCGCACGGTCAAGGCGTTCACCGCCTACGTGAATGCCTTTCCGTGGCAATGGAGTCCGGCGATGATCGATGAATGGCTCGGTGACCTGCGGTCGCTGCGAGATCTGAAGCGCACGACGATCCGCTCCTACTCCGAGGCGATCCGGGCGTTCTGCGGCTTCGTCACTGACCCGCTCTACCAGTGGCCGACCACCTGCGAGGACCGGTTCGGCACGCACCCGGTCCAGGTGGTGCACGAGTGGAACACCGCCGCGCACGTCCAGGACAACGAATCCGATCCGAAGAAGCGAGCGTTCACCAAGGCGGAGCTGCACGCGTTCTTCGCCCACTGCGACGACGAAGTGGCCCGGATCCGGGCCTTCGGCCGCAAGGGCTGGCTACCCGCCTTCCGGGATGCCACTCTGTTCAAGACTGCTTACGCATTCGGGTTGCGGCGCAACGAAACTCGGATGTTGGATGCGGCTGACTTCGGCGCCAATCCGCACGCGCCGGAGTTCGGGCAGTTCGGCCGCTGCCAGGTTCGATTCGGCAAGGCCAAGAAGGGGTCGCCGCCGAAACGGCGCGGAGTGCTGACCGTGTGGGACTGGACCGTCGATGTCCTCGATGAATGGTTCACCGAGGTCCGGCCGCTGCTCGGTGCCGACGGCAACCCGGCGGCCTGGCCGTCCGAACGCGGGCCGCGGATCGGCTGCCAGCGTCTCAATTCCCGGTTCGTCGCCTACCGCCACGCCCTCGGCCTGGACGACGGGCTCGACTTCCATTCGCTACGCCGCTCCTACGTCACGCATTTGATCGAGGACGGCTGGGATCCTCGGTTCGTGCAGGAACAGGTCGGCCACGAGCACGCGAGCACGACGTCGATCTACACCTGCGTGTCCTCGGACTTCCGCACCCGCACCCTGCGGCGGCGAATGGATGCGACCGTCGCTGCGGCCCTCGAGTCCCAGAAAGGCAAGCACGCATGAAACGTTCCATCGGCTACACCTGGCGATTGCGCGAAATCATGGCCGGCCAAGGCGTTTTCACCGCCACCGAACTGGTTCCGCTGCTACGCGAGCGCGGCATCGACCTGTCCGCTTCCCAGGTTCATCGACTCGTGTCCGGCACCCCAGAACGACTGTCGCTGCAAGTCCTCTCGGCGCTCTGCGACATCCTGGCCTGCACCCCGGCGGATCTGGTGATCACCACCGCCGAGAACGCCGGAGTCCGCAAGACCGGCACCGCGGACGCGACCGATCGGCCGCCGGTCGTCGCGAAGTTGCGGCCCCGGCCGGCGCGCATCTTGCCCGAAGGATGAGCACTCGGCCGACCCGGGAACAGCTCGCCCGCTGGCAAAGTCGCGAGTGCGCCCGCTGCGGCCGATACGCCCACGTCACCGCATGGTGGCCCGACGGCACGCTCTGCCGGACCTGCTGCGATCGCGCCCTTCGCCTCCGAGGCCGTTGTCCCGGCTGCGGCGAGGACCGGGCGCTGCCCGGGCTGGCGCCGGACTCTCATGATCCGATCTGCACCGACTGCGCTGGATTCACCGCGAACTATCGGTGCTCGCGCTGCGGCGACGAAGGCAAACTCCACGCTCAACGCCTTTGCACCCGTTGCACATTCACCGACAAGCTCACCGGACTGCTCGACGACGGCACCGGCCGGATCAGGCCCGAGCTTGTTCCCCTGGCCGATCGGTTGCTCGCGATGAACAACCCGTTATCAGGCCTGACCTGGCTTTACCCCCGAAAGGGGAAGAATCGAACCCCAGCGGACCTGCTGCGCGAACTCGGACGCGGACAGATCGAGCTGACCCACGAGGCGTTCCATACTCTCGAACCTTGGCGGGCCGCGGCGCATCTGCGGGAACTGCTCATGGCCTGCGGTGTTCTGCCCGTCATCGACAAACAGATCTGCGGGTTCGAACGCTGGCTGCCCGGCCACCTCGCCACCATCACCGATCCGGACCACACCCAGATCATCCGTCGCTATGCCACCTGGCACTTGCTGCCCCAGCTGCGCGCCAAAGCGGAACGGAAACCTCTCACCGCACCGGCTCGACGCCACGCCCACGACCAGGTCAAACAAGCCACACTGTTCCTGGAATGGCTTGCAGGACAAGGGGTCACGCTCGCTGCCAGCAGCCAATCCAACATCGACGCATGGCACGCCCAGAACGGCCCCCACCGCCGACGCTGCCTGCGAACCTTTCTGTTGTGGTGCATGAACAGCCAGCTCACGCGGCAATTCCGTCTATCCGCACCGGCGGTGAAGCGAAGACCACCCATGCCCCCGGAAGAGCGAATCGAACTGCTCGGACACATTCTGACAGCCTCCGACCAGCCATTACGCTCACGCGCGGCGGCCGCGATCGTGCTGCTCTACGCCCAACCGCTCACCCGCGTCGTCCGGCTCACCATCGACGATGTCATCCACGACGGCGATCTCGTGCTCCTGCGCCTCGGCGAACCCGCGGCGCCGGTCCCGGAACCGGTTGCCGAAATCCTGCTGGCCTGGATCGACAGCCGCACCAACATGAACACCGCCACCAACCGCGATTCGCGCTGGCTGTTCCCCGGACGGCGGGCCGGGCAACCGATGCACCCCGAAACCCTTGGCGGACTGCTGAAAGCGCTTGGCGTCCTCAACGTTCCAGGCCGGACATCGGCCATGCGACAGCACGTCCAGCAGATGCCCGCCCCCGTCGTCGCCGACGCGCTCGGCTATCACCACGTCACCACGACGAAACTCGCCGCCGAGGCAGCGGTGGTCTGGAGCCGCTACGTCACCACCCCTCGCTACCGGTCACCCACCGGATGGACTCCTCCGACAACACGCGACAGTTGAATACGCGCTCTCACCAGTC
>NZ_JBQWRH010000042.1:0-3327 GCF_052545115.1 Nocardia glycosmidis | reverse complement strand
TCGACACACTGTTGGGTCCTGAGAGAACACGCGAGTGTTTCTTTCTAGGCGAAAGATACGATCTGTTCGGATCTCCTTGATACCGCTGGTTTCGGCTGGTTTGGTCTTGGAATGTGGTTCGGGCGGGTGTGTTGTTTGAGAACTGCACAGTGGACGCGAGCATCTTTGTTTGTAAGTGTTGAAGAGCGTACGGTGGATGCCTTGGCACCAGGAGCCGATGAAGGACGTAGGAGGCTGCGATAAGCCTCGGGGAGCTGTCAACCGAGCTGTGATCCGAGGATGTCCGAATGGGGAAACCCGGCACGAGTGATGTCGTGTCGCCCGCGCCTGAATATATAGGGTGTGTGGCGGGAACGTGGGGAAGTGAAACATCTCAGTACCCACAGGAAGAGAAAACAATATGTGATTCCGTGAGTAGTGGCGAGCGAAAGCGGAGGAGGCTAAACCGTGTGGATGTGATAGCCGGCAGGCGTTGTCCATGTGGGGTTGTGGGACATTATTTCCTGTTTCTGCCGAAGCAGGCGGCAGTGAGAAAAGGGCGCGTTAGTCGAATTGGTCTGGGATGGCCAACCGTAGACGGTGAGAGTCCGGTAGGCGAAAACGTGTTCTCTGTCGTGTAGTGTTCCCGAGTAGCAGCGGGCCCGTGAAATCTGCTGTGAATCTGTCGGGACCACCCGATAAGCCTGAATACTCCCTGGTGACCGATAGCGGACTAGTACCGTGAGGGAAAGGTGAAAAGTACCCCGGGAGGGGAGTGAAATAGTACCTGAAACCGTGCGCTTACAATCCGTCAGAGCCTGTTGTGGGTGATGGCGTGCCTTTTGAAGAATGAGCCTGCGAGTCATTGGTGTGTGGCGAGGTTAACCCGTGTGGGGTAGCCGTAGCGAAAGCGAGTCCGAATAGGGCGGTTGAGTCGCGCACTATGGACCCGAAGCGGAGTGATCTACCCATGGCCAGGGTGAAGCGACGGTAAGACGTCGTGGAGGCCCGAACCCACTTAGGTTGAAAACTGAGGGGATGAGCTGTGGGTAGGGGTGAAAGGCCAATCAAACTCCGTGATAGCTGGTTCTCCCCGAAATGCATTTAGGTGCAGCGTCGCGTGTTTCTCGCCGGAGGTAGAGCTACTGGATGGCCTAGGGGGCCTACAAGCTTACCGAAGTCAGCCAAACTCCGAATGCCGGTGAGTGAGAGCGTGGCAGTGAGACTGTGGGGGATAAGCTTCATAGTCGAGAGGGAAACAGCCCAGATCGCCGGCTAAGGCCCCTAAGCGTGTACTAAGTGGAAAAGGATGTGGAGTCGCAGAGACAACCAGGAGGTTGGCTTAGAAGCAGCCACCCTTGAAAGAGTGCGTAATAGCTCACTGGTCAAGTGATTTTGCGCCGACAATGTAGCGGGGCTCAAGTACACCGCCGAAGCCGCGGCATTCAGATATTATCTTGCTTTCGAGCCAGGAGTCTGGATGGGTAGGGGAGCGTCGTGTAGCCAGGGAAGCGGCGGAGTGATCCAGTCGTGGAGGCTGCGCGAGTGAGAATGCAGGCATGAGTAGCGAAAGACGAGTGAGAAACTCGTCCGCCGAATGACCAAGGGTTCCTGGGCCAGGTTAATCCGCCCAGGGTGAGTCGGGACCTAAGGCGAGGCCGACAGGCGTAGTCGATGGACAACGGGTTGATATTCCCGTACCCGTGTATCCGCGCCCAGTGGTGAATCCATGGTGCTAACCATCCTGAACCCAATAGACCGCCTTCGGGTGGCTGGCGGGGGATGCATGGGACCCCTGTGGTAGTAGTCAAGCGATGGGGTGACGCAGGAAGGTAGCTGGGCCAGGTGATGGATTACCTGGTGTAAGCCTGTAGGGCGTTGTGTAGGCAAATCCGCACAGCATGTGCCTGAGAGGTGATGCGTAGCCGATTGAGGCGAATTCAGTGATCCTATGCTGCCGAGAAAAGCCTCTAGTGAGTTGGTACACGGCCCGTACCCCAAACCGACACAGGTGGTCAGGTAGAGAATACCGAGGCGATCGAGAGAACTGTGGTTAAGGAACTCGGCAAAATACCTCCGTAACTTCGGGAGAAGGAGGGCCCGGTCTGGTGAACATCCTTTGCGGTGGGAGCTGGGTTGGGTCGCAGAGACCAGAGAGAAGCGACTGTTTACTAAAAACACAGGTCCGTGCGAAGTCGTAAGACGATGTATACGGACTGACGCCTGCCCGGTGCCGGAAGGTTAAGAGGACCGGTTAGCGTTTTCGGACGCGAAGCTGAGAATTTAAGCCCCGGTAAACGGCGGTGGTAACTATAACCATCCTAAGGTAGCGAAATTCCTTGTCGGGTAAGTTCCGACCTGCACGAATGGCGTAACGACTTCTCTGCTGTCTCAACCACAGACTCGGCGAAATTGCATTACGAGTAAAGATGCTCGTTACGCGCGGCAGGACGAAAAGACCCCGGGACCTTCACTATAGCTTGGTATTGGTGTTCGGTACGGTTTGTGTAGGATAGGTGGGAGACTGTGAAGCGGGCACGCCAGTGTTCGTGGAGTCGTCGTTGAAATACCACTCTGGTCGTATTGGACTTCTAACCTCGGGCCATGATCTGGTTCAGGGACAGTGCCTGGTGGGTAGTTTAACTGGGGCGGTTGCCTCCTAAAATGTAACGGAGGCGCCCAAAGGTTCCCTCAGCCTGGTTGGCAATCAGGTGTCGAGTGCAAGTGCACAAGGGGGCTTGACTGTGAGACCGACAGGTCGAGCAGGGACGAAAGTCGGGACTAGTGATCCGGCACCGGCATGTGGAAGCGGTGTCGCTCAACGGATAAAAGGTACCCCGGGGATAACAGGCTGATCTTCCCCAAGAGTCCATATCGACGGGATGGTTTGGCACCTCGATGTCGGCTCGTCGCATCCTGGGGCTGGAGTAGGTCCCAAGGGTTGGGCTGTTCGCCCATTAAAGCGGCACGCGAGCTGGGTTTAGAACGTCGTGAGACAGTTCGGTCTCTATCCGCCGCGCGCGTTAGAAACTTGAGGAAGGCTGTCCCTAGTACGAGAGGACCGGGACGGACGAACCTCTGGTGTGCCAGTTGTCCCGCCAGGGGCATGGCTGGTTGGCTACGTTCGGAAGGGATAACCGCTGAAAGCATCTAAGCGGGAAGCCTGTTCCAAGATGAGGTTTCTCTCCACCTTTGAGTGGTTAAGGCCCCCTACAGACCATGGGGTTGATAGGCTGGAACTGGAAGCACGGTAACGTGTGGAGGTGACCGGTACTAATCGGCCGAGGACTTACCAACAAAGGTTGCTACGCGTCCACTGTGCGGTATCTGAAACAACACACAGACACC
>NZ_JBQWRH010000041.1:0-3665 GCF_052545115.1 Nocardia glycosmidis | reverse complement strand
CGGGCCTGGACGATCACGTGAGCCGGCATCGCGGGGTGATCCTGGGGCAGCGGAGATCACGGTGTTGGTGAAGTGTCTGTCGTGTCCTCTGCTGCCCTTTCGCGGATCCATGCTGGCGTCGGGGTCGATCATGTTGGGGTTTCATCGAGGTCCGGTACTCGGGTGTTGGGGCGGGTGTGGAAGACCCGACGGTTGACCGGCGGATACGTCGAGCTGCGCTGGGTTGTCTTTCGTGCGTGTTGCTACCGGAACGGCAGGTAGGTGCGGCATGTGAGTTTTTCGGCCTCTGGCATGTCCTGGGTGGCGGGTTGTGGGCGGGTGATGGTGATGGTCAGGGATTGATCGGTGGGTGTGCGGCGGGGCCATATTCCCGGTGGCAGGGCGGGTACCGGCGTGAGCGGGGCGGTGAGCTGTGACAGGGCGTCGGCGTTGTGGCGGTGCGCCTGGACCAGGTCGTGCAGCAGGCCGGTGGGCGTCGAGAACTGCGCTGGTGCGGGGAAGGGTGAGGCTACGTCGCGGGAGCGGTCTCGTTTGGGTGGTGTGGGTGCGGGTCCTGGTGGCGGCATGGTCGTCGGCGGGGCGGGGGCGGGTGCGGGGGTGTGTGGCGGGGGTGTGGCCAGTGGCGGGTGGGTTGGGTTCGGGGCGGGTTTGGTCGGCAGCGCCGGGTGCGGGATCGGGGGTGTGGTCGTGGCGTCGTGCCATGGCACGTCGGTGCTGTCGGTCGCGCGCAGCGAGTGGCCGTCGGGTGTGGTGGTGCCGTCTTGTTCTCTGATGCCGGTGATGCCGGCGACCTGGAAGTTGTCGGCGAGCCCGTCGATGTTGGCCATCCGCATCAAATTGTTCATGCGGGCGAACCAGGCGTGCTGGTTGAAAACCTCGCCGCTGTCGGGGACGTCTTTGAATGAGTAGTACTTCCAGGATTGGTTTTGGAACCACACGTGGTAGTGGTTGGTGCCGTCGGGGTTTCGGCCGTCGACGGTGATCGTGCCGGTGGAGCCGAGGTAGTAGTGCCCGAAGGCGTTGTGGACATCACCCATCCCCGACCCTGGTGGGTCGGTGTTGTCGACGTCGCTGGGGGTGGGCAGCCACGCGGTGCGGAACCCGATCGGGTGCCCGGCCATCTCGGGGTGGGCGTTGACGTAGGCGACCGCGTCATCGATCTTGTCCTGAATCCCCGCGAGATGGGGGTCGGCGGGATCGCCCGGGGACCGATTGCCGCCGGGCCCGCCGACATAGCTTTGGCCGTTGAAGATGGCCTGCCGCGCCCACGCCGTGCTGGTGACTTTCTCCATTTCGTCGGCCTGCAACGGGATGGGTGTGCCGCCGCGGCGGGGGTCGGTGGCCTCGCTGGGCAGGTTGCGCCAGAACGTTTCGAGCATCCGCAGAGCCATCGGTTCTTCCTCGTAGCCGAAGAATGTGGAGATCGCGTTGAAGGCGGCCTGCTCCAGCGGGAACCGTAGCGCGCGGTCGGTCAGGGACGACGAATTGTGTTCTTTGGCCTGGTTGTCGATGCCTTCGGCGCCGTCGAGCGCGAGGCCGGGGATCGCCGGCAGATACAGCGGCAGTCCGTCGTAGTTCAGCGCGGAGTCGTCGAACGGGTTGGGAGACAAAATAGGTTTCCTCTGCTCGGGTGGTGTCGGGTGCGGTAGTTTCTGCGTGGACGCCGGGTCGGTGACGAGATGTGGGTGGATGGATGGTGCTGGGTCGTCGGGTCGGGGTGCTGGCGTGCGTACTGAGTGCGGGGGTGTGGGTCGCCGGGTGTGCCAGTGCGGGGCCGCGGTTGCCGGATCTGCCGCAGTCGCTGAGCTTCACCGGCAATCTGGTCGGGACACTGGATCGGGGGATCGATGTGCACCGGCACTCATCGGAAGCGACGGGATGGGGTCGCACGATGACACGCTGCTCGGAATACAAACCCGACCGCATCAACAAGACCGTCTTCGCCGCCGACATCGTCGGCTACGTCGCCGGAGTCAAAGTGTCACTGCATCTGGGGACCTACGAGGACTATCCCGACGGCGCCTACACACACCCGGGCAAGCCGGAACTTTTGTACGTGAGCGAGGTCAACTTCCTGCATATCGCCGACGACACCGACCACGATGCCCGGTACGTGATGTCCGGTGACCGGACCGGTCGTTCGATCGAGCGTCCATTCCTGACGATCGATGCCGATCACAAGGGCGGCACGATCACGGCGAGCTACGGCAGTGATGGCCACAACCCGCCGGCGTCGTATCCCGGGGTCACGACGGTGACCGGACATTGGCAGTGCGGCTGACCGATCAGGCCGGCTCGCGTGGCCAGCGGTGACAGGACCCATCCCGCAGGACACGGCCGGATCTCGCCGCAGTGGCGACTCGACCGGACGCGGACGCCCCGGCGCGGATCAGCCGACAGCCAGGCTCGATCGGACGCTTCCCGTGCACGCACGGATGCCGACCGTGGTCGGCACGCGAGCAGATCCCGGACGGGCCGCTCGAAACGACAGGACGGGGCATCTGATCCGGCGGCGTAAGCCGCGTGGCCGCTGGTCACGGCCAGGCCGCAAGCCTAACCCCTCGTGATGTGACAAAACCGGGAAAACGATCCAACAGTGCTGGTAAAACACTATTTCCGGCAACCGGTCACGTCAGAGTGGAAGAGGAGGACCGGGTTCCGTGTCGATGAAATCCGCACAGCCATGCCGCCAGCAAGATCATCACATAAGCCCCCAACGCCACACAACCCCAACGTCCATACCGATCGGTGCGATGGATCAGTAACGAACGTTCACGGGACACGTTGGGCCGCTCCGGATTCCCGCAGGTCGAATTCCGCCGAATCTGTAACGGTTGCCGTGTACGCGGCAATGTCAACCTGTCGGAGGTTACCGATACATTACGCGCGGCATGAGAATCGGCTACGGACGGGTCTCCACCCGCGACCAGCACCCCGAGGCCCAGTACGACGCACTCACCGCAGCCGGATGTCGGCAGATCTTCCTCGACAAGGCCTCCGGCAAACTCGCCTCCCGCCCCGAACTCGACAAGGCGCTGCTGGTGGCCAACCGGGAAGGCGATCAACTGGTCGTCACCAAGCTCGACCGGCTCGGCCGCTCTCTCGAGCACCTGATCGAGCTGTCGAAGACGCTGCAGGACCGCGGCGTGGACCTGGTGGTCCTGGACCAGGGCATCGACACCTCCACCGCAGTCGGGCGCGTGTTCTTCCAGATCCTCGGCGCCATCGCCGAATTCGAACACGCCCTGATGTCCGAACGCACCCGCGACGGCCTGGCCGCCGCCCGCGCCCGCGGACGCACCGGCGGCCAGAAACCCAAACTCGGGCCACGGCAGGTGCAACTGGCGCGAGCGATGTACGACGAACTCGATGAGCGCGACAAGCGCCGCTACACCGTCGACCAGATCGCTGACTGCCGAATTCGGCGTCACACGCCCCACGATCTACCGCCATCTCCGGAAATCACGCGGGTAGCTTCAGGATTCCGGACTCTCCCTGTCGCCGTAACCGGCCAGGGAGCCCCAGAACCACACCAGGACTCTCTCCACGCCGGCCGCTGTCCCGGATAGGGAACTGAACACCGACCGACATCGGCGCACCAGACACCGGCAGCGAGTCATCACCGCTGGTCAAGGCAACTTCGTTGCTTTTCGCGCGGTTACTCA
>NZ_JBQWRH010000040.1:0-3681 GCF_052545115.1 Nocardia glycosmidis | reverse complement strand
CGCCTGGCGCGTAGCGGTTCCAGGTGGCCCCGGCTTGGTCGCGATGCCGGTGGGCGGTGGTGTAGTGGATGCCCAGGGCGTCGGCGATCACTGGCGCCGGTGCCTGCAGCACGAGCTGGTGTCGTCTTCGAGTTCCACGACTTGGAATACCGACACCCCGCCTGTCACCAGCAGCACTTTGTCGCCGTTCCAGACGTCCTGTGTACCGACCCGGGCCGCCGCGCGGTTTCAGGCCGCGATGTCGAAGAGGGTCAGCTCGTTACGCTCGCGGGCGCGCAGCTCGGCACGCTCACGGGACGCGCATGTGGGGCCGATGCGCGCCGCGACCGATTCCGGTGACATGAGCCAACCGTGGCAACGGCGGCAGTGCACGACCATTCGCACCGTGGGCTGCTCGTCGGTCTCGGCCACGTTCTTCCTCCTCCGGCCAAGGCAAATACGTCGCAAGCCTGACACAGCCGACCGACAACGCGCCGAGGCCCGGGAGTCGTTCAGCGGGTCCGTGGCTTCAGCAGTCGCCGCCACCGGGGAGCCGGCCGGGCCGTAGTTTCCGTCGCGGCTGCGTCGCTGACTGCGGCGGTGTGGGGTTCGGTGGTCGGCCGTTCGTCCCAGGACCCGCTCTTGGTGGCGCGGATGGATCCTTCGCCGAGGACACGGGTCGCGATCGTCCAGACTGCGGGCAGATCTTCTTCCAGTGCGGTCTCGTCGACCTCGCCGCAGGCGTGTGCGGCGGTGTCGATGTCGGGATGCAGCGACAGGTGCAGCACGGTACCGGTCTCCGATGTGATGACCAGGACGCCGACCGCGGTGTTGGCCTTGTCTCGTCCCAGCCGGGCTTGGTATGCCAGATCTCCGCCGGGTTCGGCGCCGAGGTGATCGACGACCTCAACCCTGGTCTGGGCGAGCTCGAGCGCGATGCAGCGGCGCGCGATGTCCTGCTCGCCCACACCGAACTCCTCGACCAGGGCGGCCATGGTCGGCGCCGGATTCCGCGCCCAAGCGAGGATCAGCCGCTCGTCGGTGCTCGCATCCCAATACGGCCTATTCGCGAAGGTGTGCGCGTTGCGGGCGAGGTTTTCCCAGTCGAAACCCGGCTCCGAAGCCATCTGCCGCAACTTGCGCATCGCCACCGCAGACGAATAGCTGCCCAGCAGCAGGAACTTCGCCCGGCCGCGCAGCCCGTCGAGTGATCGGCCCAGTTGCGCCGCGATCTCGCTATCAGGGGCGGAGGTCGCCAACGCGGCGAACAGATCCTGGTAGTCGTCTCCGGTCCACAAACTGCCACGCCGATCCTGGGCCCCCGTCGTCATGCTTCGAATATGCCAGATACCGGTGACTGTGACTTGCAGCGGAAGATGGCGGTGTTCTCGCACTGTCAGGTGGCGCCGATGGAGGCGTCGAGCCCCTATGCCCCTGAGACGCAGGGTATTCGAGCGTCCCATTCATGCCGGATTGAGAGCGCTGGTGCAGTCATAGACAGGTCGCGAGCGATTCGAAGGCGCTGTGCAGGTCGGATCCGGCGAAGATTCGGGGTTCCGTGTCCGGCGCGGTGGGTTGTCGGACGGTGTAGTAATCAGCCAGATACCGCAGATCGCCCCACGGTTCCTGCGCGTGAACGCGGTCCAGAACCCGCTCACATCGGAGGCATTCGATCCATGGGACGACGAGCAGCCCCGTCAAAGCGGAGTCGGTGATGCCGGGCCCCACCACCTTCACCTACACAAAAGCCGGCCTGCTCGACGTCGTCGAAGCACTCGTCGCCCTCACCGGGCAGCCCCACCCACTGCTCCCGACCGGTGCACGACATCCTCTGTCTTCCAACGCACCGCACAGGTCCACGGATCCGGCACGGTAGGCTAACGCGCTATGAACACACATACGTGGCGAATTCGCTGCGAAATGCGTGTCCTACTACGCGATAGGTCATGTCACAGATCCAGGAGGGGGATGTCGAGGTTCGGCGTGATCAAACCGCCGTCGGGTTCGAGAATCTTGCCGGTGAGGTACTTCCCGGCGGGGGAAACCAGATACAGCGCGGCTGCGGCGATGTCTTCGGGTTCGCCCAGACGGTGTAGCGGCGTCTTGGATTCCAGTTCGGCCCGTATCGCCTCGTCGGCGGCGACGATCTCCAGTGCCGAGGTGAGGATCGCGCCTGGTGCTATCGCGTTCACCCGGATACGCGGGTTCAGATCGAGCGCGGCAAGCTTCGTGTAATGGGCGAGGGCCGCCTTGGCTGTGCCGTAGGCTGCGAAGGCACGCCCCGGCAACCGCCCCATAGTGGACGTGATGTTCACAATCGAACCTCCACCAGAGGTTTCGAGTATCCGCGGCACCGCGGCACGAACCAGCGCATGCGCAGTGACAACGTTGAAATTGAACGCGTCCACCAGCGCCTCCGGCGTCGTGTCCAACAGCGGGCACGGCAGTGCGCCACCCACGTTGTTGACCACAATGTCCAGTCGCCCGAAACGCTCCACCGCCGCGGCGGCGAGTCCGGTCGTGGCATCGATGTCGCTCAGGTCCGCGGGCACCACATGGGCCTGCCGCCCGGCGGCGGCAATGCGTTCCGCGACCTCGTCGAGCTGGCTCTTGGTCCGCGCGGCGATGACGAGGTCCGCGCCCGCTTCCGCGAAAGCGACGGCAATCGCCGCGCCGAGACCTCGTCCCGCGCCGGTGACTATGGCGACCTGCCCGTCGATCCGGAAAAGATCCAGAATCATTCGCGCTCCCTTACGTCGAATATTCGACAGCAGATAATCTGATATTCGTCATCGTAAATCGCTCGCCCGAGCCGGGACAAGAGGTTGCGCTATGCCCGATCGATCCGCGTCGCCGCCGACACGTCGAGTCATCGACATCATGTCGCTGCTGGCGGCCTCCCGCACGACCATCAGCGTCGCGGGCATCGCCGAGCGTCTCGGCATCGCCAGGGCGACCGCGACCGCAATCCTGGTCGAGCTGGACGCAGCCGGTTGGGTGGTACGCGATCATGCGCGTGGTTACAGCATCGGACCCGTGCTCGCGGAGCTGCCTGGTGCCGCGCTCCCGCAAAATGTCGGCGAGCTGCTGGGCGGCTTGGCAACCCGCACCGGATGCGGCGCGACGTTCAGTCGTATCGAGCCCGGTCGGCTCACGGTGCTCGATATCCGGCATGGCCCCGACCGTGTGGTTCCCGGAGTCCCGGTGGGACACAGCATTCCGCTGCAGTTTCCGGCGGGTGCCAGTGTGATGCCGTGGCGTTCGGCGAGCGAACAGAACACCTGGCTGGGTACCTCGCCCGACACCGATCGGCGTGTCGCCAGCGCACTGCTGGCTCTGGTGCGCGAACGCGGTGTCGCGGTGTTCCGGCCCCGCGCCGACGACGCGGGCATGGTCGAATTGCTCGCCGATCTGCTCGGCGCGGTGGGAACCGAACTGTTGCAATCGCATTTGCGGACTCGCGCGCTGCGTCAGCTCGCGTCCCTTACGTCGCGGCCGTTCAACCGGGCAGAGTTGGATTCGGACGAAGTGCTGCCGCTGAGTTATCTCGCCGCACCGGTTTTCGACGCGAGCGCGAAGGCGGCGTACGAAGTTCAACTCGGACCATTGCGTGCGGCGACAACTCGAAGCGAACGGAATGAATTCATCGAGGCGACTCAGGCGACAGCACGCGATCTGACAGCCGCCCTAAACGACGAAAGA
>NZ_JBQWRH010000039.1:0-6450 GCF_052545115.1 Nocardia glycosmidis | reverse complement strand
TACTCCTCGAGTGCGCGCTGCGCCGGGTAGTCGGCGGTCGTCGAGTCATGACCGCACAACTGCGACATCTAGCAGACATGTCGACGCTGCCGAACATCACACTCCGGGTGCTCCCGTTCTCCGCCGGTATCCCTTTGGGCGATCCGATCGGACCGTTCACAGTCGTCGACTTCGGGTCGGACAAGAAACAGCAGACGATCGAGCCTCCAGTTGTCTACCTCGAAAACTACACTGGGGATCTGTATTTGGAGTCGCCGAGCGACGTACAGCGTTACCATGTGGCGCATGAGGTCATTCGACGCGCAGCGTTGGATGAAGCAGCGAGCAGGAGTCTGCTTCGGCAGCTAGCAAGGGAGCACGCGACGTGACCGGGAAGCATGACGTTGACCTGTCCGAGGCTCGTTGGTTCAAGAGCGCCCGGAGTTCGGCGACGAAAGACTGCGTCGAGGTCGCCTTCTTGTCCAGCGACTTCGTCGGAGTGCGGGATTCGAAGAGTCCGGACGGCCCGGCGCTGGTGTTCGGCGGCGGCGAGTGGGATGCCTTCACCACCGCCGTCGCCGATGGGAAGTTCAACTAGTCCTGAGTGATCGCTCCGAAGCCTCCCGCACGATGCGAGTGCGGGAGGCTTTTCCGGCGTCTGCTCCATACACGGTCCCTTTGCCTGCCTGCGACGCCAGACGGTAGGGTTGCGAAGCAGCGGGGGCGGCTTGTGGGCCCTTGGGACGGGTGACAGCGAAGGGGTTCGCGGATGGCTGGTAAGGCAAAGATGCCGCGCGCTGCGGCCCTGATCCTTGGCGCGGCGCTGGCACTTGCAGGATGCAATAACGAGTCAGGGGATGGCGCTTCGACGCCGAGCAGCACCAAAGCATCGGCAACCATCACTACGTCAACGGACCCCGAAGCAGCGATCTGGAACCCTTGCGACATACCCGACTCTGCGATATCCGCTCTCGGGCTGAACACCGCGACCAAGGACACCAAAGTGGCCGGGGTCGATCCCACAGGCTGGAAGGTCTGTAGTTGGCTATCGATGCCGAAGACATACAGCTTTGGAGTCTTGTCGTCGGATCATTCGCTTGAAGAGGTTAAACAACGCACTGACCGGACGGATTTTATATCTTCCACGGTCGGTTCTCACCGAGCGCTCCAGTATCGCGATGTCGGCAGTTCTCACGACTTGGGGTGCTGGCTGAGTGTCGAGGTGCCGCACGGGATGGTCGATTTCAGTGTGTTGAACCGCTATGGATCTGCCGGTTCCGGCGCCCCAGAACCGTGTGGCGAGGTGCACCGTCTCGCGGACGCCTTGGCCGAGTATCTACCTGCACGTTGAGGAGGGGGAATGATCAGCGGTGTCGATCCCAATACATGGAAGCGACTGCTCGACTCTGCCAATGGTGGTGAGCTGTCGCTCGATCCAGAGGTCGGGAAGGGGTTGGACAAGGTCTGTGATGACCACCTCGACCGGCTGAACTCGATACTCGAGAAGGTTCGGTTTATCAATCAGATAACGGGCTTCGGCACTTTCAATTCGGGTAAGATTTTGGAGAAGAAGTTCTCCGAGACTGCCTCTGGTGCTGATCGTTCCCTGGACACCGTGATCAAGCAACACATAGACGCTGTCGAGACAATGAAACAGGTTGTAGCGCAAGCGATTGCGAACTTCATCGCTCAAGACCAATACCGCGCGTCCCAGTTCCAGCAGGTGACTCCAGAATGACCTACGAGGACTACCAACGCCGGGTGATCGAGGCCCAAGAGCAATGGAACCGAGACCGCGACTGGATCTATAAAACCGAGGTCGGCTACAGCGGTTTCGATGGCGAGATACAGCCGGCCCACATCGCTACCCCCGACAGCTACGACCATCTCACCCTCGAGCAAATGCAGACCGCCGTCTCGGCGATGAAACCGAAACTTGTCGATGACGCGGTCAGCATGTGGGCAAACATCGGCCTGGACCTGACCGGCACCTTCGCACTCTTCCAACGCGAATTCGAACGCACCATCACCGGCCAGAACGGCCACACCGGATGGACCGGTGCCGCAGCCCAGGCCGCCGTAACCGCGGTGAACAACTACCACGACAAATCCGTTCCGCTGGCGCAGGCGGCCACTCTGACGAGTCTCAAACTCGCGGAGATGAAGACCGGCCTGGAGCAGACCCAGGCCTTGATGCCGGGCCTGACCGATCGCCCGGATATCGCTGGGAAGACGCTGCCCAAAGACGGCATCATGAAGAACGGCGAATACACCAGCACCGAGGCCGAGCAGGAGGGCCGCAGAATCCTGCGCACGGTCTACGGCCAGGTCGCCGGGCAGACCGATGTCGGCGTCCCCTACATGCCCACCGCGCCCACGATCATCGACAGCCCTGGCCCCGGTCCGGTCGCACCGGGACGCGATCCCGCTGATTCACACGGACCTTCGGGTTCCGATGCGGGTACCCCGGGTTCCAATGGCGACGACTCGGGCAACCAGGACCAGGGTTCGGGTCAACCGACGGACACCGAGCAGTCCACGACCCCGTCGTCGACAACGTCACCGGATGCCACCACCACCGCCAGCGCTACCCCCCAAAGTACCGCTGCGACACCGCCATCCACCTCCCCCACGGCAGTCACGCCGAGCACGCCCACGCCGAGCACGTCCACCCCGACCCTCAACACCCCCGGCATCAGCACCAGCACTGGCCGCCCAACCAGCACCCCTGGCACCACCCAGCCCAGCCCCGGCCGCAGCATCCCCGGCATGCCCGCGCCCGCGACAACCACGTCCACCGCGACCACACGCCAGAGCACCGGAACACCGGCACGCACCGGCATGTCAGGCCTGGGTGCGCCCGGCCAGAGCAAGGGCAACGACGATGATCGCCAGAAGAGCATCCCCGACTACCTCATCACCGCCGAACACGGTCAAGAACTCACCGGCCTCGACGCCCAGCCCAAGACCGTCCCCCCGGTGATCGGCGGTGAGCACGATAATGCTCGACAGTAGTAGGCTCACCGGCCTGGAGTTCGAAATGCTCTGGGCCGCATACGGTCGCGATCGTCTACCCTATCCGCTGCACTATCGCACCGAGATCGCCGACTTCAATGAGCTGAAACGCCACCGCGAGGGCGCCGCCACTTCCCTGCTCGCCAAGTATTCGCCCGAACTCGAACGCGCTATCGAGGTACTGCTCGAGCCCGATGTCCGCATCGAGTCGAAAGGTTTCGGCGGCACCGGCCTATCGCACACCTACCGGTTCCACGGCGCGGTCCGCGCTCAGGCCGGGGCCGCCCTGCACCAACTCCCGGGCCCGGCTCCGGACACCGGCGGCGACGTCCTCGTAACCTACTGCCCCGCAGAACAAGTCGCCCAAAATGCGGTGGCCGCACTCCCCTCGTGCGGCCCCGGCACGCACCCACCGCTGGAGGTCCGCCGCGCGGAAATCACCGCCGACCGCGACCGTCACATCCGCCGCGCCCACGACCTCGGCCCTATCGACCAACTCGACCGCATTTTCCGACGCCCCCGCACCGCCTTCGGCGAAATAACCATCTGCCCCGGCCCCGCCCTCGACGCCCGCCCCACCCCCGCCCGCGGCTTCTGGTGGATGGACTACCCCGACGGCCGCTACTACATAAAAACCGGCGACCCCATCATCGCCAAACCCATAGCCCCCCACACCATGGCCGCCGAAATCCACCGCCTCACCACCCTCACCCAGCGCTACCACCAAGAAGACCGCGAACACGACGAATACCTCCGCACCCGCGACTGACCTGTGTTAGGACATTTGGCTTAGTGTGTCGGTCTCGCCGCTCATCGCGGCGAGGATTTTGGCTTGAGCTGCAGGAATATCGGGTGGGAAGGTTTGGCTTGTGCCGTTGATCGTGATCGTCGCCGACCGCAACGGCCGCAACTGCTTGACCACGTTCGCGATCGCCAGGCCGTGAGGGCCTAGATCCGGCGGGCGACCGCGAGCGCGGTGAACACGATGGTCAGGTGAGCTTCGATCGCGTCCCGGGTCCGCAGCTACTTCCACGCCTCGCACACCCTTTACGTTTCAACCAGTTAGTTTCGGGTCGATAATGCGTTGCACAAAGGCACAGCCGATCCGTAGTAAAATCTATCCTCCATGATGTCCATCGAGGAAATCTTTGGCCTCTTGCTTGAACCGACTCGGCGCCGCCTCCCATGAGGGCGATTCCATGAATTTTGTGAGCTCAATTCGGCGATCTGCAGAAGTACATTTGGGGCCGATACTCAGTACAGCCCAGAGTTCTTCCAATGTATTTGCAGGTAAATCCCAACCAGTAGTGCGAAGCCAGTTCTCGTTGCGCCATTCGGTCTCCGATCCCAAATTCTTGCGGTTTTGAAACGATCTACGCTCAATGAAGCTGAGTTCGATCTGGTTCGCAGCTTCATATACGCGTTGTTCCCAAGCGTTAAGTTCAGTATCGGTGATGCAGTGCTCGGGTGTCGCATCGATCGTCAAATACCACGATGCTTGGTCTGCGCGCCATAGATTCAACATCGCTGCCCCTTCGGCGCTGTCATGCAGCTGCCGAGTGCCGAAATGCTCATCCTCGCGATCTGTCAGTCGTCCCATTCGCGATAGATCAAGTGTTGCGCGCAGATGGTCGAGCTCCGGCTGCATCATGCGTCCGCTAAAGATCAGCAGCAGTCTACGCTTGGCCGTACTCATTGCGCTCCTCCCTCGCGCCTGATGTCCAGTCCCAGCCGATCCATGTCCCGCTAATACCTTGAAATCAGGCGGCAATGCCGCTCTGCCTCTGTCGACCGAAGGCGTGGGGAGTGCGCCGCGGAACGCCTAACCCAGATACGGCCGAGGTCGCTGTTCGGCGTGGTGTTGCAATCGGAGCCGAACAGTATCGTGCACGGGCAATTCTGCTAGTTCCTCCGGGTGGATGAATCTCACCTCGGTGGATTCGTCGCTGACCATGATCAAGCCGCCTACGACGTGGCCGTAATAAGTGATATTGAACTCTTGGCGTATCTCGCCGTCTGTGTATTCGATGATGTGCTGAGGGTCTGTGTAGATACCGAGTAGCCCGGCGATCTCGATATCGAGCCCCGTTTCTTCTTTGGTTTCACGGATGACGCATTGTTCGAGGGTTTCCCCGATCTCCATGATTCCCCCGGGAAACGACCAGTTCCCGGAATCGCTTCGGCGCTGCATGAGTATCGCGCCATGGTCATCGACAACCAGCGCTGAACCACCCGGAACCAAGCTGTTCACCTTCGGTGCGTCAGGGTCTCGGTAGTAGTCACGCCGTCCGCTCACGGTTCACCTCTATCTCGTAAGGGGCGACCGTGCCCCAGATTTGTTCGACCTGATCAGCGAATGACGCGAATATCCCGTGAGAAGAGAGTTGCCGAAGGTACAACGCGTTCGCCGCATCGATCTCGGCGGCATGTCGGGGACCGCATACTGCAACCTGGATCGGGGGCATCTCACTCCTTACCGGCTTGTTGTTGAGCGGTCCCCGATGACGAGACCACCTGACCCGGCCCCCGAAGAGCGAGCCGCTCTCATCTACGGGGACGGCCCATTGGCCGTGTTGCTGCTGAAAAGGCTAATGCGGCGCCACCGATACCAGAGTCCTCAGGTCTCCGATCTTCCTGGTTTCCCAGCCGGGATCGCGGTTGAATTTACAAAAAATGGGCGGAGCGTAACTCGTTGATACGCTTCCAGATAACGTCATTTGGGGGAAAGAAATCGTCCAGATCTTCCCTTTGCTCAAGTTGCTGGACAACCGAGCGCAGGCGTGCCAGAGAGTTGGAGTTCTCAGTCCAGTAATTCTCCGGGATTTGCAGCGTCGCCATGAGAAGGTCACCAGGGTAGTAATCCCCCTCGGCAAGAGGGTCCTGCTCCAACAGGTCGAGGGCGCGCGGCGCAAGCACACCAACGCCCTCGCGTTGCCCCAGCAGAATCCGCAGATCCTCCACACTCAGAGCACGAATCGGCTTGCGGCGCAGTGTATGAACCGCCTTTATCAACCGCGTTGCGTCACTCGGTGGAGGTGGCCATACGCCATCTAGCTGCTCCAGAGTCAGACTTTCCAAGTCGTCACCGGTCATGTGCCCTCGCGTTCTGTTGATTCGTAGACTATCTCGGCACGAACTGTTCACTGTAGTCGAGCAAACGACTTGCCTCGGACAGCTCCCTCTCGAGTAGCGGCCGTTCTTCAGCAGACAGCCCTGGCCAACTCAGTCGCTTGTTGATCTGGTCAATCCGCTTTACAAGGGCATTTTGAGCATCTCGGACTTCATGAACGTGGTCCCATGGCGTACCGTCCGGCTTTCGTGCAACGACTTCGCCATCGAGTTCTCGACGAGCCGCGTCGAGATCTCTGTCGGTCAGATGTTCCTTCACCCGGTCTGTTGGGGTCGGTTCACCCGGCTTGTCTGCCTCCCCAATGGCACTCGGGTTACTTGCGTCGT
>NZ_JBQWRH010000038.1:0-9864 GCF_052545115.1 Nocardia glycosmidis | reverse complement strand
CAACGCGTTCGCGATCACCTTCGCCGACCGCTGGCCCGACGCCCAAACCTACTGAGAAACAACGCCGGAAACACCGTTGGCGAGATAGTCCCCGCGGCAACGGTGGGATCTGATCGGATAGATCTTGGTACAACTATAAGTCAACGCCACGTGGCTTGAGTGGTGCGCCCGTGTCGTTGTGTTGCTTGATATTCGTATGGCGGGGCGCACTCTCGCAGGTCGTGGCCATTGCTGTGGTGGCACGTCCGGATCAGGTGATTCTTGGTGCGCTGGGCAGGAGCGGTAGATCGAGATCGGGTCGATAACGGGGTCTCGGTGCGAGGGCTCGGTCGGATGGATAACTGCCGCAGCATGTCGCGGCGTATGTGACGTGCCTGACCGCATCAAAGACGGGGAACTGATCGCACTGCTGACCACCCTCGCTGATCCCGCCGACGATCTCGCCGCTGCCTGCCACCGAAGATGGGAGATCGAAACCGCAACACGCATCCCCGAATACCGACACCCTGACCAAAGTCAGGTCGAACGTCAAGCCATCCACCGCGGCACGTTCCGCAACGTCCGTGAACTGACCACCAAGATCCGCGAGTTCATCAACAGCTGGAACCCACGCGCCAAACCCTTCGTCTGGACCAAACCGCCGCGGTTCGTGCGTCGAGGCGGATGCCGTCGCCCACTACCAGCGGGTTTACGGCAAGCTGATTGTCCTCAAATTTTGCGCCAAGCCCGAATTTCGAGTCCACCGCTACCAATCTGCGGTTGTCATCGATCGCCAGGAAGTCGGGTTTTATCGTTTTCGGACCGTATTCCGTGTCGATGGTCATTTCGGGCTCTTCGGCGACGATCCGATATCCCTGCAGTTTGAGTTTCGCCCGGGTCCACGCCTCACCGATGAACCTGCCGAATTGAGATTTCTTGCCGTATGGCAGATCGTCCGGGTAGTTCCACGGTGCACGCGGACCCTCACCGGCCGGTCTGAGGTATCGGGGGTCGGGCTGAGCCTTGCCCATAATCTCGTCGGTGAGCCTGCGAGTCTCGTCCGGGGAAAAATACTGGGTTTGCGGGCACCTCGGCCACCGTTAATCGCCCAGTCGGGCATCGGGACCTTTTCGGGCAACCCTCCTCCTGGGCGGGGGCGGTACCACTGACGGTTTTTCGGCCCAGGGTAGACGCCGACCGGCCAATGTGACGGCGGAGTGAATTCGTCGCGCCTTTCCAGGGAATGCTCGGGCCGACGGCGCCAGGAACGATTGCGCGGGTATCGAAAAGGCAAGACGATTCACGAGTCACGCCGGTCGTCGCGACGACACCGACCCTGTCAGCCAGCCCCGGACCGGCCACCTCCAACACTTACCGACGGTTCACTCTGCCGAACCCGACCACACCCAGCATCTTCGCGGTCCAAGCCCTCACGGAAAGATCATTTCCCGCGACATGGCGCTCCCTGTCGTCTTCATGTGCGGACGAAAATCAGTGCGGTCGCCAGACAGGGTCGAGGTCGGGAGTGAGTTCCGGATCGATCCGACGATCGATCTCGTCCTGCCACGCCTGATACGCAGGACTGATCAGCCGGACACGGACAAACGTGCCGCTGGTGGCAAGTTCCAGGACGACCTTGTCCAAGTCCCAGCCCAGACTTCGATTCGATTCATGCAGCGACCAGCGGGTCGGCCTCTGCCCCACCAGTTCGAACACTCGCTGGGCCAGTTCATCGAACGCGTTGTTGAACACTGGCGTCACACTTGGATCATCGAGAACAACGTCGCTGCCGAAGAACCAAATCCCTTCGAGAGACCTCGAGGTTCCAGGCCGTACCGTGTTGTCGAGGTACACCGTCGCCTTGGTGCGGTTGACGTCGAGGTTGGTGGTGAGCAGAGGTGATTCCTGGTCTAAGTTCTCGAGTTGCCATCCGACTCGTTCGGCGAAGCCCGGCAGGTCGGCGACGGTCCAGGTCCAGTCGAATTCCCTAGCTGTCTGTATGACTTGGATGGCCCGGTCGGAATCTACTCGCATCGGTGTGGACCGCTCTTTCTCTGTAGGCAGGGCTGTCGGTGTCGGGGTTGGTTTGTAGCTTGACACATCCTGCTGACAGACACGGCTCTCACAGGTAGGTGAAGCATTTGAGCCGTTCAGCCTCGGAGATGGCCTGGTCGGCGCGCTTGGGGGTTGTGATGGTGACGGTCAGGGATTGATCGGTGGGGGTGCGTTGGGGCCACAGCCCGGGCTGCAGCGTGGGAACGGCCGGGACCTCAACAGCCAGCTGCGACAGTGCCGCGGTGTCATGGAGGTGTCCGCGGGCCAGGTCACCGAGCCAGTCTCGGGCTCGGTTGAGCAGGCCCTTGAGTGGGTTGACCGGTGCCGAGTCGAAGACGGGGGTCGGCAGGGGTTGGGCTACTCCGTGCAGGGTCGGGCCGGGGTTTTGTTCTTCCGGGGGTGCGCCGGGCTTGTTGCCGGTGGTTTTGCCGATCTCGGTGTCGGGGGGGACGGCATCGCCGATCTTTTCTTGGGTGGAGCCGTAGATGTCGATCTTGCCGTTGGTGTCGGTTCTGATCAGCCGGTACCCGATCTTGGTCGGGTCCTCGTTCTGCACCGCGTCCCACATGCCGCGGTCGATGAGCCATTGCGTGAAGACAGGGTCTTTTGCGGCGTCTTGTTCGAGTTTGTGCCATAGGTAGGGGTCGGTCATCTGCTGGGCCTGATACGCGCCGTCGGGAATGAGCGCGTCGCCGACCTTGGGATTGCCCGGGTTGCCGCCCTTGGCCTCCACGATCATGAGCATGCCGTCTTTGAAGGCGACGATATCGTGCTTGTTGCCGCCTTTGGGGCGGACGTTGACCTCCCACCCGTCGGATCTCAAGACCGCGATCGCGCCCGCCTGACCGAGCAGTTCCTTGGCCGTATCGATCGGCGCCTGCGCCTGCCAATACGCGGCCACCGCAGACTTAAGCGGCTCTGAGTCCAGCCCGACCGCTTCAATTCGGTCCAGCTCGGCTCTTAGTCGACTGCTTCCGCCGAGTAGTTCGGCGATGTTCGCGCCGCTTGGGCTGGCCAGGAGTGCGACGGTGTCGCGGTGTCTGTCTTGGAAGGCCTGGGTGTCGGCGACGTGGCCGATGTGGGCGGCCAGGATGGGCCGGTACTTTTCGTCGACGTCTTCGAGTTTGCCCGACCATTGCTTCAGCCAGAACAGGTCGGCCTTGAGGCTGATCGATGATTTGGGAGCGATGGTGCCGGGTTGCTGGCCTCGGGGGTTGCCGGTGCCGTTGCGCAGGATCCCGTTTCCGTCCCAGAAGGTCCCCTCGACCGGGACCGGAAGTTGTCCCGGCTTCGTGCTGGGAAACATCACCCGCTGGTGAGATGTGTTGGGGTCATCGGCCGGGTTCGGCCGGGTGACCGGTGGGGAATGGGGGTCGGTCGGTGCGCTTGTACCAGGAGCGGGGATCGTGGGTGCCGACCCGGTCGGGTTGTGTGCCCAGGGGGCTGACCCGGGTCCATAGGAGCGGTTCGCGTCGGGGCCGGTGGTCCCTTGGCCTGGTAACGGAATGGGAATGCCCAGGCCTCTGCGTGTGTCGGTCGGGGTTGAATCACCGTGAGGCCCAGCACCCTCCGGTGTCGCGGGCACCTGCCTTCGAGGCGTCGGTGTTCCCGAGCCCGGATCCATAGCCGGAGTCGGCAGTGATCGCGGCCCGCTGGGGGCGTGTGACCACTCATTCGTCCAGGGTTTCTCCCACAGGGCCGGGCTATCAGCGGGTAGACCTGCAGGCACAGCATCCTTGGGGAACGATGGCATCCCACCGTCGCCAGAGCCGGGGAAGAAATCCTTGGGGAGCTTCGGGATCTCCTTCGGTGCCCGGGGGAGTTTGGGGAGGAATAACAGGGCGGTGCCGAGGACAGCGTCACTGATCGTCTGGCCGGGTTGCTGGTTGTAGTTCTCCCAGTCGGCGCCGATGGCGAGCTGCGAGGGAATGTTGAGTGTCCCGAGTACGTTGTCCTTCGGGGTGTATGCGGCGTTGTCGTTCAATCCGCCGCCGAAGGTGCCTTCGTAGCCGTCGATCGCCATCAGTGCGAGGCCGGCACTGAGTGCCAGAGACATGCCGGCCATACCGGCTAGAGCATCCTTCTGGTTCAGGCGCTTGGCTTCCTCGGGCGACAGATTCGAACCGCCGTAGGTCTTCGAGTTCTGCCCCAGCAGCGAGCGAGTGCCATCGATGACGGACTCGGCCGAATTGCCCATGTAGTCCCAGGTTTTCTCCCAGTTGCTCCTGTTGTCTGGATACACCCGCTCGGGCGCCGGCCGGTGAGTGAGGATCTCGCCCTTGCTGTCGACGACGACGAGTGAGCCGTCGTCGCCGACCCTGGTGGTGGTTCCGCGTGGGTCCCGGAAGGTGAAATAGCCTTTCTCCGGGGAGATCTTGGAGCTGAACCTGTCGCTGTAGGCGCCGGTCGAGGGATCGAGTGTCTGCATGTGGACACCGACCGAGCTCTCCTCGGTCCGATACATCAATGGCGAGTCGGCGGGGATCTCCCAGCGTTGCGGCGATCCCAACGTACCGGTCGGCAGGATGCGCCAGCCAGCCCCGTCGCTGTTGATCTCGCCCGTCTGCCACCCGACCATGCCCCCGGATTCGGTGGACCGGTTTCGCCAGTAGCTCAGATTTCCGTACTTGTCCTGGTAGACATTCTGGTACACATCAGGGTGCCCGTCCGGGCTTGGTACGACTCCCAATTGTCCTACGACTTCACCGTTTTCGATCAGTGGAAACGCATGCTGGAAGTCGGGCAGGTAAGCCTTGGCGCTATCAGGTGCGCCGGTCGTCGGCGTGCCCTGGTTATAGATGCCCGCGTACGGATTGCTGTAGGTCGTATCCTGACCGACGTAGATCGACGGTCCGTCCTTGACATCGACCCACTCCTGGAATCCGCCGCCCCGCTCGTTCATGGCGGCTCGCATGGATCCGAGCAATCCGCCGTCGGCGCCGACGACGCTGATGTCCACGGACTTGTTCCCGTTTCCTTCGGGAATCTCGTAGTTGACGGTCTGACCGTTGGTTCGGGTGACCGACCACCGGTCGCCCTCTTTGAGCCCGCTGAGGTCAGGCATGCCACCGAAATCGACCAGCGGCTGCGCCCGGCCCGATATGTCGGGCTGGGTCGGTCGGGCGGGTTCGGCGGCCGAAGGTCCACCCGCCTTCTGGGGCTTCTTGCTGAACGTGCCCTTCTCTTTGGCCACAGGGATACCTCGACATTCATGGGAGCCGCTCCGTCACAGAGCGACCAAGGCTGGAAATAGCAAGTGCCGCTCCCGATCCGAGGATCGAAAGCGGCACGATGTCATTCAGAAGACGTGCGATGCGGTATATCGCCTGAACACCAGACGGTCTCGGAGTAGCCCGAACGAGCCGGACAAGGTTGTCAATATCAAGCGTCAGCCGAGCGGTTCGACTATGGGAAAGCTGGGCGACCACACTCACCGCAGATCCGAGACGCCTTCGGGCCGACAGTGGCGCCGCAGCCGAACCCGGTCACATTGGATCGGGAACAACGGCGGCCGGACACCCGATGCATCCGGAGACACTGGGCGCGCGATGGTGTGCGGGCTTGTCACGGTCTGGTTGAGCAGTGCGATGTCGCGGTCGTGTTGTTCGCCGCTGCAGGTGGCATTGATGGCGATGACAGCCGCTGAATTTCCGGAACGAGTAGGCCGTGTGCGGTGTGAATGAGAAGGTTTCGCGCCGGGCACGGTGACGGTGCTCTGCTGGCCGGTCAACCCGTTCGCCAATGGACCGACTGTTCTGCTGATCATTCCGCTGCACAAGGTCAGGGTCTGCCCATCTTTGGGCGGACCGTTCTCGATGACAACCAAGACATCGAGCAGATCGCCCACGCCCGGCTACTGCTGCGGCCGCGTGAACAGGATCAAATCCGAGCTCTGACCATCCCCGCTGCTGCTCAGCAGTCAGCGGCATCGGCTCAGTCGGCTTCGCGGGCTTGGTATCGCCCCGCGTAGGTGAATGTGGCTGTCTGGGCTTGCCTTGACTTTCCGTGATCGTCGGGTCCTGCGCAGCAGGCTGATTCATAGCCGAAGGCAGTGTGGTATGGGTACTCGCCGCTGCTGGCGAGATTTGTCGACGCTTGGGGCTGCCGTGCCACGCCGGTGCAGGTGAGACGTCGACCAATCGACGTCAATCTGACGGCTGACCGCGCGATGTGCCTGGGCGTGCGGAAGGCTGGGGAGATACGATAGTGCCCCTGCCTCGAACGGGAGGCTGGGGCACTATCGCCGCGGGATGTGGTGTCAGGTGATGCGGGTGTAGCTGCCCGCACTCGCGGTGAGGGTCGCCGAGTAAGCCGACCATTGACCGTTATCGACGACCTCGACAGTCACCAAATCACCGTTACCGACGGTGACCGTCGCGGACGCGGTCGACGGACTCACGGTGGCGGTAGTACCGGTAGCGATCACGGTGCCGTTCTGCTTCAACCGCACCTGGATCGAGTTACCGAACGCCCCCGCCGTCCACGCCACACTCGCCGACACCACCGCCGACGCCTTACCCCCCTGGCACACCAAAGCATTCGACGACACCGTCGATCCCGGATAGCTGCCGGTGTCGGCGGTCCATCCGGTGATCTGCGTCCACGAACCCGACGTCGACTGCGTACCGTTCTTGGTCATGCCCGACGGCTTGAACCCGGTGTCACCGCCGCCGACAGGGTGCCGGTGCCCGACCACACGACCGGACCACCGGTCGCCGCCGTCAACGAGCCGGCGCCACCGACCGAGGCCAGCGGACCCTGTAGACAGTACCGCGGGAGCGGTCGGGATCGCCGCGACCGCCGCAGGGGCCGGCGCCATCGGTCGACTCGCCATCGACCGGGTGAACCCGACCAGGCTCTCGCTCCACCAGCCGATCCTGCCTCCCGGCGCCGAGCCGACGCCGCACACCGCACCGAGACCCCTCAACCACGGTTCTATCCTGAGTTGCACAGGTTTAGTGACCCACGTCGGGTCGTCGCGGGTGCGGAATGCCGAGGGTGGTGAGGATTTCGGCGGCTTCGCCACCGACCGGGTCGGCGGCGAGGTGGGGATGGCCTGCGATGACGACGGTGATCTCTTGTAGTGGCCGCAGGACCCGGACCAGGCGGGCGATGCTGATTCCGGTGGATTCTTGCAGGTAGCGGGCAACCGCGAGGGCGGTGAACACGATCGTCAAGTGCGCTTCGATCGCGTTGCGGGTGCGGTGGAACATCGGCCGCGCCTTCAAATCGGTTTTCGACATGCGGAAGGACCGCTCAGTGTGTCAACCACAATGCATTCATAACTGTGGTTCGGCTGCGTGTGTGGTGGGTTCGGTGGGTGCGGGGTCGTTGTGCCAGCGGCGGCGGACGTGGTGGCTGCGGAGCTGGCGCAGGCGCTCGAGTTCGGCGGGGTCGGCGGTGATGATCCAACGCCGGGTGTCGGTGTCCTGGTTGGCGGTGACCCAGCCGCGGCGGATCCAGTTGTAGACGGTGACCGGTGGCATGGCCAGCTCGGCGGCCAGCTCGGGCATCCACCATGTGTGCGGTCCGGGTGGCGGGGCAGGCCGCTGGGTGCGGCGGCCGGATCGGCCGGTGGTGGCGCGTAGCCGGTTCACCAGATCCCGGATCGCTTGGGGTCCAAATGTTTCGAACCGTTTGGGCGGCCGCAGTCCCTCGGAGTTGAGGTGTTCGGCGATCTGGGCATCGGTCAGGCCGGCGTCATCGAGTTCGAGCACGCGGGCGACCAGCCGCGGGTAGTAGGACAGTTGTTCCAAGCGCGCGACCGGGCGGGTGAGTTGCCCGCTGGTGTGGTGCCCGCCGGCCCAGCCGATCTCAGTGGTGACCTGTTCGCTGTCGCCGATCACGGTCACGGTCACCACGTCGATGACCGCACGCAGCAATTGCTTGCGGTCGGTGTTGGTCGTGGTGACCGCGTGCCAGAGGGCCGGGACATCGGCGGCGAGACCGCGGATGCGGTCACGGTCGGCGGCCGACAGCACTGGCGGGGTGGCGGCCAGGAACCGGTCGTGGTCTTCGCGTAACCGTTCCAGCTCGGTCAGCGCCTGTTCCCAGTCACGCTCCAAAGTTCTTACCACTAAACGGTTTTCCGGTTCGGCCAGCCGATAGCAGCGGGCGGCCCGGTCGGCGGCGAAGGCGGCTCGTTCCAGCCGCTGGGACCACAAGGTCTCGAGCCTGCCGCGTTCGGCCTCGATCTCGGCCGCCGCGGCGAGGGAGACCTCCAACGCTGCCGGGGCCAGAATCTCGAGCAGTGCCGCGCTGACGTAGGCGTCCACGCATCGGCCGGACAGACGCTGACAGCAGGGCAGGCCGTAGTCGGCCCGCGCGCGGCAGCAGACATAGGTGTATCCGTTGACGACGCCGTCACGGTGGGTGTAGTGCACTGTCATCCTTGCCCCGCATCGCCCGCAGCGCAACAGCCCGGGCAGCAGCGCCGGGCCCTCCCGCACGGCACCCGGTGTGGCGGCGGTGGCCCGATTGGCTTGCAGCCGCGCCAGATTCGCCCGCCAGCGGTCGGCGGTGATGTAGGCAGGCAACCGGCCCGGCAGCACCACCTTCCACTGCTCCATCGGCACGCTCACCTTCCCCGTCGACGGCCGCCCGGCGATCCGCCGCCGCGGATCGACCGATCGGCGCCCGTGCGCGTAGATCCCGGCGTAGATCGGGTGGCGCAGGATGTTGTTGACCGTCATCCGGCTCGGGCGCCGCCACTCCAGCTCACCGGCGTCCGGGCCCTCCCGCAACCGCACCCCGATCCGGATACCGTGCTCGACCAGATACCCCAGCACCGCGTTCACCGTGCCCAACTCGTCGAACAAGTCGAAGATCAGCTCGATAACCGTGCGAACCTGCTCGTCAGGGTCCTTGACGACCTCCCCGGACGGGCGCAGCACGTATCCGGTCGGGACCGCGAAGAACAGCTCGCCCCGCTCGGCCTTGGCGAGGCGACCCGAGGCCATCCGCTGCTTGATCAGGTGCAGTTCGACCTCGCTCATGGTGCCCTTCAACCCCAGCAACAGCCGGTCGTTGTACTCGCCCGGATCGTAGACGCCGTCACTGTCGGCCAGCAACGTCGCGGCCAGCGCGCACAATTCCATCAGCTGATACCAGTCCCGGCCCGACCGGGCGAGCCGTGAAACCTCCACTCCCACAACGATCCCCACGTGACCCAACCCGACCTCGCTGACCAACTCCGCGAAACCCGTCCGCCCTGCCGTGCTCGCTCCCGACATCCCCACATCGGCATCGATGACCTTCACCCGATCCCGCGCCCACCCCAGCGCGATCGCCCGGTCGACCAGCCCGTACTGCACCCGCAGCGACTCGGTGTGCTCAACCACCTGACGCATCGTCGACTGGCGCACATAGATCACCGCCAGCCGATCGGTGTGCTCGGCCCTCACCTTGCCCGGCCACTGCGGAATCTGCACACTCATCGTCGGTGTCTCCCTCACCCGAGCACGTCAGACGCCTGCGGATCATCACGGTCAACACCCGGACCGCCGCGACCCGGCTCGCCACAGGCAGATCCGCCCACTCGATCGGCTCCGGCCTCACCGCCGGCCTCCACACGCACAGTTGCCTCGACCCGCCGCTTCAACCGCTCGACCACCACAGCCATCCGCAGCAAGCCCTCACGTCCAATCATCAGCCCCTCCAGCCCGTTCCGGCTACAGGTGCATCATGAACCGCACGCTTCGACCTGCCACAAGTCGTGGTACTTGCCGATCACCTCGCCCGCGGTCATCACCTCGGCGGGAAGGTTGGACACGTAGCCCTTCAACCCGACCAACGACCGTGCCCGGGCCAGGGACGCCTCGTCTACGGATC
>NZ_JBQWRH010000037.1:0-15281 GCF_052545115.1 Nocardia glycosmidis | reverse complement strand
GAGCTTGCTTCGGCCGTGTGGCTCGGGACTATCAGTTCTCGCGGACACCGGAGCCTGTCAGTGCAGGCCGAACTGTGCCGCAGAAGCCCCACATTCAGTCGCAGTGTTCGCCCGTCCGGCAGTATCTCGAGTACCTGCGCTCCGTCCACGTTGAGCAGTTAACCGAGAGTGGCGGCGAAGCCGCCCGGCGCGGGTCGGTGGATCGCCGACTCGTTGGGCGAGCGCGGTGGTCGACTGCGGTCCGTCCAGCAGCGCCCGAATCGCCTTTCGCAGCTTGGTGGGTGCCGGTTCGCGTGCTAGTTGCTCCAGTCGCGCGGCGAACACTTCCGAGGCGAGAAGCGCGGTGACCAGGTCGTCGGCGGCGCTCGTCGGCGTCGCTGCGGGAACAAGCGGGCGCAGAGTGGGTGATCGTGACGGCTGGTTCCTTCGGTGCCGTGGCGGTCAGTGAGACGGAAGAGGTTGCCGTACTGGCCTTTTCGGTCGAGGTACGCCATATTCACTGCGCGGGTGCCGCCTTCTCGGCCGGACTGCTGTACGCCCTCCGGGCTGGCCAAACGATGGAGCGCAGTATGGTGCTCGGATTAGCGAGCGGGGCGCTGCGGTGTGCCAGAAGGCAAGCCGAAGCGATGCCGACGGTCGAGGAGCTGCTCGCGCTCGTCAGGACATCGCAAACCGAAGGACTTCCTGATTCTGCCTGAACCCGGATCGGCAAACTGTGCCCGGCGTTGTTGTCGGTGCTGCCGCCTACGCTGGTCCGGCGAGCATGCCATCCATTCCAGGATTCACAACGCCGCTGGTCCACCACACTCTCGCGGACCTATGGACAAAGCCCGACGCCGAGTTTCCGGCGGCGCTGTGGCCGATTGGCGCACTTCGGACCACGACGACGCAGCCCAGCGGGTGGCTGACGATCGAACAGCTCACAAAGGACGAGGGCGAGCTGATACCGCAGACCTACGCCGAAGCGCTGCGCTCAGCAGCCGAGGTGTGGGAAGCGCGGGAGCTCGCAGGGAGCCAGCGACCCCATCGTTGACGTCGCTTTGCCGTTTCTCTGGTACTGGGACGCCTACCCGATCAATGGTGGCTGGGAGTACCTCGATAGTCGCGGCATCCTGACCGATCATCCGAGTGAATTGGGCCAAGAGGTCGTGCGACAGCACGCCTACCGATGCGATCGATGCGGCTCAATGATGTTCTTCGCCGAGGGTTTCCTGGCCCATCCGTTGCCAGGCCGGACGAATCACGAATGACCTACCCTCCACGCTGATTCAACTTGCCGCCCATCTGCACGCGACTTTTCGCGGCGCACGCTTGATGTCGGCTTTACTCGGGAACCCGAAGCAGCTGCCGTGGAATTCTCGACGCGGTTGCATCCAGGCGGCGACCCGAACATCCGCCGAGGCAGTTCAAGACGCCGTCGGCGCGCGGCCGGGACAGGGTTTGTGGCTTGCGGCCGAGTCAGCGAGGTCGGCCGAGGAGGGTGTCGCGCTGGTCGTCGACCATGGCTCGGATCGCGGCGACGACGGCGGCGACCTCTGGGCGGCGGAGGGTTTCGGCGCGGGCGACCAGCCAGTATCCGAGGGTGACCGTCACCGAATCGGCCAGCACGCGGACCAGGTCGGCGTGGCGGTCGGCCATGAAGCAGGGCAGCAGGCCGAGCCCTGCGGCGGCGCGGGTGGCCTCGACATGCACGAAAACGTTGGTGGAGGTGACGGATTCGCGCATGGCGGGCGCGAAGCTGGAGGCGAGGTCCAGATCGTCGACTTGCAGCATCGAATCGATGAAATACACCAGCGGATGCCGGGCCAGGTCGTCGATTGTCTCGGGGGCGCCGTGTTCGCACAGGTATTCGCGGGAGCCGTAGAGGCCGAGGCAGTAGTCGGCCAGACGGATGGCGGTAGCGCGGTGCACTTGCGGCTCGCCGACCACCACTTCGAGGTCGAGCCCTGATCGCTGTTGGGAAGCGCGCCTGGTGGTCGCCACGATCTCGACGGTGATCTTCGGATGCCGCCGCCGCACTTCGGCGGCGGCGGGCGCGGCGATATAGGCGCTGAACCCGTCGGTCGCGGAAATCCGGACCACCCCCTCCAGCACCCGGTTGCCACTCGCGTCGGCGGCCAGCGATTTCACCGCCGACTCCACCGCCTCGGCCGCGACGAGCGCCGCCTTACCGAGGTCGGTCAACTCCCAGCCGCCGGCTACCCGGGTGAGCACCCGGCCGCCGAGGGTTTGTTCCAGCGCCGCGATACGGCGCGAGATCGTGGTGTGGTTGATGCCGAGCTCTTCGGCCGCGGTGACGAAGCGGCCGGACCGCCCGACCGCGAGCAGAACGAGGAGGTCATCGGCGCTGGGGCGGCGCGGTGACCCCGCGGATGCCGGGCACACATCTGCATGGTCGCAGATGCCTACTGCACAAGTGGTCATTGCGGCCCAATTGGTCTGCACGAATACTCGGTTCAGCTGAAGCATTGTGTGGGCCATCACATCGTCATCCGAAGTGTGGCCCCGGCCATGAAGGAGAAATGCGATGACGGTGCACGACACTGGAGCCGTCCCGACCCCGCCCACCGGCGACGATCCGGGCGGCACGAGCGGCCTGCGGCGCGTGGTGGCCGCGTCGATGGCGGGCACGGTCGTCGAATGGTACGAGTTCTTCCTCTATGGCACCGCCGCCACGCTGGTGTTCAGCAAAGTGTTCTTCGCCAAGGGCACCAGCGACCTGGACGCCATTCTCGCCGCCTTCGTGACCTACGCCGTCGGTTTCGCCGCCCGCCCGCTGGGCGGCGTGGTGTTCGGGCATTTCGGCGACAAGTACGGTCGCAAGAAACTGCTCCAGTTCAGCCTGGTGCTGGTGGGCGCCGCGACATTCCTGATGGGCTGCCTGCCGACCTTCGCGCAGATCGGCTACTGGGCCCCCGCACTGCTGGTGACCCTGCGCTTCGTCCAGGGTTTCGCGGTCGGCGGGGAATGGGGCGGCGCGGTACTGCTGGTCGCCGAACACAGTCCGGGCCGCAGCCGCGGTTTCTGGGCGAGCTGGCCGCAGGCGGGCGTGCCTGTGGGCAACATGCTGGCGACGGTGGTGCTGCTGGTGCTCACCACCACGCTGTCGGACGCGGCGTTCCTCAGCTGGGGCTGGCGGGTCGCGTTCTGGCTGTCGGCGGTGGTGGTGCTGGTGGGCTACTACATCCGCACGAAGATCACCGACGCGCCCATTTTCGTCGCGGCGCAGCGGGAAGCCGAGCAGCTCGCGGCGACGTCGCTCAGCGTCGTCGAGGTGTTGCGGCGGTACCCGCGGGGCGTGCTCACCGCGATGGGGCTGCGTTTCGGTGAGAACGTCATGTATTACCTGGTGGTCACCTTCACCATCACCTATCTCAAGGTGCGGGTGCACGCCGACACCGCGGTCATCCTGTGGTGGCTGCTCGCCGCGCATACGGTGCACTTGGTGACCATCCCGCTGGTCGGCCACCTGTCCGACCGCTTCGGCCGGCGCCCGGTCTACCTGCTCGGCGCGCTCACCGCGGGCACCTGGGGCTTCTTCGCCTTCCCGATGATGGACAGCGGCCACAACGCGGTCATCATGTCCGCGATCATCATCGGTTTGGTCTTCCACGCCTTCATGTACGCCGGACAGCCCGCGATCATGGCCGAGATGTTCCCCACCCGGATGCGCTATTCCGGGGTATCCCTGGGCTATCAGGTCACTTCGATCGTGGCGGGGTCGCTGGCGCCGATCATCGCCGTCCGGCTGCTCAACACTTATGACTCCGCGGTGCCGATCGCCTGGTACCTGGCAGGTGCCGCGGCGATCAGCGCGATCGCCGTGCTCGTCGCGCGGGAAACGAAAGGCCTGAGTTTGACGAGCGTAGACCTCGCCGACGCGGAAAAGCTCGGCGCGCGGACCGCCGAGGTGCCGGTGCGATGAGCGAAGCCGAACGCCGGACACACCCGTCCGGCAACGATCTCACGGGGCGCACCGCCCTGGTCACCGGCGGCGCGAGCGGTATCGGCGCGGCCTGCGCCCGTGCGCTCGCGGCGCGCGGCGCAGTGGTCACTGTCGCCGACATCGACGACCGCGGCGCCGCGGCCCTGGCCGCTGAGCTCGGCGGCAAATCGTGGGCGGTGGACCTGCTCGACGTCGCGGCGCTGGAAGCACTGGAGTTGGACGCCGACATCCTGGTGAACAACGCTGGTGTACAACACATCAGCCCGATCGAGGACTTCGCGCCGCAGCGGTTCCGCGATCTGCTCACCCTGATGGTCGAGGCGCCGTTTCTGTTGGTGCGCGCGGCACTACCACATATGTACCGGCGCGGCTGGGGACGGATCATCAATGTCTCCTCGGTGCACGGGCTGCGCGCCTCGGAGTACAAGGTCGCCTACGTCACCGCCAAGCACGGGCTCGAGGGACTGTCGAAGGTCACCGCGCTCGAGGGTGGCCCGCACGGGGTGACGAGCAACTGCGTCAACCCCGGGTATGTGCGGACCCCTTTGGTGGACAAGCAGATCGCCGACCAGGCCAAGGCACACGGCGTGCCGGAGCAGGAGGTAGTGGAAAAGATCCTGCTCACCGAGAGCGCGATCAAACGCCTCGTCGAGCCGGAGGAGGTCGGGGCGTTGGTGGGCTGGCTCGCGTCACCGGATGCGGGCATGGTCACCGGCGCGTCGTACACGATGGACGGCGGGTGGAGCGCGCGATGAGTGCTCGTTCACCCCAGGGCGGCCAGCGCCATGCGGCGCAGCACGGGCCGAGCGCGGACCGCGGTGGCCGTGGTCGCGCTGTGCGGGGTCGAGTTGAGCATGCCGAAGGCGGCGTGGGCCTGCACCCGCGCGGTCTCTTCGGGTAGTTCGGGATGCAGCTCGCGCAGCACCCCCACCCAGATCTCCACGTACTGGCGCTGGGTGCGACGGATCTCCCGGTGGGCCGGGGCCGGCACGCTGTCCAGGTCGCGGTCCTGGATGCGGATCAGCTCCGGCTCGCCGAGCGCGAAGTCCAGGTG
This sequence comes from Nocardia glycosmidis, assembly GCF_052545115.1. Classification (NCBI taxonomy): domain Bacteria; kingdom Bacillati; phylum Actinomycetota; class Actinomycetes; order Mycobacteriales; family Nocardiaceae; genus Nocardia; species Nocardia glycosmidis. Next base: position 10,281 of record NZ_JBQWRH010000037.1, on the reverse strand, counting down.
GTGCTCGACCAGCCCGTCGAGCGCCCGCGCAGGCGAATTCGTCTGCGCCACTACGCCTTTGCCGCCGTCGAGCAGGCGCTGACTCACTCCGACCAGCAACTCGGTCAGCAGCGCTTCCTTGCTCGGGAAGTGCCGATAGACCGCGGGACCGCTGATACCGACGGCGGCGCCCAGGTCGTCCAGGCGCATACCGAGGAAGCCTCGGTCGGCGATGAGCCGGGCGCCGGCCTCCAGCAGTTGTCGCCTTCGCTGCGCCTTCAGCTGCTCGCGTCGGGTGGGCATGACGGATTCGGCACTGGTCACGCGCGGTCCTTTCCGCCGATCTGGACATCTCAGTTAATCAAGACTAACCTGAATTCCAGTTATCTGCGACTAACTGACGACAGGATGGCGTGATGACCGTTACCGAAGAGGTCGGCAACCGCGCCGCGCACGCGGCGCTGGTCGACGACCTGCGCGCCCGGCTCGCCGCCGCCGCACTCGGCGGGCCTGCGAAGGCGCGTGAACGCCACGTGGCGCGAGGCAAACTGCTGCCGCGGCAGCGGGTGGACCAACTGCTCGATCCGGGCAGCCCCTTTCTCGAGCTGTCCGCGCTGGCCGCGACCGGGATGTACGGCGAAGAATCCCCCGGCGCGGGAATCATCACCGGGATCGGCCGCGTGTCCGGGCGCGAATGCGTGATCGTGGCCAACGACGCCACCGTCAAGGGCGGCACCTACTACCCCATGACAGTGAAGAAGCATCTGCGCGCGCAGGAGATCGCGCTGCAGAACCAGTTGCCCTGCCTCTACCTGGTCGACTCCGGCGGCGCGTACCTGCCGCGCCAAGACGAGGTCTTCCCCGACCGGGAACACTTCGGGCGCATCTTCTACAACCAGGCGACCATGAGCGCCAAGGGAATTCCGCAGATCGCCGCGGTACTCGGCTCCTGCACGGCGGGGGGCGCCTACGTGCCCGCGATGAGTGACGAAGCCGTGATCGTGCGCAACCAGGGCACCATCTTTCTCGGCGGGCCGCCGCTGGTGAAGGCCGCGACCGGCGAGGTGGTGACGGCCGAGGACCTCGGCGGCGGCGAACTGCACTCGCGCACCTCGGGCGTCACCGACCACCTGGCCGAAGACGACCAGGACGCGCTGCGCATCGTGCGCCGCATTGTGGGCACGCTCGGACCACGCGCGGCCGCCCCGTGGGAGGTGCGGCCCGCCGTCGCGCCCGCCGCGCTGGAAGCGGAACTCTACGACGTCGTGCCGGTAGATCTGCGCACGCCCTATGACGTGCGCGAGGTGATCAACCGCGTGGTCGACGCAGCGGGTGACGGCGAGAGCGGTTTCCACGAGTTCAAGGCCGAATACGGCAAGACCCTGGTCACCGGTTTCGCGCGCATCCACGGCCATCCGGTGGGCATCGTCGCCAACAACGGCGTGCTTTTCGCCGAATCCGCCATGAAGGGCGCGCATTTCATCGAGTTGTGCGACCAGCGCAGCATCCCGCTGTTGTTCCTGCAGAACATCACCGGCTTCATGGTCGGCCGCGACTACGAGGCGGGCGGCATCGCCAAGCACGGAGCGAAGATGGTCACCGCGGTGGCCTGTGCCCGGGTGCCGAAGCTCACCGTCGTGATCGGCGGCTCCTACGGCGCGGGCAACTACTCCATGTGCGGCCGCGCCTACTCGCCGCGGTTCCTATGGATGTGGCCGAACGCGCGGATCTCGGTGATGGGCGGCGAGCAGGCCGCGTCGGTGCTGGCGACAGTGCGCGGCGACCAACTCGACAGCAGCGGGCAGCCGTGGTCCGCCGCCGACGAGGACGCCTTCAAAGCCCCGATCCGGGAGCAATACGAGAGCCAGGGCAATCCCTACTACTCGACCGCACGCCTGTGGGACGACGGCGTCATCGACCCGGCCGATACGAGAACGGTGCTCGGCCTCGCGCTTGCGGTATGCGCACAGGCCCCGCTCGAACCCGTCTCTTACGGCGTCTTCCGGATGTGATGGCGATGAACAAAACGATGATGAACAAAACGATTCCCGTCGACTTCCACACCATGCTCGTCGCCAACCGCGGCGAGATCGCGGTGCGGGTGATCCGCACGTTGCGCGCCATGGGGATTCGGTCGGTGGCCGTGTACAGCGACGCCGACGCCGACGCCCGGCACGTTCACGAGGCCGACACGGCGGTCCGCCTCGGACCGGCTCCGGCGCGCGAGAGCTACCTGTCCATCGACGCCGTCGTGGCCGCGGCAGTGCGCACCGGCGCGCAGGCCGTCCACCCCGGTTATGGATTCCTCTCGGAGAATGCCGCGTTCGCCGCCGCCCTGGCCGACGCGGGCATCGTCTTCCTCGGGCCGCCCGCGCGTGCGATCGAGGTGATGGGCGACAAGATCGCCGCGAAGAACACCGTGGCCGCGTTCGGTGTCCCGGTGGTGCCCGGCATCGCCGCGCCCGGCCTCACCGACGACGAGCTGATCGCCGCGGCCACCGAGGTCGGGTATCCGGTGCTGGTCAAGCCGTCCGCGGGCGGCGGCGGCAAAGGCATGCGCCGGGTGGACGATCCGCGGCACCTGCCCGAAGCGCTGCGCAGCGCGCGCCGCGAGGCCGCCGCCGCGTTCGGTGACGACACCCTTTTCCTGGAACGATTCGTCACCCGGCCCCGGCACATCGAAGTGCAGATCCTCGCCGACCAGTTCGGCAACGTGTTGCACTTGGGCGAGCGCGAATGCAGCCTGCAACGCCGGCACCAGAAGGTGATCGAGGAAGCGCCGTCGCCGCTGCTCGACGCGCAGACTCGGGCCAGGATCGGCGCCGCCGCCTGCAATACCGCGCGCAGCGTGGACTACGTGGGTGCGGGCACCGTGGAGTTCATCGTCTCCGCCGACCGGCCGGATGAGTTCTTCTTCATGGAGATGAACACCCGCCTGCAGGTGGAGCATCCGGTGACCGAACTGGTCACCGGCGTCGACCTGGTGGAATGCCAGATCCGGGTGGCAGCCGGGCAGAAGCTCGCGGTGGCGCAGGACGACATCCGCATGGTCGGGCACGCCATCGAGGCCAGGGTGTACGCCGAGGACCCGGGGCGCGGGTTCCTGCCCACCGGTGGCACGGTGCTCGACCTCGACGAGCCGCAAGGTCAAGGGGTCCGGGTCGATTCGGGATTGCGGATCGGCACGCGCGTCGGCAGCGACTACGACCCGATGCTGTCGAAGATCATCGCGCACGCCGGCGATCGCACCGCCGCACTCGCGCGCCTGGACCACGCGCTCGCCGACACCGTGCTGCTCGGCGTGACCAGCAACATCGAGTTCCTACGCTTCCTGCTGGCCGACCCGGACGTGGCCGAGGGACGGCTGGACACCGATCTGCTGGACCGGCGGGTGGCCGATTTCCGTCCCGCTTCGGTCGGCGACGACGAGTTCGTCGCCGCCGCGGCCTGGCATTGGCTGCGCCGCTGGCCGACGACATCGACCGATCCATGGGCGGTTCCGTCCGGTTGGCGGATCGGCGCCCACGCGCCCACGCCGATCCGCCTCGCGGGCGGCGATCGGATCGAGCACGTCTACCTCTCCGGCACGCCCGACGACGCGGTGGTGCGGGTAGGCGATGGCACGGCCTCCTCGCTCACCGCGACATCGACCGCCGACGCCGGTGTGCTCACCGTGACCAAGGATGGCCTGCGGCACACCTACCGGGTCGCCGAGCAGGACGGCCTGCTGTGGGTAGCGGGGCCGTCCGGCATCGCGGCGCTGCGCGAAGTCGCGGAGGTCAACGTGCGCGGCGCCGACGAGCACGTCGGCGACGCCGAAATCCGCAGTCCCATGCCGGGGTCGATCATCGCGGTGCCGGTCGTTCCCGGCGCCGTCGTCGCGGCCGGAGATCCGGTGGTGATCGTGGAGGCGATGAAGATGGAGCACTCGCTCACCGCGCCGGTCGCCGGGACCGTGGAACTGCTCGTCGAGCCGGGCACGCAGGTGCGCCTCGATCAGCTGCTCGCGCGGATCCTCGCCGTACCGGCTGCATCGGCCGAACCGGCCGAGCCGGAAAACGCTGCACAAGAGGGGACCCCGACATGACCGACTTCCTATCCACCGGCACCCTGCCGCAGGAGTACCGCGATCTCGCGCTGACCGTGCGTGACTTCGCGCAATCGGTGGTCGCGCCGGTGGCAGCCGAGCACGACGCGAACCACACCTTCCCGTACGAGGTGGTCGCGGGGATGGCCGACATGGGTCTGTTCGGTTTGCCGTTCCCCGAGGAGTACGGGGGCATGGGCGGCGACTACTTCGCCCTGTGCCTCGCGCTCGAGGAACTGGGCAAGGTCGACCAGAGCGTGGCGGTCACGCTGGAAGCCGGCGTCTCGCTCGGAGCTATGCCGATCTACCGGTTCGGCAACGACGAGCAGAAGCAACAATGGCTTCCCCAGCTCACCAGCGGCCGCAGGCTCGCCGCGTTCGGGCTCACCGAACCCGGCGCGGGCAGCGACGCGGGCGGCACCAGGACCAGCGCGGTCGCCGACGGCGGCGAGTGGGTCATCAACGGCAGCAAGCAATTCATCACCAATTCCGGCACCGATATCACCGTGCTCGTCACGGTGACCGCGGTGACCGGGACGACCGGCGGCAAGAAGGAGATCTCGACCATCCTGGTGCCGACCGAGACCCCCGGTTTCGTCGCCGAGCCCGCGTACAACAAGGTCGGCTGGAACGCCTCCGACACTCATCCGCTCAGCTTCACCGATGTGCGCGTGCCCGAGGAGAACCTGCTCGGTGAGCGTGGCCGCGGCTACGCGAACTTCCTGCAGATCCTCGACGAGGGCCGCATCGCCATCGCAGCGCTCTCGGTCGGGGCCGCGCAGGGCTGCGTGGACGAGAGCGTGCGCTACGCCGAGCAGCGCGAGGCGTTCGGCCATGCGATCGGCCGCAACCAGGCCATCGCATTCAAGATCGCCAGAATGGAAGCGCGGGCACACGCCGCCCGTACCGCCTACTACGACGCCGCGGCGCTGATGTTGGCGGGTAAGCCGTTCAAAAAGCAGGCGTCCATCGCGAAACTGGTGGCCGGCGAGGCGGCCATGGACAACGCCCGCGACGCCACCCAGATCTTCGGCGGCTACGGCTTCATGAACGAATACCCGGTCGCCCGGCACTATCGCGACAGCAAGATCCTGGAAATCGGCGAAGGCACGACGGAGGTACAACTGATGCTGATCGCACGGGAGCTGGGCCTGTGACCCGGCGCGCAGTGGTCCAGCGCGGACTCTGGTTCGAGGAGTTCGACACCGACGTGGTCTACCAGCACCGGCCCGGCCGGACCATCACCGAGGCCGACAACGTCCTGTTCACCACGCTGACCATGAACACCCAGGCACTGCATTTGGACGCGGCGTTCAGCGAGCAGCTGCCCCCGTTCAACCAGCGGCTGGTGAACTCGATGTTCACGCTGTCCACCTTGGTCGGGCTGTCGGTGGCGCAGCTGACCCAGGGCACCATCGTGGCCAACCTCGGTTTCGCGGAGATCGCGTTCCCCAAGCCGCTGTTCCACGGTGACACCATGTACGCCGAGACCGTGGTCACCGACAAGCGCGAGTCGAGCAGCCGCCCCGGCGAAGGCATCGTCACCTTCGCGCATACAGCACGCAACCAGCACGGCGACGTCGTCGCCACCGCGGTCCGTAAAACGCTGGTCCGCAAAGCCCCGGAGCCGGCATGAGCGGTCAGGCCCGGAGGAGGCAGCGGAGCGTAACCACGCAGGGCCCCGCACATGTCGAAAGGGGTACAGCATGAGCGGTCAGGCCCGGAGGAGGCAGCGGAGCGTAACCACGCAGGGCCCCGCACATGCCGAAAGGGGTACAGCATGAGCTGGCAGATGGCGGGTCCGGCCTGGTTGTTCTGTCCGGCTGATCGCCCGGAGCGGTACGCGAAGGCCGCGGCGGCGGCCGACGTGGTGATCCTCGACCTGGAGGACGGTGTCGCCGCACACGACAAAGCCGCGGCGCGCGCCGCGCTGGTCGACACTTCGCTGGACCCCGAGACCACGGTGGTCCGCGTCAACGCGGCGGGCACCGCGGAGCACGAACTCGATCTCACGGCGCTGGCCGCCACCGCCTATCGCCGGATCATGCTGCCGAAATGCGAATCTGCCGAACAGATCACGGCGCTGCCGGACTTCGAGGTGATCGCGCTGGTCGAGTCGCCGCTCGGCGCGCTCGCGGTCGGCCGGGCGGTGATGGCGCGCAACGCGATCGGGGTCATGTGGGGAGCTGAGGATCTGGTGGCGGCGCTGGGCGGGAACGCCAGCAGGCACGCCGACGGCAGCTACCGCGATGTGGCCCGGCACGTCCGGTCCACCGCGCTGCTGGCAGCCAAGGCGTACGGAAAGTTCGCGCTGGACTCGGTCTACCTGGATATCCGCGATCTGGACGGTCTGCGCGCCGAAGCCGAGGACGCGGTCGCGGTCGGCTTCGACGCCAAGGTCGCGATCCACCCGAGTCAGGTGCCGGTGCTGCGGGCGGCCTACGCGCCGTCACAGGACGACGCCGCCTGGGCCCGGCGCCTGCTCGCCCAGGCCCCGAAACATCGCGGTGTGTTCGCCTTCGAGGGCAGGATGGTCGATGCCCCGGTGCTTCGGCAGGCGGAGCAGATCGTACGACGCGCCGACCGTGTCTGATCACCGAGTTTCCCTAGCGAGGAGGACCGCGATGCGGCCACAATGGGCACCGACCGAACAAGACATCGCCGCTGCCAGGATCACCGATTTCGCGCGATTCGTCGCGGAGCGCACCGGAGTGCGCACCGCGGACTACCACGAATTGTGGCAGTGGTCGATCACGGATCTTGCCGGTTTCTGGCGCACCCTGTGGGACTACTTCGCGCTCGGCGAGGTCGCCGGAGAGGTGCTCGCCGATGCCGAGATGCCGGGCGCGCAATGGTTCCCCGGCACCCGGCTCAACTATGTGGACCAGGTGATCCGCCAGCTGCGCACCGATCGGCCCGCGATCAAAGAGCTCAGCGAGGACGCACCCGTACGCGAAGTGTCCTGGGCCGAATTGGTGGACCACACCGCCACTTTCGCTCGCACACTGCGTTCGCTCGGCGTGCGGTCCGGCGACCGGGTCGTGGGCTATCTGCCGAACATCGCGGAGGCGGTAGTCGCGTTCTTGGCCACCGCGAGCATCGGTGCGGTCTGGAGCGCCTGCGGTCAGGATTACTCGCCGAAGGCGGCGCTGGACCGGCTCGGCCAGCTGGAACCCACCGTGCTGGTCACCGCCGACGGCTACCGTTTCGGCGGCAAGACACACGACAAGCGCGCCGACATCGCCGCGCTGCGTGCGGGGCTGCCTTCGCTGCGGGGCACGATCGCGATCCCCCGGCTCGGGCTCGGCGTGCCGGACGCGATGCCGTGGAGCGACGCGGTCCGCGATACCGCCGCGGTGCCCTCGGTGATCACCACGGAATCAGTAGATTTCGACCATCCGCTGTGGATCGTGTTCTCCTCCGGCACGACCGGGCTGCCCAAGGGCATCGTGCACGGCCACGGTGGCGTGCTGCTCGAACACCTCAAAGCGGTTGCCCTGCAATCGGATATCGGCCCCGAGGACACGTTCTTCTGGTACACCAGCCCCAGCTGGATGATGTGGAACTTCCAGATCGCGGGCCTGCTGGCCGGGGCGACGATCGTCTGCTACGACGGCAGCCCCACCCATCCCGAACCCGACACGCTGTGGCGCATCGCCGCCGAGGTCGGCGCCACCGTCCTCGGCACCAGCCCTGGCTATGTGCTGGCCTGCATCAAAGCGGGTTCCGTGCCGGGCACCGACCACGACCTCTCGACGCTGCGCACGGTCGGCATCACCGGCTCCGCGCTACCCACCTCCTCGGCGCTGTGGCTGGGCGAGAACGTGGGCGAACACGTGCAGGTGTCCTCGATCAGCGGCGGCACCGACGTGGTGTCCGCGTTCATCGGCGGGGTGCGCACCGTACCGGTCTGGCCGGGCGAGCTTTCCGCGCCATTCCTCGGCGTGGCACTGGACGCCTACGACCCGGCCGGCCAGCCGGTGCGGGGTGCGGTCGGCGAGCTGGTCATCACCGAGCCGATGCCGTCGATGCCGGTGCGCTTCTGGCACGATGACGACGGAAAGCGTTATCACGACGCGTATTTCGACACCTTCCCCGGAGTCTGGCGACACGGCGACTGGATCACCATCACCGACCACCACAGCGTCATCGTGCACGGACGCTCCGACTCCACCCTCAACCGGCACGGCATCCGGATGGGCAGCGCGGACATCTACCAGTCCGTCGAGCGACTGCCCGAGATCGCCGAGGCCCTGGTGATCGGCGCCGAACAACCCGACGGCGGGTACTGGATGCCGCTGTTCGTGGTCCTCGCCCCGGACGCCGACCTCACCGACGAGCTGAAATCCCGGATCAACCACACCATCCGCACGGAGGTCTCGCCGCGTCATGTCCCCGATGAGATCATCCTCGCGCCCGGCATCCCGCACACCCGCACCGGCAAGAAGCTGGAGGTGCCGATCAAGAAGCTGTTCCAGGGTGCCGAGCCGGACCGGGTGGTCGAGCGCAGCGCGGTGGACGACCCGGACCTGCTGGCCTGGTACGCGGGCGTTCGCCCGGCCGCGCGCGAGTGAGGGGCGTCACGCATAAGTGAGGGCGGCCACGCATAAGTCTCGTCGCCTCTTATACGCCCAGGAATATACGCCCGGAAACAAGCACGGCTGCCCGGGACCGGCTCATCCCGGGCAGCCGTATCCCGAGACAGCCAGATCTGTGCATCGCACCAGGTCGTTACGATGTTCGTCATGAGTGTCGACAATCGCCGTACGGCGCGGAAGGCGAGCAGCGGCGACTCGGCAACTCGGGAGATCCAGCGCAGGCCGAAGAACCGGCGGGCCCAGATCGCGGCGGCGTCGGCCGCCGCGTTCGGCGCGCTCGGCTACCACGGCGCGAGTATGGACGACATCGCCGCCGGGCTGGGGATCAGCTCCGCGGCCCTGTATCGGCACTATCCGAGCAAATACGCGCTGTTCCGGGAGGAACTGATGCGCGTCGGCAGGGCGATGACCAGATCGGTCGAGCTGCCCGAAGAAGCGGCGCAGTGGCCGGCCGAACAGCGGCTGCGTCATGTCCTCGACGCGCTCATCACCGTCACGATCGAGAACCGTCCCACCGTCACCCTGGTGCGCTGGGAGGGCAGATACCTCGAACCCCAGGACGAGGCCGAGCGCAACGAGCAAGAGGCCACGATCCTCGACGCCTTGGTCCGCCAACTGGCCACGCTGCGACCGGCGACGACCGACGACGATCTGCGGGTGCTGAGCGCCGCACTGCTCAGCGTCATCACCAGCATCGCCGACCACCATGTCGCGCTGCCCGCGAAATCCCTTGCTCGCCTGCTGGCTTCGGCCTGCGAGCAGATCGGGTACGCGGACCTGCCCGGGCCACGGCCGGTCGAGCCGGTGGGGCCGGTGGAGATCCCGGACTCGTTCAAACACGAACTGCTGCTCCGCAAAGCGGTCGAGTTGTTTCACGAGCGCGGCTACCCGAACGTCAGCGTGGAGGACATCGCCACCGCGGCAGGGCTTTCGGCCGCCTCCGCGATATACCGGTTCTACCGCGGTAAGAGTGACATCCTCGCCGCCGCATTCCGCCGGGCCGCGGAGCGGGTTTCCGGCGCCATCGGCCCGGCCGTCGCGGCGGCCGGCGATTCCGAGGCCGCGCTCACCGCACTGATCACGCAGTACGTCGCGAATTCGTTCGCCGAGCCGGCCCTCGTCTTCGTGTATTACACAGAATTCCAGCACGTTCCAGCCGAGGAACGCACCGTGCTGCGCAACATCCAGCGCCTCAGTGTCGAGGAGTGGGCCCGGCTGCTGCGCGAAGTGCGCACCGAACTCACCCCCGCCGAGGCACGCATCCTGGTCCACGCGGCTTTCGCACTGGTTGTCGACCTCGGCCGCGCCTTCGGCGACGAGCCGCTGGCCGCGCAGGATCGAGTGCGGTTACTGATGCAACTGGTGCTCTTCGGTCGCCCCGCCCGCTAGCGACCGGCCGCAGAGCGAACGCCGGACTCCGCGCCACCACACGAACCATACCTTCGTCGCGAATATCGAGCCTCAGCGCACGTACCCATCGGCCCGATTGTCGGGCACGACGCGTCCGGACGCGACCAGGATGCGGAACGCGGCTTGTTTACGTGGGCAGGCGTCGGCGCGGCAGGGGAGATGACACTGCATCACTCGGTGCGCTTGTTCGATGGTGAACGGCTTGTC
>NZ_JBQWRH010000036.1:0-16738 GCF_052545115.1 Nocardia glycosmidis | reverse complement strand
ATCACGAAGTCTGCGCCAGACCCGTTGGCATAGCTATGAGTACATCATCGAATTTCACTACTCGCACGGTCTCGTCGGTTGTCCGGTGGTCGGTACGGTCGGTCGGCCGGATCCTGTCCGGCATGCTCGGGGAACTGGGGCAGATCGCCGTCTTCGCAGGAAAGACCATCGCCCTGTTACCGCTGACCGTGCGCCACTACCGCAGCGCGACCCTCAAGACCATGAACCAGATGGCCTGGGGCAGTGGCTCGTTGATCGTCGACGGTGGTGTCATCAGCCTGATGTTCTTCCTCGGTGTCGCGGTCGGCGCCGTGGTCGGGATCGAGGCCTTCACAGCCCTCGACCTGCTGGGATTCGGCCCGTTGACCGGAATCATCGGCTCGTTCGGCAACATTCGCGTCGTCGCGCCGATCATTACCGGAATCGGCTTCGCGGCACAGGCCGGATGCCGCATGACCGCCGAGATCGGCGCGATGCGCATCTCGGAGGAGATCGACGCCACCGAGGCGATGGGATTACGGGCGATTCCGTTCGTGGTCGGGACTCGGCTGATCGGCGGCATGCTGGTGGTGCTGCCCGGATATCTGATGGCCCTTGTGGTCAGCTTCATCACCTGCGGTCTTGTCGTGAAGACCTTTCACCGCCAGCCCGCGGGCACCTACGACCACTACTTCAGTACCTTCTTGAACCTGCCGGATCTCGGCGCCTCGGTACTCAAAACGATGATCTTCTGCGCGGTCGTGACGCTGATCCACTGCTACTACGGATACTTCGCCACCGGAGGGCCGGCCGGTGTCGGCGCGGCGTCGGGGCGCGCGATCCGCGCCAGCCTGGTCGCAATCGTCATGCTGAATTTCACGACGACAGTCGCTATCTGGGGCCTTAGCCCGTTGCTGGTCTTCAAGGGATGATGCGATGAGCAGAACAAGAAGTCAAGACTTTGTCCGAGGTTCGGATGAGCGGCAGGCGCGCGTACTGAATGCTACGGCCCTAGCCGTGATCACGGTTGTGGCAGTGATATTCGCGGCCTACAGAGTGATCGATCCGCACGCCGGCTCGCCGGACACATTGGATCTGAGTATCGATGTTCCCGCCGTAGCGCCCGGCGTAGGCAAGGGCACCAAGGTGATCATTCGCGGAGCCGAAGTCGGCGAGGTGTCGGAACTCGCGAAGACCCACACGGACGCCGTGCGGATGAGCCTTTCCCTGCGTTCCGATCGAATACGGGGATTGACCGACGCTTTCGACATCGATTTCCGGCCCGAGAACTACTTCGGCGTCACCGCGGTCAATCTCGTCGGCCGGCCCGGTGGTGGCCGGCTGATGGGTGGGCAGGTGCTGAACCGGATTCCGGTCGGTGACTACACGATGTCGACGATGATCGAGAAGGGCTCCATCGCGGTCGACGGCACGCTCAGCGAGTCGATGATCGCGACCCTGGACAAGATCATCCGGTACACCGACGGCCTGACGCCGATGATCCAGACCGGGATCTTGGTCGCCGATCGGGTGACGCAGACCCAGCAGGCGCTGCCGAGCACATTGCTGACGGACATGAACAACACACTCGAAGTGCTGCCCGCGTTCAATCGGCAAGCGGTCGATGCCCTGGCGAACTTCTTCGACAACAAGATGAATCGTCTCCCGGACGGCTCGTACGGAGTCGACGAGGGACTGTTCGACATGACAAACCAGGGTCTGACGTTGGCAGCCACCGATCTGTTCGGCGCCGCGGGCAAGCTACTCGCGTCACACGGAGCCGAACTCACCCCCGTCACGCAGATCGTGACGGCGTTGTCCGATACCGTGCCGCACCTGTTGGACGGTGGTACGTCGTTGGAAAAGCTGGCGACTCTGGTCGACCGCTACAACAAGTCGTTCACCGGGCCCGAGCACGCCAAAACCCTGAACGTGCGGCTCATCTTGGACGATCTGCCTGCGTTCGCGACCCCGTTGGCGCTCACCGATCTGCCTCAGCCACCCGACCAGAAGGCGCCGAAGTGACCTACCGAGCCAGATTCGTTGTCACCTTGATCAAACTCTGCATCGCCGCGGTCGTCGCGGTGCTGCTGTTCGTGATCGTCATCAATGCCATCAAGAATCCGGTACAGGCCGCACGAGACTCCTACACGGCGGAATTCACCGACGTCTCAGGCATGCATGTCAATGGCGATGTGCGGATCAAGGGCGTACTGATCGGCAAGGTGACGTCGATCGAATTGGTCCGCCGCGATGGGCGCAGCCTCGCGGAGGTCGGCTTCACGCTCGAGAAGCCGTACGTGCTGACCGAGAACACCGCGCTCGCCATCAGGTATCAGAATCTGACCGGCATTCGTTACCTGGATTTCGACTCTCCGGCGCAGCCCGGTGCTCCAACGAAGCATCTTTCGGCCGAGAAGACCCAGTCCTCGTTCGACATCACCCAGCTGTTCAACGGCTTGCAGCCGGTCCTCAGCACCATGAGCACCGACCAGATCAACACTTTCACCGAAAACGCGATCTCGTTGCTCGAAGGTGACGGCAGAGGCCTCGCGCCCATGCTGGACAGCGTCCAGACGCTCGCCGACTACGCCCACGACCGCGAGAAGGTGATCTCGACGCTAACCGGTAATTTATCGCGAATCGCGGACACGATGGGCGGTAAGTCGTCCGCGATCCTCGACTTTCTCCGCTCGATCAATATGCCGATCAGCGCGGCGATGACGGTTCTGGACGAGTTCCCGAAGACCGCGCGCTTCGGTCCGATCTTCATGAGTCCGGTCCACCGGTTGATCGCCGCCCTGGGGATCACCGAGGACCTGGACATCGACAAGTTGCTTGCGGATGCTTTCTCGTCGGCCACCTCCGCCGCCGAGGCACTGCGGTTGCTTCCGGTGGTATTCGCGGGCTTGCAGATACCGAATTCGAACGCCCGGCCCGGCGCCATGAACTGCACCAACGGCGTGGCGCAACTCCCCATCGATGTCACAGTGCTCTTGAACGGAAGTGAGGTCGTGGTATGCAACGCAAAGTAGGGATGCGCAACGGCCTTGGAGCGCTTGTCCAGCGCCTCGGGAATCGCGAAGCCGTGCTCGGTTCGGTTGTCGTGCTGGCTGGTGTGATCGCGATAGCCGCATCGGCGGCCCTGTACGTACATCCTCTGGGCCGTAGAACAATATCGTTCGAAACGACGGACGCCTCGTCGCTCAGTGTGGGTGTGGATGTCCGGGTCGCCGGGATCACAGTCGGCAAGATCTCGGGCATTTCGATCGGGCCGAACACTGTTCGCGTCGATGCGACGATCGAAGACAGGACGTTCGTCGGGTCCGACTCCCTCGTGGAGGTACGGATGCTGACACCCGTGGGTGGTTACGCGGTGACGATCGTGCCGATCGGCAACGAGCCTCTGGGGCGGGCGCTCATTCCCGTCGACCGGGTCAGCGTCCCGTATTCGATCGGCGATGTGCTGCAGGTATCTCCGCACGTCACCGATAATGTCGACGGTCGCGACATCCATGCCGGCATCGAGCAATTCGCCGATGCGCTGCAACACAATTCGACGTCGGTGGGATCGATCATCGCGGGAATGAACAGCATCGCGACCGTCATGGACAGACAGCGCGACCAGGTCCGCCAGATCATGGATCTCACATCGGAATACCTGCAGACCTTCAACAGCAGTCGCGCCTTTGTCTTCGAGTTGCTGCGCAAGATCGAAATCGTGGAATCGACATATGTCATGTCGCACGACGGTGTCGATCGCTCATATCAGCTACTCGGCGATGTGCTGGTTCGGGCCAGTTCGGTGATTCGGTTCTATATCGGTCACGAGGACGAGGTCCTTGCTGCCGTGAACCACGCTCGAACGGCCATCGGCGATTTCCAGAAGGTACTGGGCCAGACCATCGATCAGCTGGGTAATCTGCGGACCCAACTCGAAGCCTGGCTGGGGCCGGACGGGTTGAAACCGATCAGTGGCGGAACGATTCTGGCCTCGCACCTTTGCGTGCCCATTCCCGGACGGACATGTTGAGATGAACAATCGCAAGGCAATCACCGGGGTCGCTGTGGTGGTGGGTATCACAGTTGCCTCCGGGACCGGCTATGCGTTGGCCACCGGATCGAAGTCTCCCGACGGTACCGGTTTCTGCGCGCAGATGCCGGATGCGGTCGGCCTCTACCCGGGCAACCCTGTCACGCAAATGGGGTACCGGGTCGGCAAGATAGAGCAAGTCCAGCCCGAGGGCGACCACGTACAAGTCACCTTCTCGTTGAAGGGCGATCGCCGATATCCGGCGGACGTGAAGGCGGTGACGCGCTCGAAATCCCTGCTGGCCGATAGGAGTCTCGAACTCGTCGGCAACTATGCCGCGGGACCCGAGCTGACAGCGGGGCGTTGTATCGCCCTCGACCACAGCTTCACGCCGAAGAGCATTTCCGAGATCGCGGGCTCCGCAGCCGATTTCATCGACGCGATGTCGCCGAGCGACGGCAAACAAAGCTTCCAGCAAGCCGTTGCCGGATTCGACGACGCCCTGCGCGGAAACGGCCCGAATGTCGATGCGTTGATGCGCCATGCCGCGGCGGCTATGTCGGCCCCGGACCAGCTGATCGCCGATATGGGATCGTCTATTCGGAACATGGCGCCACTGACCGAGGAAGCGCTGCAGCGCTGGGCGACCATCCGCTCGATTCTCGACCAGGCTTCTACGGCGATTCGCGCGGCCGCCTACGGGCTGCTTCCAGGTCTGACCGATGTGGCCAACGGCCTGTCCTGGGTGGTGAACGTGCTCTACCGCATTCAGCGCAATTACGGTGACCTGATCTGGCCGCTGATGCACGGCGGCGTGACCGACGTGATCCATCTGGCCGCAACTCGGTCCAAGGACATCGCCGCTCTGCTGGAATCCATTCCGTCGATCGCCGCGGTGCTGCGACAGCAATCCGACGGTGCGGGCGGGCTGACGATGGTCTATCAGCCGCCGACCGTCGAACTGGATTCCGCGGCTGCTCCGCAGATATGCGATGTGCTCAACAGCGCGATCGAGGGCAGCTGCACGCCGGACGGTACCAGCGTCAAAGTGGCGGGCTTGCGGTTGTTCGACCTCGTGCTGGCAAAGGGAGACCGATGAGGCTGTCCAACCGAATCACCACAGGAGCGGGCGCGATCATGCTGTGCGGCGTGGTTCTCACTGCGACATCGTGTTCGCTGGGTCCGAATGATGTGCCGTCGTTCCAATCCGGAGCCAGCGACGGCTACGACATCACCCTGCATTTCACCAGCGTCATGAACCTGCCGACCGGCGCGAAAGTCATGATGGATGGGCTACGCATCGGCCAGGTCGAGAAGGTCGACGCCTCCGGTTCGGACGTCACCGTCACCGCGGGAATCTCCGCTGATGCGCGAGTTCCCTCTAACGTGCACGCGGTGATCCGGCAGGACACGCTGCTCGGCGACACCTATATCGGACTGGACCAGAATCCATCCGGACGGGACACCGCGTCATTGCCACCATCGGGAAACATTCCGATCGGCCAGACGACCTCACCACCGCAACTCGAGGACACTCTTGCGGTGCTGGCCTACTTCGTCAACGGCGGCAGCATCCAGCGGGTCCAGGATACGATGTCGCGGATCAATGCGGTCCTGCCCGCCGTAGCCGACCTGCGCAAACTCGCGACGATCGTAGCTGGTGACCTCGACGACCTGGCGCAGAACACCGCCACGATCGACCGCACCCTGACCGCTATCGACCAGCTGGCGCTCTCGATCGACGACAAATCCGCCACCTTGCAACAAGTGCTGTTCGAAGACTCCGCCCTGAAATACTGGCGAATGACATTCCAATTCGTCTGGAGTCATGTCAGCAAAATCGTGCCTTCTATCGGCAGTATTTTCGAGGGCGGTTTCTGGATGGTGCCCATGCTGGAGTCGCTGGCCGGCACCGCCGAGCTCGGCCGAGGTATGTGGGATACCACGCCCGCGACCGTGGGTAAAGTGGCTGATTTTCTGCGTACTGCGGTGTTGCCATTCGTTCAGAATCCGTCGGTGAATATTCGCTCGGTCGAGTCGCCGCAGGGCGACCAGCTCGTCGGTGATATGGAGAATCTGCTGCGTATGCTGGGGGCGACGAAATGATCAACAAGACGCTCGCGTCCGTTGCCGGGATGGTCGTCATCGCTGGTGCTTCATTCTCCTATATGGACCGGCTGGGACTTCCGGTCGGCGCTCTGAACAATGTTCGAACTGCCAGCATGGAGGTGCCCGACACCAACGGCCTGGTGGTCGGAAGCCGCGTACTGCTGCACGGGGTCGGCATCGGCCAAGTTTCGAACATTCGTTCGTCGGTGGACGGCGTCACGATCGAGTGGAATTACGATGAGAAGTACCGCATCCCGCTCGAAAGCCATTTCCGCGTTGACAATCTGTCCGCACTCGGCGAGAGCTATCTGGCGGTCGTGCCAAAAACCGGATCCGGGCCCTATCTGGCCGACGGCGCCATCGTCCCGGCTGCGAAAGTTGTCGTCCCCACGACATTCAAAGAGCTGTCTGCGCGGCTCACCAGAATGCTGGAGCAGATCGAACCCGAGCGGATCCGTGACATATTCCACGAAATGGATGTCGCGCTGCCCGAGGATACGAGGATTCTCGGGAATCTCTCCCACGCCGGTGAGTTGCTGGCTGTAACCATTTCTCGCCGGGCCGATGATCTCACCAAGCTGCTGAACACCGTGCAGCCACTGCTGCGGGACAGTGCGTGGTTGCCGGGCAGCCTGGTGGATACCGGGCGCGATGCACCCGCGCTCGGAAGAAGTTTGAGCGATGTTTCGGATGCAATACGCTTCGCGGTCGAAAACGCTCCGATGAGAGACGGCATCAGAGACGGCGCGTCGCCGGTCCTGTCGGAGCTACAGCTGTTCCTCGACCACAATTCGGCCGATCTCGCAACCCTCGGCTTGGATTTGCTGCCCGCAGCACGAGCGGGAGCATCTTCGATGACGACCGTCAGCGTGGCACAGCTATTCGAAAATTCCCTCGCCGCAACGG
Organism: Nocardia glycosmidis; assembly: GCF_052545115.1. NCBI lineage: Bacteria > Bacillati > Actinomycetota > Actinomycetes > Mycobacteriales > Nocardiaceae > Nocardia > Nocardia glycosmidis. Next base: position 9,711 of record NZ_JBQWRH010000036.1, on the reverse strand, counting down.
AATCAGGCGACAGCGTTGCCATCCACATCCGCTCTCCCGGGAGGTAGGGTCGGCGCTTCCCCGTCGTGGAAGAAATCAATTGGAAATAGTTTCTCGGAGAGAGTGATTCTTATGAGCAGTCAATCGGTGTTGTCGGAAGACGCAGCGGTGGACGACGATTCGACCGAAACCGAAGCCGACTGGAACAAAAGACAGCAGCGAAACAAGCACTCGTCCGTCGTGCGTGCGGCGATCAACCATGGTCGGAATGCCGGAGATTCGGCGATCAAACTGAAGACCATCGCCGCGGGACTTCTCTGCGCCGTGATGGTCGCGGCGATTGCCGTGCTCGGCTGGCAGCTACACGGGAAAGCGACCGATCTCGGCCACGTGAACGCTGCGGCAGCGGAACGAATGCATGCCGAACAGGTCGCACTCGACTACGCGACGGGTGCCGCGGACATGAACTTCCAAGATCTGGCGACGTGGCGTGGGCGATTGGTCAAGGGGACCACTCCCGAACTGTCGAACCGGTTGACGCAGGCCGCGTCATCGATGGAGCAGATCATCATGCCGCTACAGTGGAGCTCGACGGCGAAACCGATTGCGGCCAAGGTTCGCTCGGAATCGAACGGGATCTATCAGATCGATTGCTTCGTCAGTGTCCTGACAAAAAACAGCCAAGCTCCCAGAGGCATCCAGTCAACCGCGACCTACAGCCTCAGCGTCGACAGCCGAAACGCGTGGATCATCACGGATATCGGTGGCATCGACGCGGCACTAGGGGCGAAGCCGGGGAAGTGACGGACGGGCGGGGAAATTGTTGATCGTTCCCACGGCCAGCGAAGCGAGTCGCGCGGAAACTCTTCGTGCTCATTCGCTTTCGCGGCATGGGGTGCGATGCCCTCCGTCGAGACGGCACGGGCGAGCTCCCGCAGCGCCAGGTGGTCCGCACCGAGCCCGCACGAGGGCATGCCGCGGCGGATCATCGCGCCACGCCGCGCAAGCCGAGCAGTCACACTGCGTTCTCCTTGAGCAGCAGAGGACGGTTCTCGTCGGAGAACTCCAGTTGGTCGAGTCGCTCGGCCGGTGATCCGGGGTCAGCACCGGATCACCGGATAGTCGGAGCCGAACAGAACGTTGTGCCGCAGTAAGGAATTCGCCTGACGGACCAGCTGCGGCGGGAAGTACTTCAGTGACCATCCGGACAGGTCGATGATCGGCTGCGCACGTCCGCGCCGCGCATCTATGCCGTTGGCGATGTGGTGGAGAAGTAGGACTCGGTGAGCGGCAGTCGACGCCGATCCCGTTGGCCGACGCAGCGAATCGGCAGGGACGGCTGGCTGCCTACGTGATCGCCGGTCTGCCGGGGTGCTCGGTGTGGATTCTGCGTATGCCGCGATGCCGCGGAGTTCTTCATTGACACGTTCGGGTCGCTCCGTTAATGTCTCCGACCATCGCAGGTCTAATATATCAAACAGTATAATTTCGTGTGATCTTGTTGCGGTGCAACAGTGGTCGATGCAAGGAGCTCGGTTGTCCCATCATTTGCCGACATCGACACGAGATGTGTTGTCAGCGCCAAAAGTGTCGGACATACCGAGCGACCACGCTGGCCGCCTGATGAGGGTGTGGGCCATGCTGCGGGGACGGAGTATCCGCCGCCAGGTCATGGCAGTCGCGGTTGTCCCTTGCGTGATCTTGTGCACTGTCGGAGCCGTGGCGGTAATAAGCCTCTTCGCGGAGGCCAGGAACGCGTCCAAGTGGTCGGACTACTTGACCGACCAAATCGGTCCGGGCGCCAGGTTCACTGAGGCGGTGCAAGCGGAACGATCCGCCAGTTTCGCGGTGGCCGAGGGAACTCCGGCGACGGTGGCCGATCTGCAGGCGCGGCGGGTGGCCACCGATGCCGGGATCGCCGGGATCGCCGCGCTGGCAAGGCGGCTCGACGAACTGAATCCTCGAGCGGTAGAGAAGTCGAACGCGCTCTTCTACGCCGCCGCTACGCGGCTGCCGATGCTGCGGCAGAACATCGACTCGGGCCGGGCGACCATGGCCGAAATCGACGAGACCTATACGCAGTTCGTCTTCGCCCTCACGGTGGGCCTGGACGGCCTCGGACGACACAACCCGGATCCAGCTGCCGCGGTCGAGGAAGTGGTCGCCGCAAATGTTTTGCAGGTGGCCGACCTGCACTCTCGGGCTTCGGGCATCGCGGCGGCCGCAGTGGCTGGATCAGGCAGGCTCGACGCCGAACAGCAGCGGAAGGTGTCCGAACTGGTCGGCGCGTACCGGCAACAGCTCTCCTGGGTGCAACCCCGGCTGACCGAAGTCACCGCATCCCGATGGCAACAGGTGACCACCGGAGACGATTGGCGTCTGCTCACTGAGGCGTACCGTGGGCTGGCCGACACCGGGACCACCCCGGTCGCCCTCAACGCGTGGCGCGATGCCGACCAGCGGCTGGACACAGAACTGGTCGCGACCTTTGAAGCGCACGCGAACTACGCGAACAGCATCGTTGCCGATACCGCGGAGCGCTCGCAGTTCCGGTCCATCGCTTTCGGTGTGATGATCACCTTGGTGTCGGTCGCGGCTCTGGCGCTGGCGCTTCGACTGGCCGGCGGCCTGGTCCGCCGGTTGCGCTCCCTGCGAACACGAAGTCTCGAACTGGCGAACGAGATCCTGCCGTCGATCATCCAGCGGATCAACGACGGCGAAGACGTCGACGTCGATGCCGAGGTCGCGGTGTTGGATCCCGGGTCCGACGAGATCGGGCAGGTTGCGGAGGCGTTCAGCGCGGCGCAGCGCACCGCGATGGCGGCGGCAGCAGCCGAGTCGCGGACCAGGGACGGATTCAATAAGGTATTCGTCGACATCGCCTTTCGGAGCCAGGTCATTGTTCGACGGCAGCTGGACGTACTGGATCTGGCCGAATCGAAGCAAGACGACCCCGAACATCTGGAACTGCTTTTTCGGCTGGACCATCTCGCGACCCGTGCGCGCCGGAACGCAGAGAACCTGCTCATCCTCGGTGGATCCCAGCCTGCGCGCCGGTGGCGAGATTCGGTGGAGCTGGAGCAGATCGTGCGGAGTGCGGCCTCGGAGGCCGAAGACTTCACTCGCGTCACTGCGATCCGGCTACCCGCTGTCCGGGTACTCGGCAGCGCCGTCGCCGACCTCACGCATCTGTTCGCCGAGCTGATCGACAACGCGACGTCCTTCTCGCCGCCGCAGTCGCCGGTGGCCGTCCACGCCAACGAGGTCGGACGCGGAGTGGCGGTAGAGATCGAGGACCAAGGTCTCGGACTGGAGTACGCCGACCGTGAGCGCATCAACGCGCTGCTGCTCCATCCGCCGGACTTCCAGGAGATGGCGCTGTCCGGAAACCGGAGCCTCGGATTGTTCGTCGTGGGTCGCCTGGCGCGCAGGCACGGAATAACCGTTCGGCTTCAGGAATCCGCCTACGGCGGGGTACGGGCGATCGTGTTGATCCCCGCGGAGCGGCTCGATTTCGGTACCAGTATGCAGGAACCCGTGGTGGGAGAGATCTCCGCACCACTCGACCGGCGGGCGATCGTTCAAGCTGCCCCCGATCCGGTCACCTTCTACCCGAGCGGGCAGGCCGCACCACGACGGTCGCCCATTTCGACGGGACACTTGGCGATGCCCTACCTCGACGTACCGCCCACTCCGGACTCGAATCGGCACCTGCCCGGTGCGGGTGAGGTGGGCGGCGGGCGGAATCCGCATCCCGGGAGCACGCGAGCTCCGCTCCAACGACGGCAGAAGCAGACCCATCTGGTACCCGAACTGCGGGTGCCTGAGCACGATCTTGCCCCGCCCGAATCCGAGGCCAACAGGCCCGCGAACGCCGTGCGCAGTTCGATGTCGGCTTTCCAGCGGGGAACGCGGCAGGCGCGAGAGAACTCTGGATCGCAATCTCAACAGTGACAAGCGAGGCGGAACAGCATGAATGATCAGACAATCGGCCGGAATCGGGGCAGCTCGCTCGACTGGCTGCTCAATGGACTCATCGATCGCGTCCCGGGATCGGAATACGCGGTGGTCCTGTCCGCGGACGGTCTTCCGTTGGCCTGCTCGTCGCAGTTCGGGCGGGAGGACGCCGAACAGCTGGCGGCAATCGCTTCGGCGCTGCACAGCTTGGCGCGCGGTGTCGGCACACGTTTCGGTAAAGGAGCGCTGCGGCAGACGGTGGTCGAGCTCGGAGGCGGTTACCTGGTGGTGATCGAGGCTGGGCAGGGGACGTGTCTGGCACTACTGACGGCCATCGATGCCGACCTCGGTCTGGTCGCCTACGAGATGAACGTAATCGTCGGACAAGTTGGCGCGCAGCTATCTGCGGTGCCGCGGGGCATGCCGGGAGCGTCGTATACCGCCGCGATGCCGTGAACCGGGATACGAGCCGCTCGTGGCCGTACGAAGAGGACCCCGGGCCGTTGGTCCGCCCGTTCGCGGTGACGCGCGGGCGAGCCGGCCGGGATCTGCACAATCTCGACATGCTCACACTTGTCGTCGCGATCCGGACCGAGCGCGACACGGCGACACTGGACCGCGAGGGTGCTGAGATCGTCAGGCTGTGCCAGGGCAAACCACAGTCGATCGTCGAGCTGGCCGCGTACCTGAACCTGCTGCTGGCCGCGGTGAAGGTGCTCATCAGCGATCTGATCGACTCCGGCTACCTCATTTTCAGAACTCCGACGCCGACAGCGAGCGGACCGGACCCAGAACTCCTGCAGGCGGTAATCGATGGCATACGCCGACTCTGATCACGACGCAAACCCCGCACTCGGTGAGATGCATGTCGCCAAGATACTGATCGCGGGCGGCTTCGGGGTCGGGAAAACCACTTTGGTGGGCACCCTCAGTGAAGTCGCGCCGTTTCGGACGGAGGAGCGACTGTCCGAGATCGGCGCTGCGGTCGATGATCTGACCGGTGTGGAGGCGAAGTCGACGACGACGGTGGCGCTGGACTTCGGTCGTATCACGATCAGTCCGAAGGTGGTTGTCTACCTGTTCGGTACCCCCGGGCAGGACCGGTTCTGGTTCATGTGGCGCGAATTGTCGGTCGGTGCGCTCGGCGCTGTCGTGCTGGCCGATACCCGCCGTATCGATGCCTGCTTCCCTGCGGTGGACTACTTCGAATCGCGGCGGATCCCCTTTGTTGTGGGGGTCAACTGTTTCGAGGGCGCGGATATTTACGAGGAGAACGAAGTCCGCCACGCATTGGATCTGTCACCTGCCACCCCGGTCCAGCTTTGTGATGTCCGGGATCGCGAGTCCGCGAAGGGCATCTTGCTGCATCTTCTCGAGTATCTGCGCGGCGGCGCCCTGTCCGTTCGAGGTTGAGTGTCGTCTCAGCGCGGACTCCGATCAGCACCGTCGTTCCGAGCGCTGGCCTTCGGTCGAGGTCAGTAGGAAGCGCTGACCCTCTCCAGGCCGGTGCAGTGGACATCTCCTTTTCCGTTTCCCGTCTCGCATCGTCAGGAGTAAGAAATGCAGGACATCTCATCGACCGGCCGTCTCGCTTACCCCGAGCTCGGCTGTTACCTGCTCGCCGGAGCGCCTCGCTCACCACGTGACCTGATCGACGAGGTGGTGCGGGCTGAAGAACTCGGGTTGGGATCGGCTTTCATCTCGGAGCGGTGGAACATCAAGGAGGCGGCCACCCTCTGCGGGGCTGCTGGTGCTGTGAGCAACTCGCTGGAGATTGTCACCGCGGCGACCAATAGCAATACTCGTCATCCCCTGGTCACCGCGTCCTTCGCGACGACGATGCACCGGCTGACAGGGGGGCGGTTCACCCTCGGACTCGGGCGGGGCGCGAAGGTCATGTACGACAGGTTCGGCCTGCCGGCGATCACCACAGCCGAGTTGGAGGACTTCGCGGGCCTGATGCGCAGGTTGTGGCACGGCGAGACCGTCGTGAATCACTCCGGCCCCGCCGGAGACCACAAACTGCTCACGCTCGATCCGACCTTCGACGAGGACATCCCGCTCGGGATCGTGGCGTTCGGTCCGCGAACACTCGAACTCGCAGGCCGCGCGTTCGACACGGTCGTGCTGCACACCTTCTTCACCGACGAGACGACCAGCCGCTGCGTCGATCTCGTCAAACTTTCCGCGGAACGGGCGGGACGCGACCCTGAGTCAGTGCGGGTCTGGGCCTGCCTGGCCACCATCGGTGACCATGTGCCCGAGGCCGAGCGGCGGCGCAAGATGGTCGGCCGCCTGGCCACCTATCTGCAGATGTACGGAGATCTGATGGTGGGTACCAACGGCTGGGATCCTGCACTGCTGCAACGTTTCCGGGATGACCCGATTGTCGCGGGCTTCCGTGGCCTGTTCGACGGTGCCGCCACCGACGAGCAGCTGGAGCATGTCGCGACGTTGCTGCCGGATGAGTGGCTCGCCTCCTCGGCGACCGGCACCCCCGCCGAGTGTGCCGCCGGCATCCGTCACCAGTTCGACCTCGGGGTGGACGGGGTCATTCTGCACGGCGTCACTCCCGACGAACTCGCCCCCGTCGTAAAGGAATACGCGACGGCTCGGGCCTGAGCGTCCGTTCCGGATCCGTTCCACTGATTCGGTCCGGCAACAGAACCGGACCGGTTATGTAAGAACCTGAGTATCAAGGAGATTCATCGATGATTCCCCCAAAACCGGTGAGTAGTGCCACGCCGGTCTACAGCACAGAGGCAATGACCCCGGAGTGGCTCACAGAGGTGCTGCGCCACTCGGCTCTGCCCGCAGGCGGGGCGGTCGTCGACCTGCGCACCGAGAAGATCGGAACCGGGCAGATCGGCGAGTGTCACCGCCTTGTTCCCACCTACGCCGGTGACCTCGGGGAAGCTCCGCACAGTCTGGTGGCGAAACTTCCGTCGAAGGATCCCGCGAGTCTGGAGTTCGCCCGCGGCGCGCGTCTCTACGCAGTGGAGGTCGACTTCTACCGGGATGTCGCGCACGAGCTGACCGTTCGCACACCCAGGTGTTATCACGCGGACGTGTCCCCGGATGAGCGGGAGTTCATCCTGCTCCTAGAGGACATCGATCCGGTCGAAATGCAGGATCAGCTCACCGGGGCCACGACGACGAGCGCTGCAGTGGCTGTGCGGCAGGCTGCTGCTCTGCACGCTTCGTCGTGGGGGCGGAAAGACATCCTCGGGCTTCCCTGGCAGCGGGATCCCGCAGCGTTCTGGGGTCAGCTCGGTGCGAATCTGCCCGCCCTGCAGGCAGCGGTTCGCGCCCGCTACGCAGATCTGGTCGCGCCCGAGCACCTGGAAATCGGAGACCGCTTCGTCGAAGCGTTCCCACGCTGGCTGTCGTCGCTCCGATCGCAGTGCCTGTGGCACTGTGACTATCGGTTGGACAACATGCTGTTTCGCCCCGGCGACACCGCGGATCCGCTCGTTGTGGTCGACTGGCAGGGGATCATGCCTGGGCCGCCGGTCGCGGACGTGAGCTACTTTCTGGGCAACAGCCTGACCGAGTCCGATCGCCACGCGAACGAACGGGATCTGCTTCGCGAGTACCACGATGCCCTGCGTTCCGGAGGAGTGGACGGGTTCTCCTGGGACGACTGCCTGACCGCCTATCGAGCACAGGCGTTCGCGGGTTTCGTCGTCACACTCGTCGCTTCGGTCCAGGTCGAGCAGACCGAACGCGGCGACCGGATGTTCTCGACGATGCTGCGCAGGCACGCAGACCAGGTCCTCCACAACGACTCGTTCGACGCCCTGCCCGCATGAATGAACCTCCGACGCGGCGGTTCCTCGCCGTAACCGGGCAGCGGACGGCCGGGAGGCCGGCTCTGCCTGCTCTCGGTCCGGATGCCCTGGGGCCGGTTACTCGGCCCCGGGGCATCCTGCGTCGACGAGCGCCGTAGCATCCGCACGTCCAACCGGGCCGTCGGCGCCACCAGCTGATTGCAGCGCGATCACCGATGTGGACGCATCACCTTGCAGCATAATTCCGAGCAGTATTGAAAGGCGTCCGGGCTCGGCTGGCTGCCGGAAGAGGCGGCGTGGAGGAGCCCTGCCAAGACCCGCCGGGGTCGTGTCCGCGTCCGGCCCCGACCCGGGCTTGGCATCCAGATCCCGGCCAGGACCTGGGTGAACCATGGTGCGGTCGTTGACATTGCCCGCGGTCAACACCACGTCCAGTGGGCGGCCGAGCCCGTCGCAGGCCAGATGGCTCTTGGTGGCCGGCCCACCACGGGAACTTGTGCCTACGCACCACGACCGAGAATCAACGTACGTCAGCCCCACCAACTTTGAGGACGCACCCTAGCGCTGGGGACCTAGATAGGTGTCGAATCCGTATCGGTCGTGGGGACCGAGCAGGATCTGTTCAAGCACTCCAAGCCCAGTCTTGCCGCGCCAGGTTGGGGGAAGGAAGTCGGTGGCCACCGCTACGCTGCACGGAACTACAGCTCACGCCACCGATTTCAGGGTAAGGACGCCCATGACCGATTCACCCGAACTCACCCAGCCGACCGTCGTCCACATGGACGAGCCGGTGAACCCGGCGGAGTGGCCCCGGCCGGCGCTGCCGACGCCGGGCGAACCACTGTTCAGCTCCGAGCGTCATAGTGACGCGACGGCGCCGGGTGGCGAGACCCCGATCCCCGGTAACCAGCTCCCGATCTTCCTGGCGGCCGACCGCCGTTCCGGCGGCGGGACGGGCGCATGAGCGCGGCTCAACTCTCCGGCATCTGGTGGGGTCGACCCCACGCGGGCGGAGTCCTCGGTGTCTTGTCTCAGTGAATCTGGTCCAGGCTCAGTGAATCTGCCCAATGGGACTGTGTATCTGGTCTGCGGCTCAGCCAATCCGGACTATCCGCAGGTTGATGAGGCCCGTGACGGCAACTTTCAGTCCTGGCCGGCGAGCGCGGTGATGAGCCGGGCGTGCCGCTGCGCGGCTGAGCCGCCGCACTGCCTGGGTGTCTCGTGATCGAGGAGCCCGCTGTCGGCGGTACCGTAGAGCGGAACCGGATTCGCTCGGCCACCACAGGATTCGACTATCTCTCGCCGGTGATGAGCGGGGCAAGGCCGTCGAAGTAATCACCCTCAGCAGATCCTCCCCCGCCGCACACCAATCTGTGACCCGCACATATCCGCGGCGACCGCTCCTCCCGGGCAGCGCCCGCGCTGCCAATGGCAAACCTCGAGCCGACAACCGCCCAGTTGGCGGGGTTGGTCGAAACGATCAGGCTCGGACGAATCGTCCGCCGCACCGACCAGAACGGCAGTGAGACCGCCCGCCACGTCGTCTGTGCCCTGCGGCGGCTCTACAAACACGCCGAACGCGAACGGCTCATCGACCCCCGAGACAATCCCGCCGCCCAGTTGGACAAGCCCGGGAACCAGGGCCCCGCCCGGCACGCGTTGCCCACGGGAATCCTCGCCGACCTCGTCCAGGTCGCCGCCACCACCGGCAACGATCCGGAACTGGACACACTGTTGCTGCGCCTGCACATCGAAACCGCGTGCCGCTGCGGCGGTGCGCTGGCGTTGCGGCCTCGAGATCTCGAACGGTCCAATCAGTGATCCTGCTGCGGGAGAAGGGAGGCACCCAACACTGGCCATGTCAATGGCCATGGACTGCCTCCGGCCCCCAAACTCAGTGGGCCTTCATACCGTCTAGCGGTCGATGACGTGATCACCGAGGACGGCCAGATCTTCCTCCTGCTCCGAGAGCCGCCATCCCCGG
>NZ_JBQWRH010000035.1:0-27171 GCF_052545115.1 Nocardia glycosmidis | reverse complement strand
TCGCTTCCGGTCTTGCAGTAGGCGGTGATCAAGCCCATGGAGTACTCATCGACGGCGACCCGGCCACCTGGCCGTCCGAGCGCGGGCGCCGGATCGGCTGTCGGCGCCTGAATTCCCGGTTCGTCGCCTATCGCCACGCTGAGGCTGGGTGGGTGTGGTCAGCGTGCGTGGCCGGTCCGCTGGGGAGGGATGTGTTCGGTCGGCGTCCGAATGTCGGGGATGTCAGAGCAGCCCGGGCGTGGTGCCCAGTGCTGCGGGCGGTGTGTCGGGTTCGCGCATCATCCGGAACGAATTGAGCAGTCCGAGCAGTCCGGCCAGGATCGGCACGAGCAGCGCCGCCTGCAGCGCGAGAGGCCGTGCGTCGGTGTTGATCCGGACGATCTCCTCACGGATCGCGGGGGGCTGACCGGCGAGCAGCGACTCGAGTTCGGTGTTGCTCAGGACCTGCGCGTCGTCCTCGAGGACCTGCGCCACGTGCTCCTGCTCGGCGGGTGGGAGCACGTCGCTCGACTTCGCCATCGCGGTGAAGGTGAGCGACAGCGTGGCCAGCAGGACGGCGCCGGCGAACGCCAGACCGAACGAGAGCCCGAACGACCCGGCGGCAGAGTTGGTGCCCGCGGCTTCGCTGACCCGTTCCTCGGAGATCGGCGCGAGCGTGTAGTTGTTCAGCTGCGAGACGAGCAGGCCCAGGCCCGCGCCGGCGACGACGAGCGGTGCCAGCAGTGCCCACCCGAACTCCGCGCGGGGCACCAGCGGGACGAGCACCGCGACACCGATGGTGACGAGGACGAACCCCCACCGGATGATCGCGGCCGGACGCCGGGCGCCTGCCTTCTTTCCCGCGAGCAGCGCGACGGCGAACATGCTCAGCGACAGCGGAGCGAGGGACAGCCCCGCCTGCATCGCGTTGTACTCGAGCACCATCTGCAGGTAGATCGGCAGTGCGATCATCGTGCCACCCAAGGCGATCTGCTGGAGCATCTGCCCTGTGACCCCGAGCCGGAACACCTTGGACCGGAACAGGTCCGGGTCCATCAGCGCGGGTTCCTCCCGACGCTTGCGGCGGATCAGCCAGTACACAAGCCCGATCAACGCTGCCGCACCGACCACCAGGAAGGCCGCGATGGCCTCGTTCCCCTCCTGCCACACCAGGATTCCCAGCACGATGCCACCCATGCCCACGACCGACAGCACGGCACCGACCACATCCAGACCTCTCGCCCCCGTGTACGGCGCGTCGCGGACGAGGCCGATACCGGACAGGACGACGGCGATGATCACCACCTCGAGCGCGAACCCGACGCGCCACGACAGGTAGGTCGTGACGAAGCCACCGAGCAGCGGTCCCACGGCGGCGGCGATCGCGGCCGCCGCGCCGACGAGTGCATACACCTTCTTCTGCGCGGCCCCTTGGAAGTTGCCGTGCACCAGAGACTGCATGGCAGGCAACAGCAGGGACGCACCGATGCCACCGACCACCGCCCACAGCACGATCACCGCTGTCAGACTCTGCGCGAACGTCATCGCGGCCGCACCGGTCGCGTAGCCGAGCAGGCCCAGCACGTAGGCGCGTTTGCGGCCGATCAGATCCCCGACTTTGCTGCCGATCAGGATGAAGGCCGCCGACACCAACGCCTCGAGTGCGATCGCGGACTGCACGCCGCTGACGGTGGTGTCGAGGTCGCGCACCACCGCCGAGATCGACACGTTCATCAACGAGGTGTCGACGACGAGGACGAACATCGCCATCGCCAGCAGGACCGCCAGCAGTCGTCGCTTACCCGGCCACTGATCGGCACCCCCGGAAACAGCACCGTCGACCATGGCAGTACCACCACCTCGCTCGTCGTGAACCGGCGGCAACCCGTCCGGGCCAATCCAACGCTGAGCCCAGAGAGTAAGCCACTCGAGACACCTACGCCCGCATCCGGCCGCCAACTGTACGGCGGGCCTGGTTCGGCCCGACAAAGACAGGGCGCAGGTGGACAGATTCCGCGGAGTCAGCCCAGAGGGGCCAGCCACGAAAATGCGTCGTCTTTGAAGCTCTGCCGTTCGGGCGTGAGGCCGCGGTCGATCGCGAAACGAATATGGTGGCGGCTCCGCTGTTACTGCGGCCCGCCTCGGCTGCAACCACGAAAGGGCGGCATCGGTTTCAGGCGGGCGCGAGCACCTCGTCCACCACCGCCGCCATCCGGGCGCGGAAGGCCTCCGGGCCGAACGATTCCGCGTGCGCGCGGACCACCGCTGGGTCGTAGGCGGCGGCGTCGTGGCTGCGCAGTACCTCGGCGAACCCCTCGATCACGGCGTCGTCGTCACCCGCGGGCACGTGGGCGCCGCTCAGGCCGGGGACCACGGTGTCCAGCGCGCCGCCCTCCCCCACCGCGAGCACCGGGGCGCCGCAGGCCATGGCTTCCACCGGCACGATGCCGAAGTCTTCGACCCCCGGCATGAGCAGGGCGCGGCACCGGCGGTACACGTCCACCAGCACGTCATCCGGGGCGGCGCCGAGGAAGGTGGTCTCCGGTCCGGCCATGGCCTCCAGTTGGCGGCGGTAGCGGCCGTCGCCGACTATCACCAGGCGGCTGCCGATGCGCTGCGCGATGCGGATCGCGAGGTCCGGCCGCTTATACGGCACCAGGCGTCCGGCGAAGAGCAGGAAGTCTGCACGGGGGACGGAGGGGTCGGGGGCGAAACGGTCCAGGCGCACCGGCGGATTGATCACCGTGGCGGGCAGGCCCCACCAGTCGCGCACCCGCTCGGCGACGGCGTGGGAGTTGGCCACCACCCGGGTGAGGCGGGGCGCGGCGGTGAGTTCGCAGCGTTTGGCCAGCACGCCGAGCGCGGCCAGCGCGGCCCGGCCCACAAGACCGCCCCCCTCCCTGGCGCGGAAGGCGGGTTCCCAGGCCCAGCGGGCCGGGCTGTGCACGTAGGCGACCACCGGGGCGTCGGTGGCGAGCGCCGCCTGCACGGCGAAGGCGTGGTGGCTCACCACCACCGCGTCGAACCCGTCGCGCAGCGGCAGTGTGCGCAGCGCGCGCGGCACCAGCGGCAGCAGTGGGGCGTGCGAACGGCGGCCGGTGGCGGTATGGGCGCGGGAGAGCCAGGTGGTTTCCACGGCGTCCCACGGTGGGTGGGCGATGGCGGGCGCGGCGGTCGGGTCCACGATCGGGGCGAAGACTCGCGCCTGCGGCCAGGTGCGGGCGAATTCGCCCACCACGGCCTCGGAGCCACCGTACTCGGTGAACCGCTCGTGTACCAACGCTATCCGGGGCTCGTTCACTCCTGCACCCTTTCTCTTGCAGACGCTGGACGGGAGTCGGGAGGTGTCATCGGACCAACTCCGTGAGTCGGCGCGGCGCGGCGTACGCGCGCAGCGCGGGGGCGACCGGGCGGCCCTCCAGAAAGCCGTCCACCCCGCCGTGGTCCAGTGCCCGCGCGTAGACGGTGGCGGCGCCGCGGCAGGCGTCCACGGTGTGGTCGATATCGGTGTCGGTGTGCGCGGCGGAGGTGACGAACGACTGCCCGAGGACGCCGCGGCGCAACAGTTCCCGCAGAAACAGGGTGCGGAACTCCTGCGACGACCGGCCCTGCGGGTCGCAGGTCTGGAAGATCAGGCAGGAGGGCCGCCCGGTGACCCGCAGGTGCTCGGCGATGCCGAGTTCGGCGGTGATCTCCTCGAACCCGGCACGCAGCCTGCGCCCCGCGTGTTCCATCCGGCCGACCGGGTCGGTGGTGGCGTAGGCGTGCACTACGGCCCGAAAAGCCGCCAGCGCACCGGTTTCCGGGCCATGCGTGGTGGACAGCAGGAAGACGCGCGGGTCGTCGGTGCGTAGCCCGCCGCGCTCCATGTATGCGCGTTTCCCGGCCAGCGCCGAGAGCGGGAAGCCGTTGCCCATGGCCTTACCCCAGCAGGAGAGGTCGGGCGCGACCCCGTACACCTGCTGCGCGCCGCCCGCTGCCCAGCGGAACCCGGTGATCATCTCGTCGAATACCAGTAGCGCGCCGTATCGGTCGCACAGCATGCGCACCCCGGGCAGATAGCCCGGCGGCGGTTCGTGCAGCGCGGTCGCGGCTTCCATGATCACGCAGGCGACCTCGTGCTCGGCCAGCACCGCTTCCAGTGCGGCGAGATCGCCGTACGGGAAGGACACGGTGCCCGGCTCCGGAATGCCCGCGGACATGGCGGTGGTGCCGATGAACCAGTCGTCCACCGAGAAGAACGGCTGCGCGCACGCGGCGACCGTGACCCGGCCGGTGACGGCGCGAGCCAGCCGCACGGCGGCGGTGGTGGCGTCCGAGCCGTTCTTGCCGAATTTGACCATGTCGGCGGTGGGTACCAGGTTCAGGAAGTCCTCGGCAGCGGCCAGTTCCAGCACGGTCGGCCGGGAGAAGTTGCCGCCCTCGGCGATGGCGGCGGCCACCGCCTCGACCACCGGGCGGTAGCCGTGGCCGAGCGTGACGGCGCGCAATCCCATGCCGTACTCGACGAATTCGTTGCCGTCGCAGTCGGTCACCCGGCATCCGGAGCCGCGCACCAGCACCGGAGCCATGCCCTCGGGGTATTGGTCGGCCCCCCTGGCGTAGGTGTGCGCGCCGCCGGGCACCAGCTCGTGCAGCCGCGCCTGGGCGGCGTTGCTTCGCGTGAAATCGGTGATCACGCTCGCTCCTTCCCGGCTCAGCAGCCGAACTCGGTGACGGCCTTGAGATATCCGGCGCTCTGGCGCACGTACATCCAGGCGATGAACGGCAGATCGGTCCGGCTGGGGCTGGCGACCATGGTGAGTTCGCCGTCGAAACACTTGCCGACGATGTAACGCGCCCGCGACACGTGCGGGGTGAAGGTCACCACGATGATGTGCTGCCAGTGCTGTGCGGCGGCCCGGCGCCGGACCTCCTGCGCCTCACCCTGTGTGGTCCACGGGTTCGGTTCGAAACAGGAGACACGGAAGGGGAATTCACCGTCGCAGTAACGGGCCATGGCCGGGTCGTCCAAGCCGGTGGAGGCGGAGATGACCAGTTCCGGGGCGTAACCGCGCTCGGCCAGGTCGAGCCCGATGTCGAACCGCTCGTACGGGGTGCCGCCGAGCACCACGATGGCGTCGGCCGGGCGCAGCGGATCCACCTGCGGGTACACGAACACCGGCAGCCCGGCCACCGCGAGCGCGCCCACCACCAGCAGCCCGCCCAGTAGCGCTGCCCACCGGCGCACCCACCGCGGCCTCGGGGAGGGCGCGGTGTCGGGACGGTTCGGGGACGGCACGGTCATCTCAGCGCGCCGGCCGATCCTTGCCCAGCGGCGCGGTGCTCACCGCACCGGTCGGCGAGACCACCAGGCGCCAGTATCCGCCGTCGGAATCCCGCAGCACCACACCGGCGTCCGCGCGATCGGAGACGTAGGCGCCACTGGCCAGCACCGACGCCACTGCGGCGCCGTCAGCGGCCCTGGCCCGCAGGATCTCGCCGTCACCGCTGCCCTGCGCGGTCACGGTGCCGGTGAAGGTCGGCCGGTGCGTGCGACCGCGGCCGATCACCTGCCAGTGCTCCGGGAAGACCGCGGCGCCGATGTCCTCGCCCGCGCTGGAGATCAGATTGACCGCGGTGCCCTCCGGGCAGTGTTCGGGATCGATGCGCAATTCCACCGGCCTGCGCCCGGGGTCCGGGTCGAAGGCGATATTGGCGAGATACGGCTGCCGGCAATGGATCAGGTCGAGCACCACCGAGCGCGCGGACGCCTTGCAGTTCACCATGCCGAACTGCGACGGCCCACCCCGCCCGGCCGCGCCCACCTGCACCGCCACCTCGGCGCCCTCGAACCAGGCGTTGGTGATCCACCAGTTGTTGGCGGCGCCGTCGATCTGGATGTGCCGGTCGGTGGTGCCGGGATCGTTGTCGGAGACGAACTCGCTGTTGGCGATGGAGAGCCCGGCGTTGTGGTCGTTGCCGGTGCCGAGCACGCCGATCCGGTTGCTGGTGAACTTCGAGGAGGTCACATAATTCTGGATGCACGAGGTCACCAGCCCGGCCCCGAAGTTGTTGATGTCGCAATCGATGAACGACGTACCACCGGTGTTGTTCTCCAGCACGACGCCGCGCTGCGCGGCGTAGCGCGGATAGTTGTCGCTCAGGTGGTTGCCGCGAATCAGCACCTGGTCGAAGCTGCACCGGAAGCACCCGCTCAGCCGCACCGCCGTCGCGGCCGGGCCGGTGAGGTAGAAACCCAAGCGGGAGAACCGGACCCGCTGCCTGCCTTGCAGTGTGATCAGCGTGGTGTCGCTGTCGCAGAAGACGGTGGTGGCGTCGGCGCCGTCGCCGTAGACGACGGCGTAGTCCGGCAGGTCGGGCCACGCGGTGACCTTGTAGCAGCCCGCGGGCAGATACAGCACCAGGGGCGCGCCGTCGGTCCTACCGGCCGCGGCCAGCGCGGCGGTGTCGTCGGCCTTGCCGTCGCCGACGGCGCCGAACTCGCGCACATTACGCACGGTCGCGTTCACCGGCCCGGTGCGGGCGGGCAACTCCGTTTCGCAGGCGGCCAGCGGCACTGCGGCCGCGCCGAGCGTAGCGGCCAGCAGGTGCCGTCGTCGTAGGCCACTCACTCCTCCTGCCCGGATTCCGGCGCGGGCGCGGCGCGGTTGCCGCCGCGCCCGGTGAGCCGCCGCCACCAGCCGCGCGCGGAATCGACCGCGACGATCCCGGTCAGCGTGGCCCCGGCCCCGGTCAGCGCAGCAAGCGCGGCCTCGGCTCGATCGGAACGCGCCTCGCGCAGCACCACTACGCCGACGGTGCTCGCGCACTTCGCCGCCACCGCGAGCGCATCCGCCGTTGCGGTGGGCGCGGCGGTGTCCACCAGCACGTGGTCGTACCGGTCCTTGGCCGCGCGCAGCACCGCGTCGAACCGGCCGGAGGCCAGCAGGTCCACGGTTTGCCCGTCCGCGGCACCGAGCGGCAGCACCGTGAAATTGCCTCCGGGCCAGCGGGTCACAGCGTCGTCCATCGAGCCGTCGCCACGCAGCAGCGCGGCCAGACCACCGGTGTGCCAGGCGGTCGGCGTCTGCTCCAGCTCCGCGGGCGGCGGGCTGTCCGGGATGGCGCGCAGATTCAGCACCGCGGTCTTCTGGCTGGCGTTCTCCAGCATGTCCTCGCCCGCGCCGACGGTGGCGAGTTCGGGTTCGGGCTGCGGTTTGCCGTTGCGCACCCGCCGGTCGATCTCCGGGGTGGGCAGCAACGCGGAGGCGCCGGTGCGGGTGGTGTCGGCGTCGATCAGCAGCACCCGGCTGCCGGTGGCGGCCAGCACACCGGCCAGGCCGATCGCCAGCGCCGGTTCGGAGTCCGCGCCGACCCCGGTGAGCAGCACGGTCTTCGCGTCCTCGGGCAGCAGGGAGCGGACCGCGCGCAGGCCGTCGCGTTCGCCGTCCTTGCCGAGCGTGACGGTGCCGAGCAGCGGTTGTCCCAGCGGCGCGAGGTCGGCGGCGGTGCGTACCCGCCGATCGAACCGCTCCAGCAGCAGCGCCACCCCGCCGCCGAGCAGCAGCCCGGCCAGTGCGCCGACCACGAGCAGTTTGCTGCTCGCCGGACCGCTCGGCGCGGACGGCCGCTCGGCGCGGTCCACCACGGCGACCCGGGCGGCCGGCGCGGCGGTGCGCTCGATCGTCTCCAGATCGTCTACCAGCGCACGGAATTGGGAGATCACTTCATCGGCCAGCAGCCGGGCGCGCTCCGGGTCGGAGTCGGTCACTGTGACCCGCAGCAACGAGGTGGCGGGCGGTGAATCGGCGGTCACTTTGCCACGCAGCTCGTCCCGGGAGAACCTGAGCCCGAGCTGGCCGATCACCCGGTCCAGCACGAAGTCGCTGCCCACCAGCTCCAGGTACGAGCGCACCCGCTGCTGCGCGGCCAGGCCGCCCTGATAGGAGTCGGCGACCGAGGTACCGGTCGCCATCGACACGTAGACCGTGCTGGTCGCGGTGTAGGTCTTCGGCATCGACTGGGCCTGGAACGCCGCGAGCGCCAGCCCGAGCGCCAGCCCGGCCAGCAACACCGCCAAGCGGCGACGCACGATGCCCAGGTAGTCGGACAGTTCCCTCATTGTCTTCCTTCGCTTCCCACGGTCACGGGGACCGGCGGCGCGGTCGTCCGTTCTCGGTGCCGGCGCCATTCGCCCACCGCGAGGCGGACGAGCCAGGCCAGCACGACGACTTGCAGATATTTGCCGAATGTCTCCGCGGTGCCGAGCATTCCGCGCTCGAATACCACCGGGACCTCGATCATCCCGATGCCGAACAGCACCGGCACCAGGTGCCGCGCGTAGAGCCAGCGCGACCACCCGATCAGGACCACCGCGGTGACCGCCACCCCGATCACCACCCCGGCGTAGCCGCCGAGCACGTACCCCTCCGGGATACTGCCCTCGGCCAGCGACACCGAGACCTGGCTCATGTCCACCGAGGCGCCACGCACCTGGCTCGCCCACGCCGTACCCGCGTGCAGTTTCTCGCCGGACAGCAGTTGCGCCGGCACCAGGCTGCGGGCCAGGTGCACGATCACCTCGTCCGGCGTGAGCCAGCTGCCCGGCGTGGTGTAGTAGGCGTCGGTCGCGGCCTCCAGCAGGTCGAACCGCCGCAGCAGGCTGAGGAACGGGCGCACCGGCTCCGGGTAGGCGGAGTCCACCGCGGCTGCCTCGGCGCGCAGGTACGGCGTCGACTTGAGCGACTGCAACCAGTCGAACCCGGCGATGCCCGCCACCGCCACCGCGCCGATGCCGAGCAGTTTGTCCCTGGTCCATCCGGTGAGCGCGAACCGCACCGCCACGGCCAGCGCGGCGCCCAGGATCGGCGTCTTGGACTGGATCGCGGTGGTCCACCAGAGCTCTCCGAGGATCAATATCCCGAGCACCAGCAAGGTGGTCCGGTTACGGGCCGGCCGGGCGAACACGATGAGCCCTATCGCGCCCAGCGTGGCGGGCATGGTGAGCAGGTTCAGGATCGGGGAGGCGCTCTCCACCTCGCCGGCGGAGCCCGCCGCGCCGGCCGCCACACTGGCCAGCCGGGCCAGTGTGCCCAGCGCGTACAGCACCCAGAGCGTGGCGATCAGATCCCGGTCACCGGCCGACGCGGCCACCCGGTCGGCTCGCCCGCTACGCCGCGCCCACAGCGTGTAGCCGAGGATCAGCAGCGCGTAGACGGCGAGCCCGAACGCCACCGGTCGCAACGCGGCCTCGATCCCGGCGGCGTAGCCGAGTTGGGCGAGCCGCGGATCGGCCACGCTGTCGCCGAAGCGGGGCTCGGGGCGCACGATGAGCAGCACCACCGGACGCGCCACATACGACATCACCCAGTACACCGCCTGCGCGATGAGCAGAACCCGCAGGACCCCGGAGACGAGCAGCGCTGCCAGTACCATCGTCGCCAGCGCGGCGACGATGACGAGCAGCGGGACGTTCGCGGTCAGCACCGGACCACCTCAGCCGAGAGCATTCAGGATCTCCCTCGCCCGGTCGGTATAGGTGTGTCCGCCCTCCACGATGCGGCGGTGCCCGGCTTCGGCGGTCTTGACCGCCTGGTCCGGGAACAGCGTGCAGCGCTCCAGGATCTCGTCGAGCTCGTCCCGGCTGGAGAAGAGGAACGCCTCCGCGCCGTCGTCGAGCAGTTCGGCGTGCTCGTCGGTGCGCTCGCCGACGAAGAGTCCGCCCGCCGCGGGCACCTCGAAGGTGCGGCAGGTGTGGGTGTCGCGGTTGTCGGAGTTGAGCAGCACCAGGTTCGCGGTCACCGCGGCCACGGTGATGGAGAAGTCCTCGCCGTACACCCCGCCGGATACCTCGGCCCTGGTGGTGCGCAGCCGCCGCACCCGGCGCCAGCCCGGCCCGCACACCAGCAGTTGTGCGCCGTAGGTGTGGGCCAGCGAGACCATGCCGTCGCGCCGGTCCGGCCGGCAGGCGCCGATGAAGCCGACCAGGTACTGCCGGGTGGTGCGCTTGGCCGCCGGATGGTGCCAAGCCGGATCGTAGGCGCTGCGCACGAACAGGGTCTCCTTGGCGCCGCGGGCCAGAAGTTCGCGCAGGTTGTGCCGCTTGGTGGTGACGACCATGTCCCACTCCGCCTCGTGCGCCAGGTAATCCGGGGTGGTGTTCACCGGGTTCGCGATGTCGTCGGGGCTGTAGTGCACGTGCAGCGCGGCCGGGATGTCCAGCAGCCTGCGCTGGTCCAGGTGCACGGACTTGAACCCGAACACCAGGTCCGGGCGCAGTTCGGCGGCGGCGCGTTCCAGCCGGGTGTGGACGCGCTCCACCGTCCACGGCGCGCGCTGCTCATGGGATTTGGCGTACAGCCACGATGGCGACAGCCGCGGCGGCAGGGTCGCGGCGGTCGAGTCGATCACCATCACCTGGTGGCCGAGCTGCCGGAAACCTTCGGCGAGCGAGCGAGCGTTGCTCCCGAGCCAGTCGTCACCGACGAACAGGATCTTCATCGCATCCTACTTTCCGCGCTACGGGCAGCGGCCCGCCCGTAGCGTTCACGCACGATCAACCCGCGTATGCGCGCGAGATACCAGAGTGCTACGGCGAATTCGGCGGCCACGATGCCGCCGACCAGGGTCCACACCGAATGGGTCCGGGTCGCGATCAGCAGGGCGATGCCCGCGACGCAGGTGCCGGTGATCGCGCCGACGAGTACGCCGACGGTGTCCTGCCGCACCGGCAGCACCGCGGTGGTGACGAACGAGGTCACCGTGGTGGCGGGCAGGATGACCACCTCGAGCCGCAGCACCGCGACCGCCGCGGTGAACTCGTCGCCGAAGACCAGCGGCACCACGATCGGCGCCGCCAGCCACAGCAGCGCGCTCGTCACGCACGCGACCGCAACGCACACCGCGAGCGCGCGCAGCGCGTCCGGCCAGAACCGTCCGTCGCCACCGCGTTTCGCCATCCGAGGCAGCAGCGCGAAACCGATCGGGTCGAGCAGCGACTGCACCGCGCGTACCAGGCGGTCCGAGGCGGAGTACAGGCCGAGCGAGACGACGTTGAGCACGATGCCGTACACCGCCGCCGAGCCCTGCCCGTAACTGGTCACCAGCAGGCGCCCGGTCACCACCGGCGCCGCCGCCCGCAGCAGTACCCAGACCCCGCGCGGGGCGCCGGGCGGGCCGAAGCCGCGCCAGGTGTCCCACCAGGTCAGCGCAACGCTGATCACCGAGGAGCCGAGCAGGCACAGCAGGGCCACCTCGGCCGTCGGGATCCGCGGCAGCAGCAGCAGAAGAAGGACCAGGTACCCGACCCGGGCCACGGACTGATACAGCGTGGAGGCCCCGAATCGGCCCTGCCCGATCAGCACCCAGTCCTCCGACATGGACCAGAAGCCGCCGACGAAGAGCCCGAGCATGATCATGAGCAGGTGCTCCGGTGCGCGCAGCGCCACCACGACCGCCAGCGCCAGCGCCAGCGCCGCGAGGATGCCGCCGCGGATCACCAGGTACGTACCGCGAGTGCGGTTGACCGCGGTCTTCTGTGTCCCCGACTCTTGCACTCGCGCCGCGAGATACGAGGTGATGCCGAGATCCACGATCAGCGAGCCGAGGAAATACGACGACATACCGATGGCCAGCAGGCCGAGTCCCTCGGCGCCGAGCACCCGGGCGATCAGCGGCAACGTCGCCACCGTCACCAGATACTGGCCGTACTTGCCGAAGCTGACATAAGCGATGTCACGCGCTACCCCCAGCAGTTCCCGCGCTCGCGAGGTCGGCGCCGCAGGGGTCTGGGTGACCACCGGCAGCTTCTGCGTGGGCCAGTCGGCGAAGGACGGGATGACCTCGGTCGGCAGGTCGTAGTCCGGCATCCGCAGGCCATCCAGCGGCACCGGGTAGTGCCGGGGCAGGATCCGGATGGGGACGGTGATCTCGGAATTGCGGGTCACGGTGCTCGCACCGCCTTGCGCCCGGTCACCGTTTCCAGCAGCCGGGTGACGGCCGCCGCGGTCGCGGTGATGCCGAAGTCGCGGGACCGTTCGGCGGCCGCCGCGGCGAGCCGGGTGCGCAGCGCCGGGTCGGCGGCGAGCCGGTCCAGTGCGGCGGCCAGGGCGGCCGGATCGCCCGGCGGCACCAGCAGCCCGTTCACCTCGGGCTGGACGATCTCGACGGGCCCGCCTGCGGCGGCCGCGATCACGGCGCACTCGGCGCGCATGGCCTCGACCACCACTTGGCCGAACGGTTCGGCGGTCACCGAGCAGTGCACCGCGATATCGGCATCCGCCAGGTATGGCACAGGATCGCTCACGTGCCCGGTGAACTCGACCGGTATCGGCAGCTCGGCGGCCAGCCGCTCCAGGTCGTCCCGGTAATCTTCCTCGTCGAAGAAGGTCCCGCCGACCAGGGTCACGGCGGCGGGCCGGTGTGTCATGCGCGCCAGCGCACGCAGCAGCACGTCCTGACCCTTCCACGGGGTGAGCCTGCCCACCATGACGATCCGTACCGCCTCGGCCGGGCGTTGAGGTGCCCGGCCGACCGGTGGCGCGTCCTCGATGCCGGGGTAGGCCACGAGGGCGGGCCGGCGCCGGATGGACAGGGTGCTCAAGGTGGCGCGGCTGTTGGCCACCACCCCGCGCGCGGCCCAGCGGCCGAGCACCCGGAGCGCGAACGCGAGCACCGCGCCGAAGTAGTCGGCGCAGACCCGGTCGTGCACCTGCCACACCAGCGGGATTCCGGCCCGTCGTGCCGCGACCGCCCCGATCAGCAGTGCCTTGGTGCTCTGCGCGACCACCACATCGGCGTTCGCACGGCGCAGGGTGTCCCCCACGGCGCGGCCGAGCCGCACCAGTTCTCCCGCGCCGGTGATCAGCCGAAGCGGCCCCGAGCCCGCGATGGTCAGCGACCGGCTGTCGAAGTCGTTGCGCTGCACCGTGACCGGGATGTCCCGGGCCCGCAGCAACCCGACCAGCGGGCCGTCCTCGGTGAGCAGCGCCGACGCGCGCACCGCGCCACCCGCCCGCAGCGCGGTGAGCAGGCGCAGGGTCGCCAGTTCGGCGCCCGAGGGCGCGGCCGTATGGGTGAGGAAGACAGCGTCGATCATGCGGCAAGCTCCCGGTAGAGCGCGACATGCCGGTCCGCGGCGGCCGCCCAGGAGAAGGTTTCGGCGTGCGCACGGCAGCGCGCGGCGTCCGGCAGTGCTCCGTCCAGCGCGGCGATCAGCCGGGCGCTCAGCGCCTCGGCGTCGCCGGCGGGCACGATCAGCGACGGGTCCAGCCCGGCCACCGAATCGGGCAGTCCGCCACAAGAAGTGACCACCGGCGCCCGGCCCGCCGCCAGGGATTCCAGTGCGATCAGGCCGAATCCTTCCAGTGCCACCGAGGGCACCACGGTGAGCGCGGCCCGGGCGTACAGCTCGGCGAGTTCCTCGTCGGTGGCGCGCCCGACGAAACGCACGCTCGCGCCGAGCGGTTCGGCGGCGGTGCGCAGCGCGGACTCGGCGGTGCCGGTGCCGACGATCACCAGCCGGGCGTCCGGGTGCGCGGCGACCACCGCGCTCCAGCCGCGCAGCAGGACGTCGATGCCCATGCGGTGCTCCAGCCGCCGCACGCACAGCACGGTCCGGCCCGCGCCGGGGTCGCGCGGCGCCCGCGGGCGGAAGTGCGCCAGGTCGACGCCGGGCGGGATCACCGACACCGCTTCCGGGCGCACCCGGTAGTCGGCGACCAGCAGCTCCCGGAAGTGTTCGGACAGCACCACGAACCGGTCGGCGGTCAGCGCGCGCACCCGCTCCAGCAGGTACTTGGCCCGGGTGGCCAGCGCGCCCTCCCCCGCCATGCGGCTCTCCGCGGCCCACGGTCCGTGGAAGTGCACCACCAGCGGGCGCCTGCCGCGCGGACTCCGTGCGGGCGGGCCATAGAGCGCGAAGTGCCGGTCCAGGATGACCTTTCGGCCGGGTGCGTCGGTGAACGCGGTGCGCGCCCGGTGCAGTGTGGAACCGCCCACCGGCCCCCAGGAGCGCCCGCCCGCGGGCGGGGCGCCGAACGCCGCCGCCGAGACCGCGACATCGGCGCGGTCACCGAGCGCGGTGTAGAGGTCGGTGAAATAGCGGTTCAGCCCGCCCGGGGCCGAACCGAACCACTCCGAGCCGGTCATGTGCACCTGCGGCGCGGCAGGCCCGGTCATCGGTCGTTCTCGAATCGGGAGCCCAGCAGTTGCCCGGTGCGCACCAACAGCCGTTCCAGTGCGGTGCGGGCCAGGCGCAGGTCGCCGACCGCGACATCCAGCGGGGACAGCAACCGCGGGCAGTCGCGTGCGATGCGGTGATGGAAGCGCAGCGTCTCGGTGAGCTTGCGCAGCGAGGAGGTCCGGCTGCACAGGTTGAAAGTCGAAGCACGCCAGGCGGCGGCCACTTCGGTGAGGCCGTAGAACAGCCCGAACCGACCGACCCGGGCGAACAGGTCGACGTCCATCGGGAACACCAGATCGCCGCGCAGCCCGCCGACCCGGTCGAAGTGCTCGCGCCGGAACATGGCCGCCGCGGTCGGCCCGAAATCGGCGGGTCCGCGGCGCACGATGGTGCGGGCCAGATCGCGCGGGCCGTGGACACCGTCGAGGCCGGGCAGCCCGAGCCCGGTCTCCACGAGCGCGCCGTCTTCATCGATCACCTGGAACCGAGAAGAGCTGAGCGCGAACGCGGGATCACCCATCACCTCGAGCTGGGCGGCCAGCGAGCCGGGCAGCAGGATGTCGTCGGCGCACACCACCTTCACCAGCTCACCGGTGGACCGGCGGATGACCCGGTTCCAGTTGTCGCCGATGGGCAGGGTGGCGTCGTTGCGTTCGACCCGCACCCGCGGGTCGTCGAACGACGCGGCGATCGCACCGGTCTCGTCGATGCTCGCGTTGTCGAGCACCAGCAGTTCGAAGTCGACGTCCTGGCTCAGGATCGAGCGCAACGTCAGTTCCAGGGTCCGCCCCGCCTGGTAGGCGGGGACACAGACCGAAAGACTCACCACGTCCCCTCCTTTCACAGGGATGAGAATGAATTCAGCAACATGTCGGCAATATGACCGGAGAGTCCGGCCCGGCAGCAATCGGTCGGCTTCAGGAGCGCGTCCTGCTGATCGGGGAACAAGCGCGAGCGTCGCTACCTCGGGCGATAGGGAAAGCGCATAGCGCTTGGGTCGGGGAATGGTCGATGGCCACGACCCGGAACGGTTTCCGGTGGTCTTTCATACTGCCCTCATCATGTGGAGCTCCTGAATTTCGAACGAGAAACTCGGCGGAGCAATGGTCAAGCTATCCTGATTCGGCTTCTGGGGGGAACCCCGGAAACTGCCAGTGGGCGACTGTGCAGCGCCACACTGCCCCGGTACGCGTCAGCGGATCGGCGACTCCCCACTCATCGTGGCCGGTGCCCCGACCAGCCA
The DNA here is from genome assembly GCF_052545115.1 of Nocardia glycosmidis. Lineage (NCBI taxonomy): Bacteria > Bacillati > Actinomycetota > Actinomycetes > Mycobacteriales > Nocardiaceae > Nocardia > Nocardia glycosmidis. The sequence goes on along the minus strand of NZ_JBQWRH010000035.1, from coordinate 11,785 downwards.
GCGCCCGGCCAGTTCGGGATGACGTTCGGACACCTCGGCGAGCAGATCCGGCACGGTCAGCAGTACCCGGTCCGGCCGCGCGGCGACCAGGTCGGCGGGCGCGATGATCGGCACATCGGTGCCGGGCATCCGCCTGCCCTGCTTGGCCGGCGAGGCATCGGCCACCCCGCCTACCAGCGACCGCCGGATTCCGGCCCGGCAGAACAGCGCGACCGCGCGGGAGGCGGCACCGTAGGCATACACCCGGGAACCGCGCGCGGCCTCCAGTTCCAGTGCGACGCGCAGGTTCTCGGTCTGCCGGTCGGCGGCCCGCTGCAATCGCCCGACGAAGCCCGGATCGTCCGACCCCGCCTCCCTGGCCAGCACCCGGCCTACCGCGGCGTCGGGTTCGGCCGCGCTGTGCACCGCCGCGATCAGCACCGTGCCGCCGTACAAGCTGAAATCCCAGGCGGTGACAACGGACATCCCGGCCGCGCTGAGCATGCCCCGCAGCACGGCCAGGCTGTAGTACGCAAAGTGACCGTGCCGCAACGCATTCCACTGTTCTCCCGCGACGATTGTGCGCAGGGGATGGTACTGCACCAGCAGCACGCCGCCGGGGGCGGTGGCGCAGGCCCGTTCGGCGATCGCGGCCCGCTGGTCGCGCTCGTGCATGAGCCCGAAGCAGTCGAGCACCACATCCGCCGCGCCGTCGGTGGGCGCGAAACCTCGTGCGGCGAGCAGATCCAGCCAGCTGCCCCCGTGCGGGCTGCCGAACTCGCGCGCGGTCCGCCCGCTCAGCAGCCCTGCGGCGGCTACCCGTGCGACCGCGTCGGCGGCCTGCTCACGCAGCGCCCTCGGCTCCACCCCGCGCGGCTCGGCGGTCTCGGTGTCGTCCTCGGCGAGCTGGGCCAGCCCGCAGGCGCGGCACAGCACCATGGCCAGCGGGTGCCCCGCCTCGCCGGGGTGTGGTGGCGAGCCCACGAACGGGAAGTGGTCGGCGGCGGGCATCCGGCCCAGGTCGAGCACGCTGGTCAGGGCGCCGCTCCCACATGCCAGGCAACCGGACGGTTCGGCGCCGCTCATGGCACGATCACCCGGTGCGTATCGAGCAGACCGGGCTCTCCGGCGTTCTCGTGCTGGTGCCCGAGCCCTTCCACGACGAGCGCGGCGTCTTCACCCGCACCTTCGACGCCGCCGCCTTCGACGCGAGCGTGGGTTCGGGCGCGAGCGCGGCCTTCGTGCAGGACTCGCAGTCCCGGTCGGTGCGCGGGGTCGTGCGCGGCCTGCACGGGCGCCGCGGCCGGGGCGAGGCCAAGCTGGTGCGCTGCGCGCACGGCGCGGTGCACGACGTGCTGGTCGACATCCGGCCGAACTCCCCGACCTTCGGCCGCAGCCAGGCATTCCGGTTGGACGACACCGCTTTCCGGCACCTGTACGTGCCGCCGGGTTTCCTGCACGGCTTTCAGGCGCTCACCGAGACCGCGGATGTCTGCTACCGCATCGACCGCCCGCACGACCCGGCCGAGGACATCGCGGTCGCGCATGACGATCCCGACCTCGCGCTGACCTGGCCGCGGCCGGTCACCGTGGTGTCGGCCCGCGACCGGGCCGCGGGCAGCTGGCGCGACCTGCTGGACTCCGGTCATCTCACGCATCGGATCTGACCCGGTTCGACGGCGCCGTCCGGCGCAGTTGCGCGTCCACCAGGCCGCGCTCGCCGAGCTCGCGCAGCCGCGCCAGCCGCACGAACCTGCTGCCGAAGTCGTCGGCGGTGAGGCCGCGGTCGCGGTACTCGGTATACAGCTGGGCCGCGCCGTCGGTGACGCTCCAGCGCGCCTCGAAGCCCAGCTCCCGGCGCGCGGCGCCGAAATCCACCCGGTAGGACCGCGGATCGGCGCCGGACTCCCCGGTGATGACCACCTCGGCGTCGGGTACCACGGCCGAGACCGCGTGCGCGATCTCGGCCACGGTCCGGTTGTTGCGCTCGGAGCCGATGTTGTACGCGCGGCAGTGGATCGCCGCGACCGGCGCCGTCAGGCACACCGCGAACGCCTCGGCGATGTCTTCGGCGTGTACCAGCGGACGCCACGGGGTGCCGTCCGAGAGCACTTTCACCACCCCGGTCAGTACCGCGTGCCCGACCAGGTTGTTCAGCACGATGTCGGCGCGCAGCCGAGGCGAGAAACCGAATGCGGTGGCATTGCGCAGGAAGACCGGCGCGAAATCGGAGTCGGCCAGCGCCACCAGGTCGTCCTCCACCCGCACCTTGCTCTGCGCGTACGGTGTCAGCGGGCGCAGCGGCGCGCTCTCGTCCACCAGGCCGTCCCCCGCCGCGCCGTACACCGAGCAGGTGGAGGCGTAGAGGAAACGCCGCACCCCGGCGTCCTTGGCCAGCCGGGCCAGCCGCACCGAGGCATGGTGGTTGATGTCGTGCGTGATCTCCGGGACCAGCGCGCCCAGTGGGTCGTTGGAGAGTGCGGCCAGGTGGATCACCGCGTCGAATCCGGCCAGCTGCTCGGCGGTCACATCGCGCAGGTCGACGGCGAGCCCGGGCGGGTCCGGCGGCGCCGCGCCCAGGACGCAGTCGGCGAAGTAGCCGGTGTCCAGGCCGGTCACGTCGTGTCCACGCGCCCGCAGCACCGGCACCATGACGGTGCCGAGGTAGCCCTGGTGACCGGTGACGAGAACACGCATCGCTATGCACCTCCGAGATCGAGGACGGCCTTGTCCAGTACGAACCCCTCCGCGTACGCGGCGTGGCAGTGCACTCCCCGCACCCGCGCCAGCCCGAGGAACGCCTGGTCGTCGAACCAGTCGCGGTGGGCCTGGGAGGGATAGCATTTCGCCAGCAGCAGCGCCTTCTCGGCGGCGACCTCCGGCGCGACCGGGTGCAGCACGGTGGGCCGCGGGGTGTCGGTCTCCCATTTCAGGATCTCGTAGCCGAGTACCAGGTGGGCCCGGAACTCGGTGGGCACCAGTTCGGCCAGCACCCTGTGGTCCTGGTGCGCGTCACCGCGTTGCGGCGCGAACACCAGGTCCGGCTCGGTCTCCCGGCGAAACGCGGCCAGCGCGTCCTTCACCCGATCCCAGTGCGCGGGCGCCCTGCCGTCCGGCACATCGAGCACGGTCAGCGTGAGATCGGCACCGGGACAGAAGGATTCGAGGCCAACGTGCTCTTCCTCGGCGCGCGGAGTGCCGCCGCCGGAGAGCACCAGCGCGCGCACCCGTAAACCGGGGTGCCTGCGCGCGAGGGTCAGCAGGGTCGCGCCCATGCCGATGGCGATGTCGTCACAATGCGCACCGAGCAGTGCGATCTCACCGACTCGTGCGGGAATCAGCGCGATCACGACGAGGGACGCTCCCATACCATCCACGGCCGGTCGCCGCGGTGGTACCCGGCGTCCAGTTCGGCGCGCTCCTTGAAGGTGTCGGCCGGCTTCCAGAACCCGAAGTGCTGGTAACCGTAGAGCCTGCCCTGCGCGGCGAGCGCGCCGCAGGCGTCTTCCACCAGGTCGCCGCCGGGCGGGAGGTGGTCGAAGATCTCTTGGGTGAGGATGAAATATCCGCCGTTCTCCCAGATCGGCAGCTTCCCCACCGGGGTGATCTCCTTGACCTCGCCGCTGGGCAGCACGTCTACGCAGTGGAACGAAGACTGCGGCGGCACGATCATCAATGAGGCCGCGGCGCCGGAATCGCGGAAACGCAGCACCATCTCGTCCAGCGGCGCGTCGGTGAGCACGTCGGAGTAGTTGGCGAGGAACATCTCGTCGTCACCCAGGTGCGGGCGCACCCGGCGCAGCCGCTCCCCGATCGCCGACTCCAGGCCGGTGTCCACGAAGGTGATGGTCCAGTCCGCGATGTCGGAGTGCAGCAGCTCGACCTTCCCGTTGCGGATGACGAAGTCGTTAGACATCGTCTCCTGGTAGGTCAGGAAGAATTCCTTGATGTGGTGCGCGCCGTAGCCCAGGCACAGCACGAAATCGGTGTGCCCGAAGTGCGCGTAGTACCGCATGACGTGCCAGATCAGCGGGCGCGGCCCGACCATCTGCATGGGTTTGGGGACCAGGTCGGTGTCGGCGTTGCGCATCCGCATGCCGTAGCCGCCGCAGAACAGAACGACCTTCATCGCACGCCGACCTCCGCCTTCGCGGCCGGATCGACCACGCGCACGGCGGGCAGCGGGAAGACGAGCCTGCCGCCCCACGCGCCGATGTGCCGCAACTGCGCGGTCAGCTCCGCCTCCAGATTCCAGGGCAGCACCACCACCACGTCGGGGCGGTCCGAGTCGATCCGTTCCGGCGGGTGGATCGGGATGCGGGTACCCGGGGTGTACTTCCCGTGCTTGTAGCGGTTGCGATCTACGGTGTACTCCAGCAGATCCGGCCGGATGCCGCAGTAATTGAGCAGCGTGTTGCCCTTGCCCGGCGCACCGTAGCCGACCACCCGTTTACCCGCGGCCTGCTGGTCGAGCAGGAAGCGCAGCAGCTCAGCGCGGACCGTCTCGGCGCGGGTGCGCAGCGCCGCGTACCCCGCCACCTCGTACAGCCCCGCCGCCGCCTCGAGCGCCAGCAGCTCACCGACCCGCGCGGACGGCTGCGCCACGCCCTCGGGCCTGGCCCAGATCCGCAGCGACCCGCCGTGCGTCGGAATGGTCTCGACGTCGACCACCGCGAGCCCGGCCGTCGCCAGCGCGCGCTGCGCCGAGAGCAGCGTGTAGTACTGGAAGTGCTCGTGGTAGATGGTGTCGAACTGCCCGTGCCGCACCAGGTTCAGCGCGTGGTGCACCTCGATCGAGATCCAGCCGTCATCGGCCACCAGAGTGCGCAGCGCCCGGGTGAATCCGCGCAGGTCCGGAATATGCGCGTAGACGTTGTTGGCCACCACCAGGTCCGCGGGGCCGTGCTCGGCACGCACCGTCGCCGCCAGTTCCTCGTCCAGGAACGCGGTCAGCGTGGGCACCCCGGCCTCGCGCGCCGCCGCGCCCACGTTCACCGACGGCTCGATGCCCAGGCACGGGATCCCGGCGGCCACCACATTGCGTAGCAGGTACCCGTCGTTGCTGGCCACCTCCACCACGAAAGACCCGCTGCCCAGTCCGAGTCGGGTCACCACGTCATCGACGAAGACCTCGGCGTGCCGCACCCAGCTGTCGGAGTAGGAGGAGAAGTAGGCGTATTCGGTGAACGTCTCTTCCGGGGTGATCAACGCGGGGATCTGCAGCAAGAGGCAGTCCGCGCACACCCGCAGGTGCAACGGATAGGTCACCTCGGGCTGGTCCAGCTCGTCGGCGGACAGGAACTTCTCACAGGGTGGTGTGGCCCCCAGGTCCACCACACTCGTCAACCTGACCGAGTCACAAAGACGACAACGCACACGAGCTCCACTTGAAGACGACGAACTCGCCGGCGGCGCCCCGCAGCCCCGAGAAACGACTTCTCTTTGCCGACCGGGAGAAAGTTAGCATCCGCGCGCGTGCCATGCGAACTGGGCAGACATCGTTACAAGGCTGTGACCTACCCACTTCGGCTTGTGTCAAACCATGATTCGAGGCACACTTTCGCAAGATCGGCCCGGCTTCGAATCGTCTCCACTCCGTCGCCGGACGTGCCCCAAGGAATTCTCCGATTCTCCCCGCAGAAGCGAAGAATCAGACGGTTCAAGTTTCAAGCAGATTGTTTCACGCATGGTTATCGAGCTCAGCAGCACCGGTGGTGCCGTCGACCTGCGCCTGGACTTCTCCCGCCACGGGGAGCGGGACCGCTGGCGCACCAATTACGTCCGCCGACTCCTCGTCACCGACATCGTGGCCATCGCCGCCGCGACCCTGCTGGCCCAGATGATCAGCATCGATCTCGCCGCGCCGGACCCGATCTCCTGGGACCCCGACTTCGCCGCGCAGGCCGTCGCGCTGTCCCTCGCGGTCGTCGCCGCGTGGTCGATCGCGTTGGGCTGGAAGGACACTCGCTCCCATCGGACCATGGGCAGCGGCACCGAGGAGTACCGCAGGCTGCTGTCGGCGACGCTGCAGCTGTTCGGCGCCATGGCCATCGGCGCGCTGGTGTTCCGCTTCGACGCCGTGCACGACTATCTCGCGGTCGCACTCCCGGTCGGGCTGGCCGGCCTGCTCGGCACGCGCGCGCTGTGGCGTGGCCACGCCGCCCGGCGCCGGGCGCTGGGCCGCTACCGCCGCTCGGTCCTGGTGGTCGGCGGCCCCGACGCGGCGCGAGCCATCGCCGCCACCTTCGACCGCAACCACATGTACGGCTACCACGTGGTCGGCGTGTGCACCGCGGCCGGCCCGAACCCGGACGAACCGGCGACCATCGCGGTGGGCGGGCGCGAAATCCCGGTGGTGGGCGACGACCGCTCGGTCATCCGGGCGGCTCGGCGCACCGGCGCCGACACCGTCGTGGTGATGGCCACGGATCGTCTGGGTCCACGCGACATCCGCAATCTCGCGTGGGATCTCGACTCCTTCGGCGCCGAACTCATCGTCGCCCCCGGAGTCATGGACATCTCGGGCACCCGCATGTCCAGCCAGGTGCTGGCGGGCATGCCCATGCTGCACATCGAACGCCCCCGGTACGACCGCGCGCTCTCGCTGCGTAAAGCCGTCTTCGACATCTGCTTCTCGCTGCTGGTGCTCACCCTGATCGCGCCGGTGCTGGTGATCATCGCCGCCGCGGTGAAGTTCACCAGCCACGGGCCGGTCTTCTACCTCTCCGAGCGAATCGGCGTGGACGGCAGGCCGTTCCGGATGATCAAGTTCCGCAGCATGTACGTGCACGCGGACCGGCACATCCACACGCTGATCTCCGCCAACGGCGGCAACCCGCTGTTCTTCAAGATGAAGAACGACCCGCGGGTGACCTCGGTCGGACGTTTCCTGCGCAAATACAGCCTCGACGAACTGCCGCAGTTCTTGAATGTGCTGCGCCGCGACATGAGCGTCGTCGGCCCGCGGCCGCAGGTGCGCCGCGAGGTGCACTCCTACGACGGCGTCATGCGCCGCCGGCTGCTGGTGAAGCCCGGCATCACCGGCCTGTGGCAGGTGAGCGGCCGGTCCGACCTCTCCCCCGAGGAGTCGGTGGAGCTGGACATCTTCTACGTGGAGAACTGGTCGATGCTGCTCGACCTCTGGATCATCGCCCGCACCCTGCGCGCGATCGCCGAGGGAGAAGGGGCGTACTGACCACGAGGCCTTCGCTCGGTCTGGGATACGGCCCGGTCGTCGCCTCGGCGACGACCGTCCAGCCACATTCAGTTGGTCGCAAGTAGGGCGCAAGCCACTCCACGCACTGTCTCCGGTATGCCGACCCACACCACTGCGCCCGACCTGCTGGGTATGCGCCTGGCACATCGGGCCATGCTCGCCGACACGGCCCGCCTCACCGGGCTCACCGCCGACATCGCGGCCGGGCACACCGCCTGCCCACCCACTCGGGCCGCAGCCGTCACCGAATACTTGCTGCTGCTCTGCGACAGCATCCACCATCACCACGACATCGAGGACACGGTGCTGTGGCCACTGCTGCGCGACAACGCTGACGGCACGATCGACCTCCGCGAACTCGAAGACGACCACGCCCAGCTCGACCCGCTCCTCGACCGGCTGCGCGCCACCGCCCGCGCCTTCGCCCGCTCCGCGCCCGACTCGGCCGCCGAACTCAGCACCGGCCTCGGACACCTGCACGCGCTGCTCACCGAACACATCGACGACGAGGAGGCGACCATCTTCCCGGTCATCACCGCCCGACTCAGCGCCGAGCAATGGAATCGAGTCGAAGCCGCCGCCCGCCGGGGCGCGACGATGAGTTTCGAACTGCCTCGCATGTTGGGGATGTGCACGCCGGAGGAATGGGAACGCGTCGGCACCGAAGGCGGGCTGATGCTGAAACTCATGCTGCGCTGGTTCGGGCGCGCCCACCGCCGCCGCGAACGGCTCATCAACGGGATGTGACCGCGCGAGACTGCTATGCGCCGGACCGCGACGATGCCCTGGCCCGCCGGGGCGTCGAGCCGCCAATCGCGATAGTCGACCCCGGGGCAGTACGGACACGCGTCACCGCACCCCATGGTGATGACGACGGCGGAGCTTGCGACCGCTTCCGCGGTGAGGTCGATGCCGACCTCGCGCATGACCTCCACCGCAACGGTGTTGAGCGCCGCGGGGGCACTGCACGGACCATCGGCCCGATGACCGGCACGCAGGCGAGGAACCTCTCGGCCATTTGGGAGCGTCCGGCAGTACGGACGCAGACGAGCGGCGGCTCGCTACTTCATGAGCACCGCGGTGAAAACGCGCCGTCGCCGATCAATCCTGAAGTCCGTCCAGCTGAGCGGTGATGCGAGCCGACAATGCGGCGGCGTGGGCGCGGTGGTCGGCGGCCGCGGCCGGATCACCGAGGGCATCGGCCAGTTCGGCGAGCACCGAGTCCATGGGGCCGAAGACCACCGAACCGGTATCCAGGCCCGCCATGGTGCCCGCGCGCGACAGCATGTCGCGGTAGCACTCGGTCATGACTGCGGAGTCGTTCAACCGGATCGCGGTCCGAGCGCGGAACACCACCATGACCGACCAGTAGTGGTCACGTTTGATCGGCGCGGCCTTGACGAAAACCTCGCGGGCCCTGTCGATCTCACCCGCATCCCACAACGCCAGCACATACGGGAACGCCATGGCCTCGGGCGCGACCGCGTACACCATGGACATCGGCTCCACCAGCGCCGACAGATCCCCGCGCGCCCAGCCCAGCACCATGGCGGACACGATCAAGAGTTCGGCGCCGTTCGCAGTGCCGGAGGCGACCATCGCCGCACTGCAATCCGCGTAGATCCGTTCGGCGGCAACCAGATCGCCGCGCAGGACCGACAACACCGCCGAGAACGTCGACAGTACGGTCAGCATCTGACGCAGCTGCCCACCGGTCGCGCACTCCAATCCCCGTTCGGCCTCCGCGCGCGCCGTCACCAAATCATTGGCGCTGCACGCGATCAGACAACCCAGGAAATGCGCGACCGCCTGGAACTCCACCAGCCCCGTCGCCGTGGACACCGCGAGCAACTCGGCCACCAGCGCAGCGCGCTCCGCCCACAGATCCGGCCCCAAGGCCAGGAAGGCCCGAGCATTCACCGCGGCACAAAGCAATTCGGCATCACCGGCTTCCCGCGCCAGCGCCACCGCCTCCGCCGACGCCGCGAAAGCCAGCGGATCGTCGTCCCCCTCCACCTCGAACACCAGCGTCACCAGCAACCGCACCCGATCCGCCACCGCCAACGGGCGATCCAGCGCCGACCGCAACGCGCCGATCATGCGCTCATCCGGCAACCGCTTGTCCCGTGTCGCCCAGATCAGTGGTGCGCGCCAGCACCCGAGCGCGAACGCGACCGGATCCGCTGCGGCACTGGACCTCCGAGTGTTCGAGATGGCAAGACCCGATGGGTTCGCCGCACCGAGTACGGCTTCGCCAGGAATCGGCACGTGGGCGGCACCAAGGTCCCGGACATCACCGGCGCCAAGGTTCTGCGCGCCTTCGGCGCCGATGTGCTGTGCTCCGTCGATCTCGAGCCCATGTGCTTGCGCAACGCCGATAAGTGGCGACGCCGAGTCGCCGGAAGCTCGTGGCCTCATCATTCCCGGCGCGGGCCCAGTGGCGCACGGAAGTGGACCGGCGGGCCCTGCCAAGTGTTCAGCGAGGTCGAGGGCCTCGGCGCGCAACAGGCGGGCGGCGGCGTCGTTCCCGCCATAGGCGAGGGCGGCAACGCGGGCGCAGCGCGCTTCCAGGATGGCGATGCCGGCATCGCGATGGCTGCCGTCGTCCGGGTGACCGGCCAGGGTGTGCAGGTCCAGCACGGCGCGCCAGAGCGGTTCGGATTCGGCGAAAGCGCGGCGCGCGGTGCGGTGACGGGCCGCCGCGAGCACATGCGCGAGCGCCTGTTCGGCATTGCCCGCGTGCGCGCCGACCAGGGCGTGATGGGCCAGTACGTCCAAGTCGGGTGCGGGTGCACGCTCGGCCACTCCGAGAGCCGTCCAATGCATGCGGGCGCGCCGCAGCACGGGAATTCCGTCGTACACGGCATCACGAGTCAAGGCGTGTCCGAAGCGGATTCGCCCACCGGTTCCGTCGATCCGCAGCAACCCCGCCACCACCGCTGTATCGACCAGATCGATCAACGTCTCCTCGCTCTCCCCCGCCAGTTGCAGCAGCGAATCGATATCAGCCTCGTCACCCCACACCGACAGCAGTCGTAGCAGTCGCGCCGCCTCGGCGGGCAACCGGGCGATCCGGCGGTGCAGCACGTCCCGCACTCCCGTCGGCACTGCCAGCAGATTCCCTTCCGCCGCAGCCAGTTTCGCCAACTCGCCCACAAACAGCGGATTACCCCCGGTGCGCTCCCGCACCAATTCCGCAGTGTCGTTCTCGATTCCGGCGACCCCGGCCGCCGCCAGCAGCACCCACACCGCCGCCGTATCCAACCCCCCGAGTTCCAACCGTCCCGCCGTCACCGCCGCCAGCGCCGCCGACGTCGCCCGCACCTCGTCTCCTGCCTCGGACCCGCGCAGCGTCACCGCGAACAGCACCGGCTCGCCCGCCGTCCACGCCACCACCTGCCGCAGAATCTGCAAGGTCGCCCCATCCGCCCGATGTGCGTCCTCCAGCACCACCAGCAGCGGCCCCACCCCCGCACACCGCCGCGCCACTGCCCGCGCCAACTCGAACGGGGTCGAATCCCCCTCTGCGGCCGGCAAAACCCGCGCCGCCACTGGCCTATCCGCCGCCACACCCTTCAGCGAGATCCGCGACGGCTCGGAACCGACCGCCGCGCGCGAGCCTGCTTCCAGCTCCGGCAGCACCCCAGAAGCCACCGTCCCCACCTCCGGCACCAACCCTGAAGCCATCGCTCTCACCGCCGTCGACCCGGCCGGCTCGGCGACCGGCGGCACCCACACGGCTCCGACTTCCGCCGCTCGCCGCCCCTCAATCGAATCATCGGATTCGCTTGCGACAGTATCTAATTCCGCGTGTGCCTGCCGCCAGGCCCAGGCCGCGGGCGCGCCGTCGACCTCCGGGCATCGACCAGTGACCACGCTCCAGCCGCCCCCGGTCAGCTCTGCGGCAACTGCTGCGACCAGTGTCGATTTCCCGGCACCGGCTTCACCCTCGACCCACACCAGTCGCGCCCGGCCCGCCGACGCCTCACGCGCCGCTGTCAGCAGTACGGCCCGCTGCTCGGTGTAGCCGACGACCTCCGGCATCGCGCGCAGTGCTGTACCCACTGGTGCCGAATCCGGTCGATTCGCAGACGAATCGAGGTGCCCGGTAGTCGAATCGGCGATGGTCGCCGAGACATCGGGCGCGGACCCGGCTGGCCCCGACCTTCTGGGGTCGGAGGAACTCGTGGCAGGCAGCTCCAGAGCCGAGAGCGCTGCAGCGCCTGGAAAATCGGAAGCGGTTCGTTCATCCGATCCCCACCGGTGCGGGGTGTTCGCTGTCGCGGCGATCGGTGACGTGGCCGGGTTGTCCCGCACCGATGCGGAAGCAGTTGCGCCGCTGCCATGCGAATCGGTGCCGTCAGCATCGAGATGCGCTCCGAGCCACGGCATCTCGGCAGACTGCCGGGCTGATCCGAAGTCGCTAGTGAAGGTCAGGGCCGGATCGTGAGTGAGGATGGCGGATTCCAGATCGCGCAGGGGCGGACTGAGTTCGACGCCGAACTCGGTGGCGAGGTGGGTGCGAATGCGGCGGAGGGTGGCGAGAGCTTCGAGGGGCTGGCCCAGGCGGTAAAGGGCCAGGGCAAGCAG
>NZ_JBQWRH010000034.1:0-28431 GCF_052545115.1 Nocardia glycosmidis | reverse complement strand
GGCCCGCCCCCCCCCCCCCCCCCCCCCCCCCCCCCCCCCCCCCCCGGCCGCATCCTCAATCGCTACGGACTGCCGTTCTTCTTCCAGCACATGGCGGGTGGCGCGATCGCGGCGATCCCGGCGGTCGTGCTGGCGAGCCTCGCCGCACGGCAGCACATCGACGTCGACCCCACCCTGATCATCGCGGCGGGAATCACCGTGCTGCTCAGTGGATTACAACTGGTCGGCGCGGTGCAGGACGCGATCACCGGTGCCCCCATCACCGCGACGGCCCGCATGCTCGAGGTGATGATGATGACCGGCGCCATCATCGCGGGCATCGCGCTCACGCTGCGCATCGCCGATCTCGTCGGCGCAACAGTGCCACCGGTCTACCTCACCTCCGCCCGCGACATCACCGACCTACCGGTGAAGATCGTGGCCGGCGCTGCGGCGGCGCTGGCGTTCGCGCTCGCCTGCTACGCCGAACGCCGCGCGCTCGCCGCGGCCGCGGGCAGTGGCGCCGCCGGCACCATCTGCTTCGTGCTCGTGCAGAGCGCCGGGTTCGGTCCGGTGATCTCCACCGGCGTCGCCGCGACGCTGGTCGGCCTCGCCGGTGGTCTGATGGCCCGCCGGGCGCTGACTCCGCCGCTGGTCGTCGCGGTCGCGGGCATCACCCCGTTGCTACCGGGCCTCAAGGTCTACCGCGGTCTCTACGCCCTACTCAACGACGAGCTGCTGATCGGGGCCAATCAATTGCTCTCGGCGTTCGGCATCGGCTGCGCGCTGGCGGCCGGCGTGACCCTCGGCGAATGGTTCGACCGCACGGTGCGCAGGCCACCAATACTGCGCCGGTTCGGTTCACTGCGACGCCCGATCGTGCGCCGCCGCCGCCGATCGGCGCCCACGCCATGAGCCGCGCGAGGTGACTGCGCGCCCAGTGGCCGACCGGTATCCTCTGAACAAATCGGTCACAGCTGCCGACCGCGCCAGCGGCCCCGGTCCGAAAATGAGGTGGTTCGGCATGTCGGAGGCAGTCCCGTTCTCGACGCAGATCCGCGCCGCCACCGCGCGTCAGCATGCGGCGGCGGAGAACTCGCGGTTCATGAGCGACATGCTGGGCGGAGCGCTCGGCGTCGACTCCTACCACCGCTACACCGGTCAGCTCTGGTTCATCTACCGCGCCCTCGAGCGGCGTTGGGACACGTTGGCCGACGACCCGGCCGCCGGACCGTTCATCCGGCGCGAACTCGCCCGCACCGCCGAACTCGAGCGCGACCTCGCCCATCTCATCGGCCCCGACTGGCGCACCGATCTGGAACCGCTCCCGGCGACCGCGGCCTACGCCGAGCGCATCGACGAGTGCGCCCGCGACTGGCCCGCGGGCTATGTCGCCCACCATTACACCCGTTACCTCGGCGATCTGTCCGGCGGGCAGGTCATCCGCGGCACCGCGGAGAAACTGTGGAATCTGCCGCACCGCGGCGACGGTGTCCGCTTCTACGTCTTCGACGGCGTCGGCAACCCCGCGGCGTTCAAGCGGGAGTACCGCGGCCTGCTCGACCGCCTTCCGCTCGATGATCTGGAGCGCCGCCGCGTGCTCGATGAGGGCAGGCGCGCGTTCGCGATGAATACCGCGGTCTTCCAGGCGCTGGCCGAAGAGTTCCCGGCCGCGCAATAGCCGCCGTGTGCGCCGCATTGCCATGCGGCGCGGGGTTTCCGGCTTATCGTGCGCCGACGCGCAAGACATGCGACAGTCTTGGTATGAGAGCGCGCCGTCACATCGCGGTGATTCTTGCCGGTGTTGTTGGTGTCGGTCTGATCGGGGGCTGTGGCACACCGTCCGATCCGCCCCCGGGTTCCGTTTCGTCGACGCCACCGACCGTGCCGCTGATCTCGACGAACGATCTGCGTCCTGCGCGACCCGACGAGGTACACCTGTTCGGCTTCAACGACCTGCATGGAAACCTCCAGCCGCCCAGCGGGTCCACCGGCAAGCTCGCGGGATACGACGCGGGCGGCGCGGCCTATCTCGCCACCCATCTGACGCGCCTGAAAGCCGCCTATCCGGCCAGCGTGGTACTCGCGGCCGGGGACAACATCGGCGCGAGCCCCTTGGTCTCCGGACTGTTCCACGACGAGCCCACGATCACCTTCCTGAACAACATCGCAGTCGCCGCCTCCGCGGTCGGCAATCACGAATTCGACAACGGTGTCCGGGAATTGGCTCGGATGCAACAGGGCGGCTGCGCTCTGGACGGTTGTTCTCCCGGCGCGCCGTTCAGCGGTGCCCGGTTCCCGTACCTGGCCGCGAATGTCACCGACGCCCAAGGCAACCTGCCGCCCGCGCTGCGCCCGTGGACCCTGCTCGACATCGGCGGGCACAAGATCGGCGTGGTCGGGACGGTCACGACCGATACCGCGAATATCGTGTTGCCCGAAGGTATTCGGGGATATCGTTTCGGCGACCAGGCCGCCGCCGTCAACCGGTATGTGCCGGAACTGAAGGCAGTGGGCGCCGAGGCGATCGTGGCGTTGGTGCACGACGGCGGGTCGCAGCGGCCGGAGCGGGACACGCCGCTCGACTACAACGGATGCGCGAACATCACACCGAACGTCACGGGACTGGCCGAGCGCTTCGATCCCGCGGTGCGTGCGGTGATCAGCGGCCACAGTCATCAGCCCTATGTGTGCACCATCGGCGGCAAGGTGGTCACCCAGGCGGCCTCGTACGGACGCCTGATCAGTGACATCACCCTGCGTTTCGGTCGCGGCGGCGTCGAGGTTTCCGCGGTCAATCGGGTGGTGTCCAGAGACGTGCCGCCGGACGATCGAACGAACGCGCTGATCGACTTTTACGCCGAGCAGGCGCGTCCGCGCGCCCAGCGGGTCGTGGGTGCGACTGCCGATTCGCTCCCCCACGACCCGAACCCGGCGGGCACCTCACCGCTGGGGGACGTGATCGCGGATTCCATGCTGTCGGCAACCACCGGCCCGGCCGCCGCCGTCGCCGCGTTCATGAACCCCGGTGGGGTGCGCGCCGATCTGAAGCAGGGACCGATCACCTATGGCGACATCTTCACCGTTCAACCGTTCGGCAACCAGGTTGTCACGCTCACGCTGACCGGCAGTCAGATCCTGCGGCTACTGGAACAGCAGTGGACCAATGCCAGCAAGCCCACGGTGCTGTCCACCGCCGGTCTCACGTATGCCTACTCCGACGCCGCTCCCGCCGGCTCGAAGGTGATCGCGGACAGTGTGCGCGTCGCGGGCGTGCCGCTGAACCCCGTCGCCACCTACCGCATCACGACCAACAGCTTCCTGGCCGCCGGAGGCGACGGGTTCGCCGTCTTCACCGAGGGCGCCGACACCGCTGCCGGCCCGACCGATGTGGACGCCTTCGAAACCTTCCTGCGCGACAAGCCGCCGTTGCAGGCGCCACCTGCCCGCGTCGAGAAGAGGTAGCCCGATTGGAGGTGGTCGATTGGCGGTAGCCATACCGGACGCTCAGAAGTTGCTGGACCCTCGACCATAATCGAGGTAACCGAAAACTTTATAACACAAAGCGTTTGACCTGCACAGACTGGGTGACCAGTTACACAGGGCGGGCGGTCACGTTCGCTTGCCGCTGCCACATACCGTGGGTTACTGTGCAGTAATAAGTCAGGACAAAGGTGTTCGTCCTGCTGGCCCGACAGATTGTCGCCGCGGGCCGGATCACAGCCCTCCGCATTCACTGCCGCATGCCGGATGACTGGAGCGACAAAGAAATTCGAATAGACGGCAGGAGTATGCGATGACCACCTACATCGTGACGGGCGGAACCGGCTTCTTGGGCAGACGGGTCGTTCAAGATCTCTTGGATCACGACCGCGAGGCGATCGTCCACGTGCTGGTGCGCGAGGCGTCGCTGGCGAAGTTCACCGAGGTCGCGAGGGGCTGGCGTGGCACCGAACGGGTCTACGCGCTGACCGGCGATCTCACCGCCGATGGCCTCGGGCTGACCGATGCGGCCCCGCGGGCCGACCACGTGATCCACCTCGGCGCCGTCTACGACATGACTGCCGACGAGGACACCGCACACGCCGCCAACGTCACCGGCACCCGCTCGGTGCTGGATCTGGCCCGCGAGCTGGGCGCGGTGCTGCACCACGTTTCCTCGGTCGCCGTGGCGGGCGACCACAAAGGCAAGTTCTTCGAAGACGACTTCGACCTCGGACAGCGACTGACGTCGCCGTACCACCGCACCAAGTTCGCCGCCGAGAAGCTCGTCCGCGAATCACGCGGCCTGCGGTGGCGGGTGTACCGGCCCGCGATCATCGTGGGCGATTCCCGCACCGGCGAGATGGACAAGATCGACGGCCCGTACTACTTCTTCAGCGCCATCGCGAAACTCAGTGCGCTACCGTCCGACCTGCCGATGCCGATACCCGATCTCGGCGCGACCAATATCGTTCCGGTCGACTATGTTTCGGCCGCGATGGTCGAACTGATCCGCCGTCCCGGCCTGGACGGCCGCACCTTCCACCTGGTGAACCCGCGGCCGCAGCCGTTCAGCGAGGTCTACGGCGCGCTCGCCGCGGCGGCAGGCGCACCGGCCGGTGTCGGCACGGTGCCGGGCAGCGCTCTCGCGCTCAGTCGGCTCGCGCACATCCCCGGGATTCCGGCTGTGCGCGATTTCCTGCTCGAGCAGGTGGGTATCCCGGCCGAGGTCGCTCCCCACACGTCGTTCTCCGCCGAGTTCATCAGCGACTCCACCCGCGCCCAGCTGCGTTCCGCGGACCTGACGGTGCCGTCGTTCGACAGCTACGCCGAACTCCTGTGGCAATACTGGCGTGATCACCTCGATCCGCAGCGCGGTCGCGTGTCGACAAAGGGTGACCCGCTGGCCGGGCGCGTGGTGCTGATCACCGGCGCGTCCTCCGGGATCGGGCTGGCCACCGCGCACGCGGTCGCCCGGCGCGGCGCGACCGTGCTCATGGTCGCCCGCGGCCACGACGACCTGGCGGCCGCCGCCACAGCTCTGCGCGCGGACGGAGGTGTGGCACATACCTATCCGTGCGACATCACCGATTCCGAAGCGGTCGAGAAGCTGGTGCAATGCGTGCTCGACGACCACGGCCACGTCGACTATCTGGTGAACAACGCGGGCCGCTCGATCCGCCGCTCGGTGCTCAACTCCACCGAACGGATTCACGATTTCGAGCGCACTATGGCGGTGAATTACTTCGGTGCCGTGCGGCTCATCCTCGGCCTGCTGCCCTCGATGCGGGCCCGCCAGTTCGGGCACGTGGTCAACATCTCCTCGATCGCGGTGCAGACCAAAGTGCCGCGGTTCGCCGCGTACGTGGCGAGCAAGTCGGCGCTGGACAACTTCAGCGAGATCGCCGCAGTCGAGAACCGGGATGCCGGAATCACGTTCACCTCGGTGCGAATGCCGTTGGTGCGCACCGCGATGATCGCACCGACCGACCTGTACCGTTCGCTCCCGGTTACCGACCCGGCGCAGGCCGCCGCCATTGTGGTCCGTGCGCTGGAGGACCGCCCGCACCGGATCGACACACCGGTCGGTACCTTCGCCCAAGCGGTCGAACTGCTCATGCCGTCGGTCAAGCGTCAGATCATGCACCAGGGCTTCCGCATATTCGGGGAATCCCGTGCCGCCCAAGGCAAGACCACCCGCGCGACGGCGAGCGCCGCGCCCGCCGCCGCGGACACCGAGCCGGACCGCAGCCCGTTGTCCGTACTGGCCCCGGTGCTGATGCCGCTGATGACCTTGCCCACGCCGGCGGCGCGCGTCGCCCGCGTCGTCCCCGGACTACAGTGGTAGGCCGGTTCGGCGCTAGGAAAATCGGGAAATTCTAGACCGGATTTCCGGGGTGGAGGCGACGCGGATCGCCTCCACCGACCGGATTCCCGGTCGCCGGATTCACACCCGGCACGCAGCGAACTGCGCGGCGGGCCACATGGCCCATTCGTAGTGCACGTGCGTAACCGGGTGCAGGCCGCCGCCGCACACCGGATCGCCACTTGTGCAGTAGTCTCCGGTCCGCCCGGCATAGCGTTCGGGTACATCCCAGCCGAGCAGGTGGACCGGGTCGCCGAACAGCAGAACCGCCGCTACCTGCGATTCCAGCTCCACCGGAAGCGAGTGGATGCCGCCGAGCGCGGTCACGACGCCGGTGCCGAGTACACCGTGCGTCACCACGGCCCCTTGCGAGAATCCGACCAGGACGAACCGCTGGCCCGGGCACCTCGCGGCTTGCCACAGCAGGTGGTCGGTCATGTCCTGGGTGCCCCGGCTGACCGAGAGCGGATCGAGCAGATCCGCAGGGTAGTTCACCCGGTAGGACTGCGAACTGACCGGAAGCGCTTGTCGCAGCGTGCTGTAGAGCGGGTCGCCCACCACCGAACCCAGATACCCGGGTTCCTGGGTGCCCCGGGCGACGACGACGTCGACCGCGGCGCACGGCAGAGCCCATGCGTGCATCCCGGTTGCCGCCCCGAAACCGGCGGCGAGCAGCAGCACAGCGAACGCCCTTACTACACACCATTTTTCGAAATGAATTGCCCTCCGAATGGCCATGGTACTCACCTACACTCACGCCGTTGTGAGAGCCGGATGACTGTTGTCAAAGACAATTGCCCGGCTATATACGCAAAGGTAAGAACGGCTCCGGAGCCCGTCAAGGAAAGCGATCCGACCGATACCGGCTCAGCGCCGAATCGTGTCCTGCCCCACCTACGGAACGAGAACCGCTGCGCCCGTGAATCGTCCGTGCGCGAGATCGGTCAGCGCCCGATCGGCCTTATCCAGGGAGTACCCGTGCGTAGTCAGATGTATCCGGTGTTCGCCTGCGAAAGCCAGGAATTCGCGCGCGTCCGCCCGGGTGTTGGCGGTCACCGACCGAATCTCCCGCTCCTGGAACAGATGCCGCTGGTAGTTCAGCGGGGGAATGTCGCTGAGATGGATGCCCGCGATGGCGAGAACCCCACCGCGATCGAGCGCCGCCAAAGCGGGCGGCACCAGCTCCCCGACCGGTGCGAACAGAATCGCCGAATCGAGCAGCACCGGAGGTGGATCGGCCGCGCCCTGCACCGACGCGACCCCGAGGGCGCTGGCGAGCTCGCGTGCGGCGTGATCGCGCGTCATCACGTGCACCTGCGCACCACGCGCGGCAGCGACTTGAGCGGCGATGTGGGCGCTGCCCCCGAATCCGTAGATGCCCAGCTGGCCGGCCGGCGGCACGGCCGCCCGCAGCAGGGCCCGGTATCCGATGATGCCCGCGCACAGCAGCGGCGCGGTGTCGGCATCGGTATAACCGGCGGGCAGGCGCAGCGCGTACGCCGCGGGCACACAGGCGAACTCGGCGTAGCCGCCGTCGGCGTCCCAGCCGGTGTAAGCCGAACGCGGACAAAGATTTTCGTCCCCTCGCCGACAGAATCTGCATTCCCCACAAGTATGGCGTAACCAGGCGATGCCCACCCGGTCCCCGATGGTGAACCCCGCCTCGTCCGCCGCAGGACCGAGCGCGACGACCTCGGCGACGACCTCATGCCCCGGCACCACTCCCGCACGGCGCACCGGCAGATCACCCTCCGCCACGTGCAAGTCGGTCCGGCACACACCGCAGGCGCGCACCCGGACCAACAGCTCGCCTGCCGCCGGCGTCGGGATCGGCGCACGCTGCGCCACCAACGGCCCGGCAGCGATCGGACCCGGCCGGTGCACCCGCCAGCAGCGCATCGCGGCCGCGCCGCCATGCGCGGTCGGGTGCCCGGCGGTACGTCGCGTTGGCTCGCTGCGCTCACTCATCGTCGGATCACCCCACGCGATCGACTGCACTCGATGGGCATCGGGCTGGAACCGATGCGTCGGACTCACCCTACTCGGCGATTTCGGTCCCAGTCGGCGAGCAGGGCTGATACATTTTCGTATCGAGTTCATTCGCGTATCGAGCGCCCGGATACGGGTGACCCGATGAGCGGATTCCGGTGACCCGAGGAGAAGCCCCGATGACGTCCGATGCCGTACAGGCCGCGCCCGCCCGGGTCACCCGCCGCCGCGCCGAAACCAGGAGCCGTCTGCTCACCGCCGCCTACGAGGCATTCGCCGCGGAGGGATTCGGGCACGCCACCGTGGAGCGGGTCTGTGACCGCGCCGGATTCACCCGCGGCGCGTTCTACTCCAACTTCAGTTCGCTGGACGAGCTGTTCCTGGCCATGTGGGAGCAGCGCTCGACGGCGATGCTGGCCCGGGCGAGCGCCATCCTGGACGAGATCGCCGCGGACGGCACCGACGATGTCCGCACCGCCGTCGAACGACTGGAACGAGCGGTGCCGCTCGAGGACGGCTGGTACCGGATCACCGCCGAGTTCACCGCGCACGCGCTACGCACGCCCGCACTGCGCCGGGTGATGGTCGCGCGCGAGGAGGCGATCCTCGCGGCCCTCATGCCAACGATCGTCGCCGCGCTCGCGCGCGGCGGCCGCACTGTGCCGGACCCGGACGCGCTCGGTCAGGCGCTCATCGCCGTCCATGACGGCACCGGTGTGCAGGTTCTGCTGGAGCCGGACAGCCGCGTCGCACGTGAGCGGCGCACCGAACTCTTCCATCACGTCGTGCTGGCCTACAGCACCGCAACCGAAGGATGAATATGTCGCACAGCAGTCCCGATGTGGCGCCGCAGGCCGATGTCCTCGTGGTCGGCGCCGGGCTGGCCGGCCTGGTCGCCACCTACGAACTGGTCCGGGCGGGCCGCACCGTGCACGTGCTCGACCAGGAGAATCGCAACAATCTCGGCGGTCAGGCGTTCTGGTCGCTGGGCGGGCTGTTCTTCGTCGACAGTCCCGAGCAGCGCCGCCTCGGCATCAAGGATTCCTACGATCTCGCGCTACAGGACTGGCTCGGCTCGGCGGCGTTCGACCGCGACGACGAGGATCACTGGGCCCGCCAATGGGCGCATGCATACGTGCGCTTCGCGGCCACCGAGAAGCGGGACTACCTGCGTCGACTGGGCCTGCGCGTGACACCGCTGGTGGGCTGGGCCGAACGCGGCGGCGGCCTCGCCCACGGGCACGGCAACTCGGTGCCGCGCTTCCACCTCACCTGGGGCACCGGCCCCGAAGTGGTTCGGATCTTCGCCGAACCGGTGCTCGAGGCCGAGCGGCGCGGGCTGGTCCGGTTCAGCTTCCGCCACCAAGTGGACGAGCTGATCGTGGCCGACGACGCGGTGGTCGGTGCCCGCGGCACCGTACTGGAGGACACCGATCTGGAGCGCGGCCGAGCGTCTTCCCGGAACAAGGTGGGCGAGTTCGCGTTCCGCGCGAAGGCTGTGATCGTGGCCTCCGGCGGGATCGGACACAACCACGACCTGATCCGGCGCAGCTGGCCCGCCGAGCGGCTCGGCCCCTGCCCGACTATGTTGATCTCCGGCGTACCCGCACACGTCGATGGGCGGATGCTGGGCATCACCGAAACGGCGGGCGGCGCCGTCGTCAACCGTGACCGGATGTGGCACTACACCGAGGGCATCGTCAACTGGGACCCGATCTGGCCCGACCACGCGATCCGGATCATTCCCGGCCCGTCCTCGATGTGGTTCGACGCGAAGGGAAAGCGCCTGCCCGCGCCGTGTTTTCCTGGTTTCGACACCACCACCACGATGAAGGAGATCTTGAAGTCCGGCTACGACTACTCCTGGTTCGTGCTCACCCAGGCGATCATCGAGAAGGAGTTCGCGCTGTCGGGCTCCGAGCAGAACCCGGACATCACCGGCAAGGACCTCGCGCTCACGCTGAAGAGCCGAGTCACCAGAGGCGCACCCGGACCGGTGGAGGCGTTCAAACAGCACGGCGTGGACTTCGTCGTCGCGGACACGCTGCGCGAGCTGGTCGACGGCATGAACAAGATCGCTCGCGGTCCTCAGCTGGACCACGACGGCCTGGAACGCCAGATCGTGGCCCGTGATCGGGAACTGGGCAACAAGTACACCAAGGACAGCCAGCTCATGGCGATCGCCAACGCACGCCGGTATTTCGGCGACAAAGCGGGCCGGGTGGCCAAACCGCACCGGATCCTCGATCCGGCGGCCGGTCCGCTGATCGCCGTGCGGCTGAACATCCTCACCCGGAAAACCCTGGGCGGCTTGCAGACCAATTTGGACTCACAGGTGATCAAACCGGACGGCACGGCCTTCCCCGGCCTGTACGCCGCGGGGGAAGTCGCCGGATTCGGCGGCGGCGGCCTGCACGGCTACAACGCATTGGAGGGCACCTTCCTCGGTGGGTGCATCTTCTCCGGCCGCGCCGCCGGGCGTGCGCTGGCCGCCGCACTCGCCTGAGACCGATCTATCGCCCTCCGTTTTCCGGACGGCCGAACAAGAGGTCGAGCCAGGACGTGGAGAAGTCCGGCGCCGGTCGAGGGTCGCCTCCGCCTTCACCACCGGGCTGAAGCCCGGCGCACTGGCAGACATCTGGTAGCGCGTCCGGCGCAGCCGTCGACAACGAAAGCACGCCCGCCCAGGGCCGGACCCCTGGCATCCGGATCGCACAGGCCGACGCTACCGCGATGCGCGATTGTCGAACATGTCACGGGCTGTGCGAGCTCGTAGTACGGCACCTCGCCGGACACCACCGGCACGGCTGGCGCGAAGGCGACGGCCACTACGGGTAGTCGCGACGTCGAAGCCGCCGCCGGGCCGGCACCGCACGTGGGCGCCGACGGCCGCGCCAGCCAGACGACCGCGGCGATGGTGCCGAGCACGCCTGCGGCAAACCATAGCCATTCGGATCGGAATGGCCCCCGTTGGATCGGTACCCGGTGCATCGCTCTCGACTCCGGCTCACCTAGTCGCGGACTGTCCATCCTGACTTCTCCAGGAAAGCAGTCCAGCCACCCCCGCACACCCCGAACGAAAATTCTTCACAGCTCGCTTCGTTGGCGACCTCGACCAGCATGCGCGCCAGCCGGGCGGTGCCCAACGCCGCGCGGTCACTACTGATCCGCCCCGACAGCGAGACCGACGCCGCGGCCGCACCGCGCCCCCGGATCGGGACGGCCACGCACGCGATACCCGGAACCGACTCCGCATTGTCGACCGCGACACCCTGCCGTTTGCGGATGCGGCCGAGTTCGAGGTGCAGTTCGGCGCGGCCGGTGCGGGTGCGCGCGGTCAACTGGGGCAGGCGGTCGCGGATGGATGCCTGCACAATGCTCGGCTCCAGTGTGCTCAGCAGGGCTTTGCCGAGCGCCGTACTGTGCGCCGGCATCCGGCCGCCGAGCCGTGTCGGCACGGTCACGGCGAACCGGTCGGCTGCCTTGTCCAGTAACAGCACCTCTGGTCCGTCCAGGATGCCGAGGCGACCGATCATGCCGGTCCGCTGACATCGGTGGCTCATTTCGCGACCGGTCGGGTCAGCTCGGCGAATCAGCTCGATCGGAAAACCACTCGCGCGTGTAGCGCTCGGCCAACAGCGGCAAGAAGCTCATAACGGTGGCGTGATCGGCGAAATGGTCGTACGCCGAATGGAGATGATCCTCGATCGCCGTTTCGCTGACGACTCCATCGAATTCATCCGCCAAGCGCTCGGCGGCCGCTTGCAGGGCCAGATCCTGATCGATGGCGGTGTCGTGGTGGGCGGTACGGTTGGTCATCACGAACTCCCTGGTTGTCACATCGACTGCACGGACGCGTGCGTCCCGCACGATGGCGTCCCTAATTCGAGTACCCGATTGCGCCGGCGCGACACCGACCGACTCGCTCCCCTCGACACTCTGGCCGACGCCGAAAAATAGAACACGTTCTTGTCTGGCGTGGCCGCACGTGACAGGCTCGACGAATGGATCTCGACGCCATCGAAGCCGTCCGCCAGCTGAAGTACCGCTACTTCCGGACCCTCGATCTCAAACAGTGGGACGCGTTCGCCGATACCCTCACCGTGGACGCGACCGGACGCTACGGCACCCGCGCCATGGGCCGGCCATTGCATCTGGACGGCCGTGCCGCCGTCACCGCGTTCATGCGGGAAAATCTCGGACCTTCGGTCATCACGGTGCACGTGGCCAACCATCCGGAGATTCGCGTCGACGGTGACACTGCCACGGGCGCTTGGGCTTTCGAGGACACCGTGATCACGACCGAATACGGTGTGCTGATCCGTGGCGCGGGACACTACACCGACACCTACCGCCGGGACACCGATGGCCGATGGCGGATCACCTCGACCGCGTACCAGCGCATCTACGAATCCGTGCAGGCGCTATCCGACACACCCAGTTTCCGATTAGTGTCCAACATGTGGGCGTCCGGGAAATAGCGGGTACGGTTCAGCGGCTCGGACGGTCCGCCGGTGCGGTGATCAACGGGAGGTCCAACGCGGTCAGAATTCCGGCCGGCGCCGTGACTACGGCGGGGACGGCGTTGACTATGCGCATGCCGGTGGCCAGCAGGGTCGCGTAGTTGTGGTCACCGTTTCGGCTCGAGGCCACCAGATCCATCGCGTAGCTGGGCTCTCCGGTGATCTCGATTCGGTAGGAGCCCTCGGGGTGTGCCGGCTGCGGCCAGTCCGGGCACAGATCGGGCCGCAGCCGGGTCACATGCTCCAGCACCGTGACAGGCACGTCGCCGACCATGCCGCGCACCTCGAAACGCAAGGCGGCGGCGGTGCCCTCGGCGATATGCCCGGTCGCGATGTCGAACGGCGCCGGCGCGGGGATCCGCTCATACGTCTCGGTGACGGCGTCGAGGGTGACGCCGATTCCTGCGGCGAGCTGCCGAACCGTGCCGCCCCAGGCCAGCGAAAGCACGCCGGGTTGCAAGAGCATCGGAATGTCGTCGATGGGCTTGCCGAAGCCCATGATGTGGGACATCACCTCCCGGTTGTCGTAGCTGGCGTAATCGACGATCTCCAGGCAGCGCACCTGGTCGACACGCAGACAGGTGCCCGCGAGCGCGAGGGGCAGCAGATCGTTGGCGAATCCCGGATCGATGCCGTTGACCCACAGCGACGAATTCCCTTGCAGGGCAGCCTCTTGCACCGGATTCAGCAGTTCGTCCGGCAGCACGCCATAGGGGTATTGGAAGAACACCGGAGCACACGCGACAACGTTGATTCCCGCGGCGAGAATGCGTTGCAGATCCTGCACGGCCTCGAACAGCCGGTTGTCGGTCATCGAGCAGTAGACGACGCAGTCCGGGCGCGACGCGAGCAAGGTCTCGGCATCGGTGGTCGCCGTCACACCGACGGAATAGTCCAGCCCCGCAAGCATTCCCGCGTCCACCGCGTCCTTGTCCGGGCCCGAGACCCACACGCCGGCCAGTTCCAGGTCGGGGTGAGCGATGACGCCGGCCAAAGCATGCCGGCCGACATTGCCAGTGCCCCACTGCACCACGCGATAGGACACATTTCCGTAGCGATCTCGCAACCTGGCACGTCCTCTACAACAGATTTGGCACATCGCACCGACGCCTGTTCACACTACGCCTGCGGCTGGCAGGCGAGGGGTGGTCGTCGTGAACCGCATCTTGCCGCCGGTCGTCCCCGGCCGAGGCCCGGTTCCTCCGGTTGCGGGACGGGCGAACTTCCAGAACGATCTTCCTCTCACGACGCTGAATCAGCGTGCTCCTCGGTATGAATCGCAGTGGCTTCACAGTGTGCGGCGTGTAGACGCCCGGGGCCGGGTGATCGAAAGAGCACTCTTCCCCGCCCTTGGTTGGCGGCCCGGTGTGCAGCTCGGGTATCGGCTCGAAGGCAACATCGTCGTCGTCGGGTGCTTCGGTGATCCCGAACTGTGGATCACGACCGCTGGCGACCTCCGGCTTCCAGCTCGATTCCGTCGCAAGGTCGGCATAGAAATATCTGACCGGATCCTGCTCGCCGCAGACCGCTCAGCATGCCTGCTTCTCATATTCGCCCCGATCGCTGTCGACATGATGGTCACACGTGCGCGGCAAGCACCGGCCTCCCCGCGGGTGGTCCGATGACAACATCAGCATCAAGCGTCGAAGTGCAGACCGCACAGTTGCTCCTCGAGAAACTGGGACTGACTGTCGAGGACCTCGTGACGGCGCAGTCGAGGCCGCCGGTACCGACCTTCGCCGAGTACATACCGATCGTTTCTGCGGCGTTGCCCCCCGGCAGAACACGCGAGGCGTACACGGGCTATTGGAGGAAAATCGTTGAACTGTGGCCGGATCGTCGGCTCGATGAGCCGACCGTCACAGAGTTCAAACGACTCATCGCGACGATCCAAGCCGGACGGATTATCCGGCGTAGTGACCGCGGCGGGACCGGCGTTGATCGTCGATACGACGATCAACGCACTGCGCTACCTTTACCGCCAGGCGGTCGATGACAACCTGATCCGGTTCGCAGACAATCCTGCAGCCAAACTGGTCAAGCCAAAAAAGCGCTCTTCGCGGCGTCGAGCGATACCGGCCGACCGCCTCTCGGAGATCAATCGTGTCGCGGCCGAGTATGGCGATGACCCTGAACTCACCACGCTCATCCTTCGTCTGTGCACAGAAACCGCTTGCCGGAAGGGTGGCGTCCTGGCATTGAGGAAGCGTGATCTGGACCTCCACCAGTGCCTGATCCTGTTGCGCGAAAAGGGCAACACCCAGCGGTGGCAACCCGTGTCGCCCACCCTCATGCGGGCGCTTCTGGAACACCACGAATCGCGCGCCCACCTGAGCGAGGGCACAAACCGGCGAGCGCAGAACGGCAAACCGATTACCGCCGAAGCCGACGAAAGACTTCTGCGCTACCGGAACGGCGATCCGATCACTGGAATGCGCTTCGACACCATGTGGAAGCAGATCGGCCGGAAACTGCCCTGGGTGAAGCAGCAGGGAATTAGCTGCCACTGGCTGCGCCATACCACGTTGACATGGGTGGAGCGCAATTTCGGCCACGCCGTCGCAAAGGCCTACGCCGGCCACGCCGACAGCCATGCCGACGGCGCCACCTCGATCTATACCCGCGCGACCCCCGAAGAGGTCGCCTATGCCCTGTCGGTCTTGACCGGTGAGCCACATCCGTTGGCTCCCCCACTTCCACCTGCGCATTCGGAGGAACCTTTCAGATGAATTCCGCTGCAAATCAGCTGGATTCGGCTACCGAATCTGCCCGCGAGCGAACCTCGAGCCATATGGCCGGGGCCAGTCGCGAACTATTCGCGCTGTGCACGCGTCGCCGTGACGCACTGGATCCGAATGACCTTGCTCGCCGCCTAGCCGCGGCGAAAGCGTGTCTGCCTGCCTTACAAGATCAAGCGTTGTACGACGCGATCGACGAGCGTGAACTCGAAGCCGAACAACGATTACGGCGGTGGATTCGCGCGCAGGACCGGCACGATCGCCGGACCGACCATCGCCGGGGTCGGGCGTCAAGGACTCGCGGTCGGCGCACCCAGGAGCGGATTCGGGCAGGTGAGCAGCGCGAGTTGCGCTGGCATGCGCGCGCTCGAGCGGAGCGCCGTCGCGCTACCAGCCCTGATGCGTTGGAGGGGATGCTGCACCGTCGCGCTACCTGGTCGTCGTTGCGGCTACGCGCGGTCATCGTGGTCGGGATGGTGTGGTCTGCGGTGAACGTCGGACGCAATCTCGTTCCCGACAGCGGACCGACAGGCGCGTCCTGGTGGCTGCTGTGGCTGCTGTCGTTCGGGATCGAGGCGATGATCTCGGTGCCGATCCTGGAGGTGATGGCGCAGGCCGCGACCGCCGCGCGACTGGGTGTCACGGTCGAACGCCGCAGAATTCTTCTTTTCGAGGCCTGCCTGTTGACTGCGACGGTCGGTTTGAACAGTGGTCCTCACTTCGTAGCAGGAAACTTCGGTCGCGCGGCCGAGTATGCGGTCGCGCCGGTGATGGTCGTCGTGCTGATGTGGTTGCACGCGTGGGTGGCCGCACGCTATGCCCAGCTCATCAGCATGGTCGGCCAGACCGATAGTCCCGCCTCCAGTGCCGAATCCGTCGGCCATGCTGTCACTGTCGACCGCGACACCGATCCACCCGTACACATACCGGCTGTCGGCGATCTCGTCACCTCGGTGATGGATCAGACGGGCGCTGCGCGCGTAGAGGCAACCGGCGAGGCGGCGGTTGCTGCCGAGCTGGACCTGAGTTCGGTCGAGCAGCATCACTACCGATCGGGGACGCAGCACCCGGTATACGTGCCGGAGCGGGTGCTGGTCGATGTGTCAGAGCACGACCAATGCCGTCGAATCGCACAAGAACTGGTGCGCAGCAGGCTGACTCAGAAACCGGCAGGAGACATCGAGGAACTGTTGCGGCTCGCTGAGCGTGGGGTGAACGCCAATGCCATTGCGGCCGCCAGCCACGGCCTGACATCATCACACTCCGCATCACACACCCCGTGACAGATCAAATCCATCCGCCGCGACTGCGGGCACCGAGCGGAGCCGGCCGTTCCAGGACAACGCCGTGATCTGGCTCGAACCGGACCCCGAACAGCCTGTCGGCCCCCGGCGAGCGCCGCCACTGCCAGCGCTGTCGCTGCGGTCGTCGGAGATAATCGCCGACGACGTCGAAGCGCACTGTGCGACAATCCAGTTCCACCGCTGGTTGGCACTACCCCAGCGAACTGCTCGCCACCCGCGCGGCGCTGCGCTGACGACGAGTCAGCTCCCAACTGATCATCCGAAATGGTGCCGCCGGATATCCCTTCCTGACGCCGCTGGCGATCCGGCACTAGACGGAATCGAGCATGCCTGGAATGGGACAGTCGTAGCGAGTCTTGTCCCAGGCCACCTCGACACCCCAGATGTTCAACGTGCGCCATGCGGCAGTGCCGCCTTTGCTGTCCCAGATGGTTCGCAGTGCGAACGATCGTGAAGGTGGGTA
The DNA here is from genome assembly GCF_052545115.1 of Nocardia glycosmidis. NCBI lineage: Bacteria > Bacillati > Actinomycetota > Actinomycetes > Mycobacteriales > Nocardiaceae > Nocardia > Nocardia glycosmidis. The sequence continues at coordinate 11,587 of NZ_JBQWRH010000034.1, read as the reverse complement.
TGCTCAATCGCCGGTAGTCGAAAAGCGTGGTGGCCTAAGCCTATTGGCGTACCGGTCGGTATTTCGATCATGTCAGGGGTCGGGTCTGAGCGCTCTATGGTGACGGTGTGAGCAGGGGAGTTCGAAGTGGCGAGGTCGCAATGGCAGACGGATCACGGGAATCCAACGCTCCGGATGCAGGCCGGCGCCTACTTTCGCCTACCGGTCACCGTCTGACTGCCTTGTCCGTCACAACGCAATAGCCGACTGAGCCATCCCCCAGGGCGACCGGCTGCCCACCGAGACGCAGCAAGCGCTTGCCGCGCGACGCCGCCGCACAGGCGGACTTCCTTCCCGACCAACCCGGCTTTCCTCGAGGAGAACCTTTTCAGTGACTTCCAGGCAGACACAGCCCCGCCCAGGCATCGACCAGCCCGCGGCCGACCACCGTAGCGACCGGGTCCCGCTTTACAGCGCGGAATTCGCGGCTGACCCGCACGCCGCCTACTACGAGATGCGTCGACGTTATGGGTCGCTGGTCCCCATCGAGATATACCCAGGGGTGCCCGCAACCTTGGTCATCGGCTATCAGACGGCGGTGCGGATCCTCAGCGACCCGGACCACTTTCCTGCCGATCCGCGCCGGTGGCAGGAAAAAGTGCCGGATGATCTGCCGATTCTTCCGATGGTGGAGTGGCGGCCCAACGCGCTGCGCAGTGTCGGCCTCGAGCACCTGCGCTATCGCAAGGCGACCAACGACGCGCTCGAGAAGGTCGATCAACACGAACTGCACGAGATGGTCGAGCGGGCAGCGGCGGCGCTGATCGCACAGTTCCCGACCGTGGGAGACGAGTATGAGCGGACCGCTGATCTGATCAGCATCTACGTCCAGCCGTTGGTGTGCACGGTGCTCAACGAGATCCTCGGCTGCCCACCGGAAATCGGTCAGGCGATCGCCGCGGCGAGCGCAGCGCTGTTCGACTCGACAGACACCGAGACGGTCAACAACATGTTCGGCCAGGCGTTTCTCAAACTCGTCGAGATCAAACGCATCGAGCCAGGCGACGATGTGGCCACCCGACTGGTTCACGACAGCGAAGCGAAGCTCACCGACGAAGAGCTGATCCATCAGTTCGTCACCTGTTTTTCCGCAGGGATGGAGCCGGGACAGAACCTCATCGCCAACAGTTTGCTGCTCATGCTGACCGACAGCCGCTTCACCGGTAACGAGCTGGGCTTCATCCCGACCAGCGCCGTGGTGGACGAGATCCTGGCGATGGACCCGCCCTTGGCCAACTACTGCATCACCTATCCCCGCCAGCCGATCCTCGTCGACGGGGTCTGGCTGCCTGCCAACGAGCCCGTGATCACCAGCATGGCCGCGTGCAGCAACGATCCGAGGATGAACACCGGTGACTACGCCGGCAACGGCTGGAATTTGGGCTGGGGCGCAGGACCACACCAATGCCCCAAACACGCTCGATCGGCCGCACACCGCATCGCGGTGGATGCGATCGACGAACTCCTCGACTCGGTGCCGGAGCTGCGGCTGGCAGTTCCGGCAGCGGAGCTGGAGTGGCGACCCGGCGGATTCCACCGAGCATTGGCAGAACTCCCGGTCGTATTCCCCCTCGATCCGCGCCACCGAATCTGAGGTAACAACAGCGAAAGTGAGGTGAGCCGACGACTCGACCGCGTGAAATCCCGGGAAGCTCAGCGAATGTCGACTCGGCCCCGGGGGCAGAGGTTCTGGATCAGATTTCGAAGGGGTAAAGCATGACAATCGCAGACATTTCCGCCACCGTGTCCTCCACCGAGCCACCACCACTCGATGAAGCCGGAGCCACCGACGCTACCGTGGAGGCTCTGCGGAAGGTGATCTTCGGCGCACATGCCGAGCTGTACGCCCACGTCCGCGACGTCGTTGTCGGGCTCGCCGACGTGCCGCGATCCGGCGCGACCTACACCGAGGAAACCCAGACCGCGCCACAGCTGCTTCGGACAGTGATCGCGCGGCTCGGCATGCCGGCCCGGGAGATCGCCTCCAACACCTGGTTACGGGGCGCGTTGTGCGACTGGGCGCAGGTTGCGGCACCACGGCTGCTTCTGGTGCTGACCGGGCATTTCGACCTCGCCATCGGCGCGATCCTCGCTCTCGGCGACGGCTCGGACTATCAGCAGCAATGCCTGGCCGAGCTCGATACCGGCGCCGCGCTGGGCGTGCTGATGCTGACCGAGCTCGCCGGCACCAACGGCGCCGACCAACAGACGACCGCCACCTGGGACCCGGTCACCGGCGGATTCTGGTTGACCACACCAGCCGCTCCGGCTGCAAAATTCATGCCCAACGTCGCAGACGAACAAGTCCCGAAGAACGTGGTGGTCACAGCCCGTGCCATCGTGGGCGGCCGCGACGAAGGCGTGATGCCCTTCCTGATGCGACTACGCACTGCGGCTGGTCTGGCCGACGGCGTAGAGGTTGTGCCACTACCGGACAAAGTAGCCGCCCCGATGGATCACGCGCTGATCCGATTCGATCGCGCGTGGTTGCCCCGCGAAGCCCTGTTGGGCGGCGACTGGGCCCACATGAGCGACGACGGGCACCTCGAATGCGAGTTGGAGCCGCGCCAACGTTTTCACGCCGCGATCAGTGTCCTGGACAACGGGCGTCTGGATCTTGCCACCGCAGCCATTGCCAGCGCACGCGCTGCCGTAGCAGGACTGGTCAACTACGCCGACCAACGCCGGACCGGCAGGGGAAAATTGATGCGCGAGCGCGACGCCGTGCAACTCGACCTCGTGGCCGCCGTCCCCGCGGTGTATGCGGCCACCGTGCTCGGACGCCGAATACGTGAATTACGTGCAGAATCCACCGAACCTGGGCCCGTGCAGTCGTTGTTGCCGATGCTCGCGAAACCGCTGCTGTCCAACACCGCCCACCAGGTGCTGATCGTCCTGCGGCAACGCGCTGCCGCCCAGGGGGCGCTGCGCAACAACTACCTCACCGACTGGATAGCAAACCTCGAAGCGATCATCACCGCGGAAGGCGAAAACCAGATCATGCTGGTCACCGCCGGAAAGTCCCGCATCGACCTGACCGCCGCGCGGCTGCCGAACACGCCGGCGGCACTGCCGTGGTATGTGAATCTGCTCATCACACGCGAACGCGCCGTCGCCGCCGCCCTACGCGGCGGCGACTACGAATCCATCGGCGTCGTCCTCGGCCGAGACTCGGCCGCCATCGCACTAGCCACCGCGACCGCCGAAAGGCTCGCCGCAACAGCCCTGGTCGCCGAAGCCGCCACCATCACCGACCCCGCGGCCAAGAAACTCGTCGAGAGCGCGGCGGCGGCCTATGCACTCGAACGCATCCATGCCGCCGGAACGTGGTACACCGCGCACCACCACATCTCACCAAGCCAAGCGAACGAGCTCACCGCCGAGCTGCTGAACCACTACAGAATCCTGGCCGACAACCTGTGGGTTTTGACGACGGCCTTCGACATCCCACCGCTCCCCGATGCGCCGTTGTTCGCCGCAGACTACATCGGGGCGTGGAAGGCGTACGCCGGTTGGGACGAAACGACGTTCAGTAAAGTGGCACCGGTCCTTTCCGACGGCGACGGCGACGGCGACGGCGACGGCGACGGCGACGGCGACGGCGACGGCGACGGCGACGGCGACGGCGACGGACAGTAAACAATCAGCCCCTGCCCCCACACGGCGACGTGGGCGGCAGGGCTTCAGTTAGTTGGACCGACGATCAACCACATTGCGGCATCCATACGCGGTCCGATCGAAGGTCGGTAGACGGCCACCAGTGCTGCCTGGCGACAACGGTGGGCCTGCTGATCGCTGCGTTCGGGGATCGTGGCGGTGATGTGGCTCGCTGTGTCCGCCGCCGGATCCGTTGTCCCCCCGTGTGAACCACACAGGGGGACATTGGAAGGACTTGCGGTGAGTGAGTTGCCCCGGTCCCGGGGTTGCCAAGCTCTGGTGGGCGGGTCGGGCCACGGCCGTGGACGCCAGGACACCGACACTGCGGCGATCAGTCTCTCCAGCGTTGGACGACAGGCAGAGCATGGGACTGCTGCAGGATCAGGTGACAGTTCGGTCACGCGGCCTGACTGGCCGACGCGGTCATGATTGTCTCGAATTCGATCGGGGTCAAGCGGCCCAGGCCGGTTTGCCGTCGGCGCCGGTGGTAGGTCCGTTCGATCCAGGTGACAATCGCGATACGCAGTTGCTCCCGAGTACGCCAGGAACGGCGGTCGAGAACGTTCTTCTGCAATGAGCCTTTTTCATCCTTGTCGGGCGGTTTGAAGTTCGCGGTTCTGTAGCACGTGGATCGCCTTGACGAGTCGTCCGGCCTTGTCGGGGCAGCACCGGAGTTTCCGCAGTACTCGCCAGGTTTTGAGCTGGGCGTTGGCTCGTTCGCCGCGGCCACGCAGCTTCGCATGAGCACGGTTGGCGACTTTCTGCGATTCCGGCTTGTTCCTGCCCTTGTACGGGGTCAGCAGCGCGTTTGCGCCTTGATATCCTTTGTCGGCCAGGGTGATCCACCCGCCCTGCTCGAGCTCGTAGAGGATCCGCCAGATCCAGGCCGCCTTCAGATCGTGCACACTGCCGGGCAACGCGCCCGACACCCACACGATGTCACCGTCGGCAGCCGCAATGACCTGCACGTTCATTCCGTGGTGGCGGTGTTCCCCGAGAAGTAGGGGCGGTCGACGGCCACCCGGTCGATCGGAATCAGCGTGCCGTCGAGGATCAGGTAGGCATACCCGTCGGTCTTCGCACGCCGCAAAGCCTTTCGCAGATCCGGTGATCGTGCGGCCAGCAGTACGACGGCTTCTTCGACGTAGCGCCACGCGGTCGTGGTGGAGACCTCGAAACCCGCACCCAAGTCGCCGAAGGTTTCACCCTTGCACAGGTAGGCCAGGACGAGCAGGGCTTGTCGGCCCGGGTTGAGCCGCCGCCACACCGACCCGATCGCGGCGCGGTGTCGCCGGATAACGCCGGCGACGTAGTCGAGAGTCTGGCGTGACAACGGCAGCGCGGCACGGTAGAAAAGCATCGAAGCCCTTGGTGTTCGGAGGTTGTGGTAAACACCGATCTACCAGGGGCTTCGCCATACGTCCAGCCGAACTACCCTGCAGAGCAACAGATCTCACAGCCAACCATCAAGCAGGATGAAAAAGGCTCACTCAACGACGCAAGACCCGAAGATCGAGCCAAGCGACAGCGGGTATTCAGTTGCTGTGCGCGGGCAAACGCCGCATACGCGAATCGACACGCAGGGACACACGAGCTTTCAGCCACGGCATCCAGCCAGCAGCCGCCTCGGAACATGTCTCGAGACAGGCACCACCGTGGATGCACGAAAGACGGGGCGCGACCTGGAAAGGCCACGCCCCGTGCGTCATACGGATTCGACCGACACGCTTGGGGGGCCGGTCATTGCTGTCCTACGTGCAGCGACCGCGCAGAGGGTCAGATTTCTTCTTCCAGCGACGCCGGGATCTCATACCGCGCCTCCGGCGTCCTGCCCAGGAATATGCATCCGCTTCGTCTTGCCGCATGCGCCACTGCTGTTTCTCTCGGTCACAGCTATACGGATGCAGCAGCCGCGAGAGCAGGACCAGCGCATAATCCCCGGCATTCATTGCACCCCTGAGTTATGCGTCTCAGCGCGTCAGCTGACTGGAGGGATCGGTTCCACCACGAGCTTCATGTAAGCCAACCCCGAGGACTGTTCGGCAACTCCGAGGATCTGCTCACCAGGATTAATGTTCGGGTCTGCAAGCGCCAGCGACGGTTTGAACCGATACAGATCATCACGCAACGCGGTGTCGATGACAACAGCGAATTCGTACTTGACCGAATCCAGCTCTCCGATACGGCGGAACTGGTCGACGCGCACGAAACCTGGGATTACGGCCTCGAGGTTCCAGATGTCCCCACTGACCTTCATGACACGCAGTGTGTTCTCATGCGGCCCCGGGGGAACAGGCGGGAGCAGGTACTTGTAGAAGTACACGTACGCGAATTGCCCAGTCTGCAAGAAGATCTTGCCCATGGGGGTCCAGTCCGGATTGCTGATAGGCGCATCGGGGTTGAAGGTCACCGTGACCTGGTACACCTCAGTCAGATTCGTGTCGTCGTATTGGACATACGCCTCCACCTGTGCGGTGTCGCCGATCTGGCGTATTTCGTCAATGCGAACAAAGCCAGGGACGTAAATGTCCATGCCGATCATGATGGTATATTGACCCAGAACTAAACGGTTGAAGCATAAATCGTGTGTGGGCCTTGGAAGTAGCCGCGAACGTGGTCAGGCAGTTTCTGGACGCGCCGGAAGAACGACCGCACCGCCAGTTCCATGTGGTCGCGGCCGAGGATGGTTTTGTCGGCCAGGGTGCGTTTGAGGTCGGCGTTGACCAGTTCCTCGGGGTTGAGGTGCGGGGCGTAGGCCGGCAGGTAGTGCAGCTCGATCTCCTCGGCGTGGGTGGCCATCCATTCCTTGGTCGCTTTCGCGCGATGGACCGGGTGCCTGTCGATGACGAGGTGGATCTTGGTGTCGTATCCGCTGATCAGGCGTTTACAGAAGGTGAGGAACTCGGTGGTGTCGAACCGTCCGGCGAACACGGTGAACCGCATGTCACCGCGCGGGGAGATCGCCGACATCGCGTTGAGGGAGAACCGCTTTCCCGTCCGCGCCACCGTCGGTGTCCGACCCACCGGCCCCCAGGTCGCACCCGAGAGGTGATCCGGGCGCACCCCGACCTGGTCGGCGAACAAGATCACCGCGTCTTCGGCCTCTGCACGTTCGACCAGCGCCGGATACGTCGACTCGACCCACTCGGCCATCGCCTCGGGATCCGCCTCGATCGCACGCCGGTCCGGCCGCTGGAACGACAAACCCGTGCGCCGCAACAGTTTCCCCATCCCCTCCTCGGTGTAGGACACCCCGAACAACCCGCGCGCGAGTTCGGCCACCTTACGCCGGGTCCACAACTTCCCGTCCAACCCCACCTGCTCGGGGCAGAACTCGATGATCGCCTCCACCAGCGCCGCCTCCTGATCGGCGGTCAACTTCCGCGCAGCACCGGCCTTGCGGCCCGGCCGCCGCGACTCCAGTCCCTCCACACCACCGAACGCATAGCGGGCCTTCCAATTCCGGATCGAGTTCTCCGACACCCCGAACACCCGCACCGCCTCAGCACCGGTCATCCCCTCCCGCAACGCCGCGACCACCCGCATCCGCAACACCTCCTGCTGACCCGGCGAAAGCCTGCGCATGTCCACCCTCAGATCATCACCCACCCCACAGACCTACACGAAAACGACCACACCCCACACCATTCAGTGCTGGGTCAATATCCCCGGTCGCATCGAAGGAGACGACGTACAGGAAGTCCTTCCAGACAGGCAGCGAAAATGCGAAACTGCCCTCTTCGCGTGGGCTCGGCACCCGAACCCGATCCAACATCGGAAGGATATTTCTCGCGGACCCGCCGTCGCGTATCCAGAGCGCCCGGTGGACATCGGCGGATCTCGCGAGCATGTCCTCCTTCGAGGAGCCGAGATCATCTAATGCGGCGGTCAGAAGCGAATCGGGCGCATCCATAGTCTTCAGCAGATGCAGCCGAAAATCAGTCGATCCCAAATCACTTGTCGACATCGGATCTCACTCTCTCGATGGTGGCCACCGCCTCGACGCCGGGGGCGGCGCACTCCGCCATCAGATCGAACCCGCGCCACACGGCACTGTGTTGCGTAGGCAATCGTCGAACCGCAGTCGAACCACGCTCGAACACCAGCTCCTGGAACAGCATTCGACCGGTCCGACGGTCGCTGAGCCGACTGGAACCGGTTCACCAGTCCGATCGGCCGATCGAGAGCCGATGCTGGACGACGTTGTTGGGGTCCCACTTCGTCTTGATCCCACGCAGCCGTTCGTAGTTTTCGCCGTAATAGAAGCTGTGCCACGGCACCCCGGAGGTATTCCAGTGCGGGTCGGCCAGATCCGGATCGGGGTAGTTGATGTAACTGCCGCCATAGGATTCGTTCGGCACGGGCACACCACCCGTCCCCGCGAAGACATCGCGGAACATCTCCCGGGCCCAGGCGACATAGCGGTCGTCGTCACCGGGAATACGCCAGGCGGCGTGGATGAGCATCTTCATGAACGAGTCCCGGATGGGCATCGCGGTGGCGTCGGACTCCACGGCGTTGGTCGCACCGCCGAAAGGCAGAAATTCCAGCTGCGATTCACCGAGAAAACGGATATCGGTGAGGTAGCGGTACAGGGTGCGCAACTGCTCGGTCGTATACACCTTCCGCAGGTAGGCAGACTTGACCTTGACCCGGAAACCCGGCATGCCCTTGGCGTAGTAGACACCCGAGACGATATCGGCGTAGGAAGACCGAGTGGGCGGCAGCACGACCGGTTGCGGTGTCACGCCCCGCGACACCGCGGCGACGAACTCGTCGAACAGCATTCCGGCATCGGGCCGATCGGCGTCGAGCAGGATCAGCACATCGGAACCCGTGATACCCGGACGCAGGTGCAGCGGCGCGTACAACCCGCTGAACGGATCACCCGGCGCACCGTGCTGCTCGAAGAACGCGAGGTAGTTGCCGACGAAGCGAACAAACGACTCCTCGGTCGCCAGCGGAAGCACCAACCTCGTGTGCATCATGCTTGCCGGCGGTTTCGGCAATCCGCGCTCCGGATCCGCGCCGTCCGAGTGCGCCGAACGAAGCAGATACCGCGTCACCACACCGAAGTTGCCGCCCCCTCCGCCGGTATGCGCCCACCACAGATCCGCGTGCGGACCATCCTTGGTCGCCACCACGATCGATGCCGTACCGCTCGAGTCGACCGTCACGATCTCCACCCCGTACAGGTGATCCGCCACGAGACCGAGCCGCCGCGACAGCGGACCGTATCCACCGCCGCTCACATGACCACCCGCGCCGACACCCTTGCAGATCCCCGCAGGCACCGTCACACCCCAACCATCGAGCAACCGCTCGTACACGGTACCCAGATCGGCGCCGGCTTCGACCGCGAACGCCCGATGGGTCTCGTCCCACGACACCGCATTCATCCGCTGCAAATCGACAATCGTCTGCGTTCGGTCGTTGTCGACGAAGTCGTCGAACCCGTGCCCACCCGACCGCACCGCAAGCGGCGATCCCTCGCTCACCGACCGTGCGACCGCCACCCGAACTTCCTCCGCGTTCGACGGCACCAAGATCTGCTTCGGCCGCGCGGTGAACCTCCGGTTGTAGCCACGCGTCGTCAACGTCGCGTAAGCGGAATCACCGACACGGATAACCGTCGGTTCCGCAGCACCCGCGACCGGTTGCCCGAGCACTGTCGCCGCTGCGCCGACAACAGGCGCGACAAGGAAACTGCGACGAGACAACGACATGAAGCTTCCCCCGGCGGAGCGTCGACATGGACGAACCAGACAGTATCGCCAGCCGAGCCACGAAACATACTCGTCTCACGATATGTCGCGTGCATCACACCGAACAAACCTGTGTGCGTATTCAGTTCGCTGCCGCTGCGGCCGCGTGGACGGCAACATGCCCAGTTCTTCACTTCGGTTTCGAGGTCGAGGCCTTGCGGCCGGGATAGTCAGGCGTTCGAGGCGGTGCGGTGGCCACGTCGAGTATCGGGCCGCCACCACGGGGCGCAGACAGGTATCGATGGATCGTTGCCAGGCGTGGACGAACACCTGCGCAACCATCACTTCCTCTTCGAGATCACCCCGGATTGCGCGTAACACCGCGCTGGAAGCGAGCGGTTCCTGGAGCGAGCGCGTTCCCACAAACACCCGCACCGATTGATACGGATCCGGGTCTCGATCACGCCACTGATGTGGCGCTGGAACTTAAAGTTGTAGCCGCGTCCGCAAATATGCCTGCCGGGTAGTCGCAGCGGACGCGGCGAGCTGAGCTGAGCTGACTACGGAACCTTCCGCGCGGGATCGTCGGGGAAGCTCCACTCGATCTCGACCCGCGCCTGCGGTGCAACCTGCGCCGCCGCGCGGGTGACCGCTTCCTCGAAGCGGGGGCGCCACCGATCGAAACCCGCGACCAAGACCGGTGTGTCCTCGGTGTCGCCGTAGGCGGTCCACTGTCCGTCCGGTTCCTCACCCCTACTGTTGAACACGTCCTCGCCCAGGTATTCACGATCGTGGACGTCCCCGACCGCGCCCAGCACCTTGATGGCCTGCGCCCGATCCGTCAGCCCGACGACCCGATACGAGTAGTGGACCCTGGTGGCCGTGAAAGCCCGCACCGACGAGGAGTACCCGGCGGGCCGCTCACCGCGCAGCACATTATCCGCTCGGTAACCCGTCACGAGCCAAGCGAGTTCGAGGGGCACCTCGTAGAGGAAATCCACCTCGCGACTCGCCGCCTGCCTCGCCCGGGCACGGGCCAGGACATCGGCGAACTCCCCCGGCAAATCACCCTCGTATTCGAGGTGATCGGCCGAGACGTCCCGGTCATGGCCCACGACCCAACTCTGCCGACCGTCCCGCAGCCCCGCCGCCACACTGCTCGGCCCGAAAGATGACTCGTAGCAGGCCACGACTTCGGCACCCCGCGAAAGCCGTTGCAGCACATCCGGGTAGCGCAGATACCCCGGTGGATTCACCTCGGGGTCGAATACGATGTGCCAATCTGCGAGCGAGACCGCGTCGACACCCCCTTGGTCCACACCCTCGATATCGGTCAGATCCAACTCATCGAGAACCGACGACCTCGACTGTCCCCGCACCGCGACCCACGAAAGGATATCTCCCATAGCTCAGACCTTAGATGGTTCGCGCAGAGCCGACACGGCCCGGCCGTCGTGGCGCGCCCGGCAGCGGCATCCATTCCGGAAGGTCCGTCGTCGAGAATCGGCAGGTATAGTCCTGGCCGTTCTCGATAAGAATCCGACCGCTGAGCCAGGCCCCGCGTCCGGTCCGTACGGAAACGTGTCGGTGTTCCGACAACAGAGCCAACAATCCGTCGGAGGCCGCGACGTCGGCGATCGAGCCGTCACCGTGCTCGACCTGGACGCCCGCCGCGCCGTCGCGTCCGATGAGCACCACCCACATCAGAGCGGCGCGCCGATCGGAGCCGACAGTGCGTAGCGACTCGGTGACGAGTGCGTGCTCGACCACATCGACACCGATATCGTTCGAAGCAATGGACTCCCACCTGGCTCGGATGTCGTCCGCCGCGAGTTCGCCGTTGACCCGCTCGATCAGGTGGAGAACGACATCCGAAGGACGCGTGCGGCTGTACAACACGATATCGACGCCGTGCGTCCGGGAGTCTCCGTTCACCCGATATACGGCGGCCGCGTGCCCGCTGCGGGCCGCATCGATATAGGTATTGATCTTGCGGCGAAAGTCTTCGTCCAGATCGAGCGACGAGCCCGCCACATAGGGTCGCTCCTCCGTCATCCCCAGAACCACTCGATTCGTCGAACTGACGAACACCAGCTCGATCCGGTCGTATTCGGCGACGGTCATCGGTGCACCTGCCCATCCATCCTCGACATATTGACTCGAAATTAAATGTTTGAAGCGTATAG
>NZ_JBQWRH010000033.1:0-31933 GCF_052545115.1 Nocardia glycosmidis | reverse complement strand
GGGGGGGGGGGGGGGGGGGGGGGGCCCCCCCCCCCCCCCCCCCCCCCCCCCCCCCCGCCACCGAGCAGCGCGGCGATAGCTGCCGCCATCAGTGACCATGCGGCGGTAGCGGTCCACCGGCGGTAGGGGTGCGGTGCGGAGGTGATCGCGTCGAGCGCGGCGCGCGCCTGTTCCGGTGGGACCACCTCGCTGCGGATCCGGCGGGTGAGCCGGTCCACGGCGGCGAGCCGAGTGAAGTCCAGCGCGCGATAGTGCACGATCCGCATGGTGCTGGCCGGCGGCAGTTGGGGTCCGCGGTCGGCCCAGATCCGAATGGCGTCGTAGGTGACGTCGATGCTGCAGCGGGCCAAGCCGTAGGTGGCGGCGATGAATCGCACCGTCGTGGTGGTGTCCACCACACCGGTGCCGGAGGCGAGCACCACCTCACCGACCCGGACCGCGAGATCGAGGACCTCGGCGACGCGGGCATCGTCGGTCAGATCGATCGGCTGCAACGGCGCCGGCGCCGTGACGATGGTGTCCGCGGTCGCCTGGCGGTCGGCGACCAGCAGGCCGACGGCTTGGCTGACCACAGGAATCGGGCGGGCACGCCGCAGGCGCAACCCGCGGCGCCAGCCGAGGTGATCTACGCGCCCGGTGGTGATGTCGCCTCCGGCAGAGGCCTCGGTAGCCATGGACGCGAACCTAGTCATCTGGCGTGTCGTTGGCATCTGCGCGCTCCGGGGCGGGCGTGTCTGTCCTGGTAGAGACCTTGGCCGCGGTCCGGTGCCATAATAGAACTTGTTCTAATCAATCTGCGGGGAGCGCATCCCACGGGTGATATTCCGTTGGGTGTGCCGCCCACGGAGGTGGCCCGCGCGAGGAAAGTTCGCGCGGGCCACCGGGCGGGTCCGGGTCAGCGCAGGTCGCGCCGGCGGAACGCGGCGATGCCGATGGCGAGCAGGAGCGTGGCGACTCCGAGCAGCCACAGCACGGGTTCTGCCTGGAACGGTGCGCCGGGCACCTTCGGCGGATGCACGAACGGCACCAGATCCACCATCCACTGCGGCAATCCGTTCAGCGAACCGACGAAGAAGATCACCACCATGGCGCTGAGCACGGCCCAGGCGACCGGCGCGAACCGCGGCAGCACACCGTAGAGGACCACCGCGATGCCGGTGATCACCCAGACCGCGGGCAGCTGCACCGCCGCGGCGCCGATCGACTGCGGCAACCGCGCGGCGAGATCGGCGTCCGCCATGCCGTAGACGACGCCGATCGCGGCACCGGCGATCAGCAGCGCCGCCGCGGGACCCAGCAGCGCGAAACAGATGTGGCTCAGCGCGTAGCGCGTGCGGCCGACCGCGCCGGACAGCGTGGACTCGACCCGGGTGCTGGTCTCCTCGTCGTGCAGCCGCAGCGCCGCCGAGATCGAGTAGGCCGCCGCGGCCGCGGCCAGCATCGTGACGGCGTAGGTGATGAACGACTCCTGCAAGACCTGCGAGCCGCCCATCCGGGTGACGATGTCGCGGACCGCCGCGCTGCCGTCGAGCATATTGCCGACGCTGTTGACCGCGCCGCCGATCAGCAGTCCGTACAGGGCGAAACCGACCGTCCACGCTATGAAGGTGCCGCGCTGCAGTCGCCAGGCCAGCCCGAGTGGACCGGAGAGGCCGCCGCCCGCTGTCGACGGTCCGGGCCGTTCCGCGATCAGCCCCGAGCCGGTGTCCCGGTTGCCGAGCAACAGGTACGCGGCCGCGGTGGCGAGCACCCCGACAGCGCCGAACAGGACCAGCACCCACCAGCGTTCATCGGCGTATGGGCGGATCTGCAGGGACCAACCGATCGGCGAGAACCAGGACAGGACGCCGTTCCCGGCGTCGCCGACGGCTCGCAGGGCGAAGGCGGCCCCGAGCGCGCCGAACGCGATGCCCCGTGCCACGCGTGCGCCGGCGCTCACCTGGGCGGCCACCGCGGCGATCGAACCCCAGACGACGCCCGACGCAGCCAGCGCGGACCCGAAGGCGAGCGAACCCGCACCGGGTAGGTCGGCAGCGTACAGCGACAAGGCGCACGCGACTCCGGCGACCAGCGCACCGGTGTAGGTCATGATCAGCGTGGCGGTAAGACCCGCGAAGCGGCCGATGCTGGTTGCGCCCACCAACTCCGCGCGTCCGGTCTCCTCCTCGACCCTGGTGTGCCGAATGACCGTCAGCACCGTGGCGATGGCGATCATGCTGTACATGGCGCCGGCTTTCCAGGTGCCGATCGAACCGAGTTCCGAGCTGAACACCGGACCGTACATGGCGATCAGTGCGGGGCTGTCGGCGGTGGTTTTCGCGAAACCGTCGAGGTCGGCCTGGGTGGTGTACAAGTCCTTGATGCTGACAATTTGGAACGCCGGCATCAGCCCGATCAACAGCGTCCACAGCGGCAGCACGATGCGGTCGCGCCGTAGGTACAGCCGTAGCAGCCTGCCGGTCCCGGCGAAGTCGCCGCCGCCGAATGCCGGTGCCGTGGCGGCGCGGTCGGCGATGGCGGTGGTCATGCTCGCACCTTCTCCCCTGGCGTCGTGGTGGATTCAGTGGCATCGCCGTCGACGTGGTAGTGGCGCAGGAACAGCTCTTCGAGCGTCGGTGGCGCGCTGGTGAGACTGCGCACGCCGGTGTCGCCCAGCACCCGGATCAGCTGCCCGAGGTGCTCGCCGTCGACTTGGCAGCGCAGTGTGGTGCCGTCGAGTTCGATGTCCTCCACACCCGGTATCCGGGTCAGATCGCCCGGGTCGCCGAGCAATTGGGCGGTGATCGAAGTCCGCGAGAGATGGCGGAGCTCCGACAGCGAGCCGCTTTCCACCGTGCGACCCGACCGGATGATGGTCACCCGGTCGCACAGCGCTTCCACCTCGGACAGAATATGACTCGACAGCAGGACGGTCGTGCCGCGCTCTTGCGCCTCGTGTACGCACTCCCGGAAAACCTGTTCCATCAGTGGGTCCAGCCCCGAGGTCGGCTCATCGAGCAGCAGCAGCCGCACATCGGAGGCCAGCGCGGAGATCAACGCGACCTTCTGGCGGTTGCCCTTGGAGTAGGTGCGCGCTTTCTTGCGCGGATCGAGGTCGAAGCGCTGGATGAGTTCGGCGCGCCGCTTCTCGTTGATCGCGCCGCGCATCCTGGCCAGCAGGTCGATGGTCTCGCCGCCGGACAGTGACGGCCAGAGCGTGACATCGCCTGGAACGTAGGCCAATTCGTGGTGCAACGCGACCGCGTCGGCCCACGGGTCGCGGCCGAAGAGCCGAGCGCGCCCTCCGGTGGCCCGGAGGATCCCGAGCAGCACCCGGATGGTGGTGGACTTGCCTGCGCCGTTGGGGCCGAGAAAGCCGTGGATCTCGCCCTCGGTGACGGTGAGGTTCAGTCCGTCCAGCGCGGTGACATGGCCGAAGGTCTTGCGGAGGTCGCGGACCTCGATTACGTCGGACATCACTTCTCCTTGGTGAATGTGTCCAAGATCGTGGGGTCGGTGAGCAGACCCTGGGTGTAGAACTCCAGAGCCGGTGGGGTGAGCTCTTCGGTGAGTTCGCGAATCGCCGTGCGGAAATCGATCGGCTCGCCGGGGTTCTGGCGGATCTGCATGAACAGCAGGGTCGCGCCGACGTTCAGCATCGTGAGGTATCTGGCGCGCGCCGCGGGGTCGCGGCTCGGTTTGATCACACCCGCCGCGACGCCCTGCTCGAGGTACCCCTCGGCGTCGGCAGCCATGTGGTCGACCAGCGATTCCGCCATGGGTCCCCCGGCCTGGAGGCTGCGCACCATGTAGGCCACCATCGGCGCGTACACCTCGATCTCGGCAAGGGCGTTGAGCATGCCGGAGGAGACCGATGACGCGGTGATCGCCTTGATCTTCTCGTTTCGGATCAGCTGCAGCACCCGCTCGTCGCAAGCGGCCCGCAAGCCGTCCTTGGAACCGAAGTGATGGTTGACCAGTCCGGGGGAGACGCCGGCGGCGGCGGCGATCTTGCGGACTCCGACCTGGAATCCGTATTCGCCGAATACCTCGATCGCGGTATCGCGGATGCGCGCCGTGGTGGTCAGATCTGCGGCGGGTCCTTGCGGAACGGGCTGTTTGCTAAACACATGTTCAGTATATTAAACGCTCGTTCAATCGCTACGCAAGACCCTGGATGGACTTCGCGCGGCAACCTTGTCGGAACCACGCGCGGCTATCGTCGAGTCATGACCACCGGGACCATGACGACGGCGGATCACCTTCGTGCGGCGCTGGACGGACCCTGGGCGGCGGTCCGCGACGAAGCTCGAGTCCTGCTGGCGGGCGCTGAGTTCGCGGCCGACCCCCAACTCGACTACAAGGCGGCGCGGGCGCGGGTGCTCGACCAGATGCGGGCCATCGCCGCGATGGGGTTCGCCGAGCGCGGATTCCGGCGGGAGCACGGGGGAACCGGTGAGCCGGGGGCGGCGGTGGTCGGGCTCGAGATGCTGGCCTACGCGGATCTGTCGCTGTGGGTGAAATCGGGCGTGCAGTGGGGACTGTTCGGCGGCGCGGTGGAGAATCTGGGCACCGAGCGGCACCGGGAATACCTCGAGCAGTTGATCTCGCTGGATCTGCTCGGTTGCTTCGCCATGACCGAATCCGGACACGGCAGCGATGTCGCGAACCTGGAGACCACGGCGACCTACGATCCGCGCACCCAGGAGTTCGTGGTGCACACACCGACGCCGTCGGCGCGTAAGGACTACATCGGCGGCGCAGCTGAACACGCCAGGGTGGCAGCGGTTTTCGCGCAGTTGATCACCCACGGCGAGAATCAGGGCGTGCACTGTCTGCTGGTGCCGATCCGAGACGAGAACGGCGCCGATCTGCCCGGCGTGACAACCAGCGATGACGGACTCAAGGGCGGCCTGCTCGGCGTCGACAACGGGCGCATCGTCTTCGATCACGTACGGGTGCCCCGGGAGAACCTGCTCAACCGCTACGCCGACGTCGCCCCGGACGGCGCCTACAGCTCCGAGATCGACAACCCGAGCCGCCGGTTCTTCACCACGCTCGGCACGCTGGTGCGCGGCCGGGTCAGCGTTGGCGGCGCCGCGTCGGCCGGCGCGCGCGTCGCGCTGAGCATCGCGATGCGCTACGCGCTGAAACGCCGCCAGTTCGCCGACCCCGACACCGGCGTGGAGACGGTGCTGCTGGACTACCGCAGCCATCAGCGCCGGCTGCTGCCGCTGCTCGCGAAGTCGTACGCGCTCGCGTTCGCGCAGAACGACCTGGTGCACCGGATGCACCTGGTGCAGACCGGCCAGGATCTCGAACCGGGCGCGCAGCGCGCGCTGGAGAAGCGAGCCGCGGGCCTGAAGGTCGCGCAGACCGGGCACGCCACCCGGGCCATCCAGGAATGCCGTGAGGCCTGCGGCGGCGCCGGCTATCTCACGGAGAACCGGTTGGTCACGCTGAAAGCCGACACCGACGTGTTCACCACCTTCGAAGGCGACAACGTCGTTCTGACCCAGCTGGTGGCGAAGGAATTGCTCACCGCCTACGCCGACGAGGTGCGCGACCTGGACGCCCTGGGCTGGGTGCGTTTCGCCGCGACCATGGCCGGTGACGTGGTGCGCAAGAGATCGGGTGTGCGCCAGCTGATCCAGACCCTCCGGGACCGGGGCGACGAGTCCGTCGACGATGGCGACCTGTCGCGCCGGGCGGTGCAGCTGCAACTGTTCGCCGACCGCGAGGATTACCTGGTTCGTACCGCGGCGTACCGGCTGCGGGCCCGGGCTCGGGACACCCGCCCGTTCGAGGCGTTCAACAACGCCCAGGACCACATCCTGGCCGCGGGCGCGGCGCACATCGACCGCCTGGTGCTCGAGGCTTTCATCGAGGGCATCGCTGGTATCGACGATCCGGCCGCCCGTGAAATCGCCGGGTCGATGTGCGACCTCTACGTCTACTGCACCATCGAGGAAAACCAAGCGTGGTTCATCATGCACCGATTCATGTCGGTGGATCGGGCCAAAGCGGTGCGCCGCGGTGTGAACGAACTGGTCGATCGGCTGCGGCCACACGCATCGACCCTGGTCGAGGCCATGGGCGTGCCCGAATCAATGCTGCGCGCGGCCATGCTCGACGACGCGAGCGTGTCTGACCGGACCTAGCGGTCTCGGCGCGACGTTGTCCGTCCGTTGCTCGCATCGGTCGTGTGATGGCTGAGGGGGCCGCATGACGGGCACAGTGAAACGGCGCGGCCGGTTGGCCCAGGAGGTGCTGTCCCGGACCGGTCTGCCGATGGCGGGCACTGCCGAACGATAGCCGAGTCAGGGGCATGCGCCCGCGGCCGAACGCGAAGCCGCCCGGTGCGCCTTTCGGCCGCTCAGCCGGGTCCGTAGGTCAGGATTGCGGTGACGACGAACCACACGACCCAGGCGAACCCGACGATCATGCCGATCGCCAGCACAGTACGCATCACCGCGCGGCCGAAATCGAGATCGCCCCGCTCCCGCGGATACAGCTTCCATGGGCTGTACCAGGGCGCCTGGATGGCGAAGGCGGAGGCCCGGGCGTCTCGCTCCAGCTGCGCGAGCTCCTCGGCGTACGCCTCGGCCTGCGCCTGATGCGGACCACCGTGCCACAGCGTGATGTCGATCGGACCGAGGAAACCTTCGGTGAGCAGGTCTTGCGGAGCGGGCAGATAGGGCAGGATGCCGAGACTGCGGAAGGCGACGGCGACGTCGTTGGCGGTCCAGAGGAATTTCTCCTCGGTGGCGAGCGCGTCGAAATAGTGCCGCAGCCGGGTCGGGGAGTCGCCGATGATCACGTCGAAACTCGGATCGGCCCACGCCTGCTCGAGCCGCAGCGCGGCGCCGGGCAGTGGAACCACCAGCGCGACGCCATGCACGACCCGCTGCCCGAGACCACGGGCGGCCAACCACTCCTGGAGTGCGAAGGTGTGCTCCCGGGACTTCTCCAGCGGTGTGCGGCGATCGCGGCTGTCCATCGCCGCCGGCTCGCCGTTGATCGTCCAGCCGCCGTTGAGCGGCACCTCCAGCACACCGTCCTGCCGGGCCGCGAGCCCGTCGGTCTCGATCACCACGCAGCTGGTGGGCGTCCAGATCACAGCATCGAACTGGTGTAGCCGGTCCTTGTGGAACAAGCTGCAGTTGATCGTCGCGACACCGTGCGGACTGTCCGGGTCCTTCCAGGTGCGCAGCCAATCGATCAGCGCGCGCTCGGCATTGGTGCCTGCAGCGTTCTGCACTCGCACGAGCATTGGCGACCGCCCTTCACGTCGACACGACAAGGGACAGAATACGAGGTGCCGCGCCGAGTTCGCCGCGCCCGCGCCAACACTCGGCGTGTTGAGCCCGGCTGCGCGCCCCCCGCGCCGGCCGTTACTGCGCTTGTTCGGCGGCGATGCGGCCGGCTCTGACCGCGTCGACCAGTTCGGCGTGATCCGCCTCGGTCCGATCGGCGTACCGCACCGCGAAAGCGGCCACCGCGTCGTCGAATCGCTCGTCGCCGTCCAGATATCCCGACAGCAGACGCGGATCCAGCGAGCGCGAATGAGCCCTGGCCAGCAGCGCGCCCGCCAGCCTTCCGTAGTCGTCGAGGTCGCTCGCGGGCAGCGCGGCGGGGTCGATGCCGCCTTTCAAATTGCGGAATTGCCGGACGATGAACGGCAGCTCGACGCCGTCGCCGGTCGGGGCGAGCGTGGTCCAGCCCAGCAGGATGTCGGATTCGGATTGAACCAGCCTGGCGCCGTGCACAATTCGCTCGCCCTCGTGCCGCACCGTGTGGGCGGGCAGAAATGGTGCCAGCGCCGAAGGATTGGCCTGCTTCACTTGCAGCACCAGTGCCTCGCCGTCGTTGCCGTGCAACAGCGCGAGGTAGGTGTGCAAGCCGACACTGCCGGTGCCGACTATCCGGAACGCGATGTCGGACACCGCGAATCGGGCGAGCAGATTGCGCCGGGACTCGTGCAGACTTTCCGCGTAGCGCTCCAGACCATCGGTCACCGCCGCGGCGACATCCGCACTCACCGCGGTGAGAATCGGTGGGTCGCTGATGAATCGGTGCTTGCGAATGCCGGTCTGGTGGTCCTCGAGATGCTCGGTCCACTTGGCCACCACCTTGGCGCTGGTGTTCTTGCGCGCCTTCTTCGCCGCCTTCTTGAAGTCGTCGAGCAGGGCGTCGGCCTTGGCGCCGGCGATCACCGATTCGTCCGGAAGCGCGCTCCAGGACGCCATGAACGGCGCCGCGGCCAGCGCGTCGATGGCGAGGCGGTAGGAGCGGGCGGCATCACGTGCCGCGGCGCGGCAGTCGTCGGCGTCGGCGCCGGATTCGCGTCCCGCCAGGACGAGGCTGGCCGCGAGACGCTCCAGGTCCCATTCCCACGGGCCGACGACGGTCTCATCGAAATCATTGATGTCCATGATGATTTCGCCACGCGCCGTGCCGTAGAGGCCGAAGTTCGCGGCATGCGCGTCGCCGCACAACTGGGCGGTCAGCCCGCTGTCGGGGCCGCCCGCCAGATCGGCCGCCATCAAACCCGCCGCGCCGCGGTAGAAGGTGAACGGTGAGGCGATCATCCGCCCGATCCGCAGCGGGACCAGATGCGGCAGGCGTCCCGCGTTGCTCGCTTCGATGAAGGCGAGGACGTCCGGACGGCGCGCACTGGTCGCCTCCCGGTCCCTCGCGCTGACCGGAACTCGTTGCCGGAGCGCGCGCCCCTTGGCGCGGACATCCTCCGCCGGTACGAAGGAGCGCAGGTCGATACCGATACCACTATCTGACACAACGGATCACGCTAGCCGGTGCGCAGCTGCCGCCGATGTGATGTCGGCTGCACCGCGCGGGGACCGGCGACTGCCGGTCGACCGGCAGTCGCAGCGCGCCGGACCGCCGTGGGACGCACGAGCGGCACCGGTGCGATGGCCGGTAGGCCGCGCCCGGGCCCCGGCCGTCGCGTTCGCCGCCGTCGGCCAGAAGGCCATCCCGGTCCGGCGTGCGTGGTCGAGGACGGGGGCGCGCCGACATCGGCGGTCACTATGGAGCCCTCGAGCATCTGCAAGCGGGATGCCGGCAGCCCCGGTTGGGATGGGTCGGCGAGGAGGTCCGCGGATCGTCGCCGGTGACGCATCCGCCGAGGTCGTGGGCAGTGGACGGACTGTCGAACATGTCGATGATCGGGGTGGGGCCTCGCCGGCCTGCGCGCCGAACCGGCGGCGGATCTCCGGCGTGATCCCGGTCCGGCTCGGGTCGCCGGTGCGCTGCCGGGGCGGCCCGCGGCTGCGGAGCGAGGTCCGTGAAGTGTCCAGCGATTGCCTGATCAGGGGATCCGACGTCGCAGTGCACCGGACAATACAGTGAGACGCTTTTCAAGTCATTCTGTCACGACGACGTTGTGGCGGAAACCATCGCGGTAGGCCGGCGCGGCCGGACGGATATCCGAGAAATCCGCGCGTGAAGATGGCGGGGGCGGGGGTCGGTGGGGTATGCACGGGGTCGTGACAACCGAATCGGGCACAGCGGAACCGGAGGAACGCGCCGCCGCCGGCGGCGGGGTGCTGCGCGGCGTCTTCGCCGACCGCATTCTGACCGTGCCGAACGTGCTGAGCCTGCTGCGCCTGCTCGGCGTTCCACTGTTTCTGTGGTTGCTGCTGATCGAGCGAGCCGATGGCTGGGCGTTCGCGCTGCTGGTCGCCAGTGGCGTCACCGACTTCCTGGATGGCAAGCTCGCGCGGCTGCTCGACCAGTCCTCCCGCTTGGGTGCGCTGCTGGATCCGTTCGTCGACCGGCTGTTTCTGGTGACCACGCTGGCGGCCTTCGTGATCCGGGGCCTGATTCCGTGGTGGGTGGCGGCACTGCTGGTCGGGCGCGACCTCGTGCTCACTGTGACGCTGTCGGTGTACCGGCGCCGCAACCTTCCTCCGCCCGAAGTGATCTACCTGGGCAAGGCGGCCACCTTCGCATTGATGTCCGCGCTGCCCTGGCTGCTGGCCGGGCAGATGGACTGGGCGGCCGCCGGTTTCGGGCGGGCCTTCGGCGGGGCATTACTGGTCTGGGGTACCGCGGTCTACCTGTGGACCGGCGTGCTCTATACCGGCAAAGCCATCGCCGTGGCAAGAGCGATACCGGCGGTGGAGCATCGGGCGGCCTAGCCGATAGAGTTTGCGTGCAACGTTCAAACGAAAGGACGGGCTGTGACCCAGACCCCCGAGGATCTGCGCTACACCGAGCAGCACGAATGGGTACGCCGGATCGCCCCGACCCGGGTTCGGGTGGGCATCACCGACTACGCCCAGTCTCAACTAGGTGACGTTGTGTTCGTGCAGCTGCCCGAGACCGAGTCGAACGCGGCCGCCGGGGACAGTATCGCGGAGGTCGAGTCGACCAAGAGCGTGTCCGACATCTACGCGCCGCTGAGTGCGAAAGTCGTTGCGGTGAACGATGAATTGACCTCGGCGCCGGAGATGTTGAACACCGATCCCTACGGTGCGGGGTGGTTGTTCGAGTTGGAGGTGAGCGATGCCGCGAGCCTCGACGTGACGGTCGGTGAACTGCTGGATGCCGCAGGTTATCAAGGAGTTATCGGGGGCTGACGCAGCCTTCCCAGTTCTCCCTGCACGGGTGTGGCCCGGCAGGGTACGGTCAAAGCCAACAGATGCACCCGGCGGCTGCGCCGGGGATCTAGGGACTCGACGGCAGGTCGTGGTGCCAGAGGTATCACCTGCTGGCATGGATAATCAGGTTCGAGGAGGAGAGAAACGGTGAGCGAGAACAAAGACCCGGGTTACGGGGAGACCGCGGCCGAGACGACGTCGGTCTTCCGCGCGGATTTCCTGAACGAGGTCGACGCGTCGCGCGCCGGAGAGTTGACCGGCGAGCAGCCGGTCCAAGGGGTCGAGGGTCTGCCGGTCGGCGCGGCCCTCTTGGTCGTCAAACGCGGTCCGAACGCGGGCTCGCGGTTCCTGCTGGATCAGCCGACCACGTCGGCGGGCCGTCATCCGGACAGTGACATCTTTCTCGATGACGTCACCGTCAGCCGTCGGCACGCCGAGTTCCGTCAGGACGACGAGTCGTTCCAGGTCGTCGATGTGGGCAGCCTGAACGGAACGTACGTGAACCGGGAGCCGGTGGACTCTTCGGAATTGCAGAACGGCGACGAGGTGCAGATCGGCAAGTTCCGGCTGGTATTCCTCACCGGACCCCGCGCCCAGGTGACCGACTCGTCGGCGGGTGCGGGGAGTCTATGACAGAGCCGACGCTGGGTCTCACACCTCAGGAAAGGCTCGGGGTCATGAAGGACCTGGCGCGGTGACAGGTGCGGCGCAGTGGGCGCGCGGAGGGATGTCGATCGGCTCCGTGCTCGACCTGCTGCGCCCCGACTTTCCCGACGTCACCATCTCCAAGATCCGCTTCCTGGAAGCGGAGGGACTGATCCGGCCCGAACGGACACCGTCGGGCTACCGCAGATTCTCCGGCGCGGATGTCGAGCGGCTCCGGTTCGTGCTGACCGCGCAACGCGACCAGTATCTGCCGTTGAAGGTGATCAAGGAACAGCTCGAGGCAATCGATCGAGGTGCGGCGACGCTCGGCGTGCGGGAAGCCCTCGCACGAGCGCACTCCGTGCGGACCGGGGAGACGGAGCCGGGCAGCGTCGCGCCGGACGGTGAACCCGCCACGCCGGGTTCCGAACGCGGCGCGGGCCAGGCCACGGCACCCCGGCGGCTGGGTGTCGTGCCGGATGAGATCTCCCCGGACGATCTGCGTTTCGATCACGAAATCCGGCTCACCCGGAAGGATCTGCTCGACCGGGCCGGGATCGACGACAATTTTCTGAGTGACCTCATCCGGGCCAACCTGATCGGGCCGGGACCGGGGGGATACTTCGATGGCGACGCGGTCACGCTGGCCAAGACGGCACGGGCGATGGCCGAATTCGGTTTGGAAGCGCGCCATTTGCGGGCGTTCAAGCTGGCGGCCGATCGGGAGGCCGCGCTCGTGGCGCAGATCGCCGCCCCGATCGCGAAGAGCCGCGACGCGGGTGCGCGCGCCCGTGCGGAGGAGACGGTGCGCGAGCTCGCCGCGCTGTCGCTGACCTTGCATACCTGTCTGGTCAAGTCCTCGGTCCGGAATTCGCTGGGGGGCTGATCTCTCGGCGGACCGGGTTCGCGGGCGTCATCGACCCAACACGCTGATTTCGGCGGTGTAGACGGATCGCTGGACCGGTGCGGGTTCGCCTAGACTCGTGGTACGGCGAGCTCTGCGGCGGTCGTGCCGGGCCGGCGGCGAGTATGGGAGGCAGTGCGATGAGCGAAATGCGCGTGATCGGCATCCGTGTCGAGCAGCCACAGAACCAGCCCGTGCTGTTGCTCCGCGAGGTGGCGGGCGAGCGGTACCTGCCGATCTGGATCGGGCAGGCCGAAGCGACCGCGATCGTGCTCGAGCAAGAGGGGGTGACCCCGATTCGCCCGCTGACGCACGACCTGATCAAGGTCCTGATCACCGAGCTGGGGCATACCCTCAAGGAGGTCAGGATCGTGGATCTGCAGGAGGGAACCTTCTACGCGGACCTCGTGTTCGAGAACGATCTGCGGATCTCGGCACGACCGTCCGATTCGGTTGCCATCGCCTTGCGGGTGGGTTGCCCGATCTACGCCGAAGAGTCCGTCCTGGAGGAAGCCGGGCTGGTCATGCCGGACGAGCGCGAGGATGAGGTGGAGAAGTTCAAGGAGTTCCTCGAATCGGTGTCTCCGGACGACTTCAAGGCAACCGACAGCTGAAGTAGAGGTCGAGGGTTTTACCGCGCGTCGCGTTTGGCTCGACGACATCGCTCCCTGGACAATCGTGGAGAGTAATCTCGACAGTTGGGCCACGACCGTTTCGGCCGAATCCGCACCGATTCGGTCGGCTACGGAGCCGGGGTCATCGATGAGGCTGGGAATGCGTCGGCGAAGCAAGGGAGTGGTCGTCAGTGGCAGAGCAATCGCAGGATGTGGTACAGCCAGGCCTGTTCCCGGACGACTCGGTACCTGACGACCTGGTCGGCTATCGTGTCCCCAGCGCGTGTCAGGTGGCCGGGATCACCTATCGGCAGCTCGACTATTGGGCGCGCACCGGTCTGGTGGTGCCATCGATCCGTAGCGCGGCGGGCTCGGGGAGTCAGCGGCTGTACTCGTTCAAGGACATTCTGGTCCTCAAGATCGTCAAGCGGCTGCTCGACGCGGGCATCTCGCTGCAGAACATCCGCATCGCGGTCGACCATCTACGCAGCCGCGGCGTGCAGGACCTGGCAGGGATCACGCTCTTCTCCGACGGCACCTCGGTCTACGAGTGCACCTCGGCCGAGGAGGTCGTCGATTTACTGCAGGGTGGACAGGGTGTCTTCGGCATCGCCGTCAGCGGCGCCATGCGGGAACTGACCGGAGCCATCGCGAATTTCCCCGCGGAACGTGCGTCGGCGGTCACCGAACGCCCCGAGGACGAATTGTCGTTCCGCCGCAAGGCGCGGATGAACCGCAAGACGGGCTAGGCCTCGCGCCCAACGCGGAACAGGACGATCGACAGCGCTCCCGCGGCCGGGTCAGGCGTCAGCCTCCCGGCCGTGGTGCGTGGCAAGCGCGCTCGCGGAGGATGAAAGGCTGCGGCGGCAGTAAGAAGGGGGCGCCGTGCAGGCAGCCGATGACATCGCGGGGATCGTCGGGCCGATCGACCCGATCAGCGACTTCCCGACTGTCGACGAGCTGAACGAGTTCATCGACGCGCTCGCCGGCGAGCATCCGGGCCGGGTCTCGATCACTCAACTCGGGCGATCGCGTGGCGGTGATCCGATTCGCGAGGTGCAGGTCGGATCGGGGCCGCGGCACATTCTGGTCTTCGGCAACCCACACCCGAACGAGCCCATCGGCATGGCCACGATCCGCCATCTGCTCGGCAGGATGGTCGCCGACGACGCCGCGACCGTCGGTGCCACCTGGCATTTCGTGCCGTGCGTCGACCCGGACGGAACCCGGCTGAACGAAGGGTGGTTCCCGGGCCCGCATACCAGGTCGGGCGTGGCGCGCGGCTTCTACCGTCCACCGGCGGCCGAGCAGCCGGAATGGTGCTTTCCGACGTTGTGGCGCGGCCGGTCCGTCGGTGTCCCACTGCCAGAGACCAAGGCGATGATGGCGCTGATCGACCGCACCCGGCCCGCGCTGATCGCGTCGTTGCACAACGCCGAGTTCGGTGGCGGATTCTTCTACACCTGCGGCGGCGATCCCGCGTACTGGTCGGCGCTGACCGATCGGCTCTCGGCCGCGGACGTGCCGATCCACCGCGGCGCACCGGACGCACCGGGCGCGCACACACTGGCCCCCGGGGTCTTCGAACTGCCGCAGTTCGTATCGATGGCCGATCTGCTCACGTCGCAGGGCCTCGATGCGGTCGCCGCGCTGGGCGGGGGCGGTTGCCGGGACTACACGGCGCGCTACGGTACGGCGATTCTGGTCTGCGAGTTGCCGCTGTGGGTCGACGCGCGGATCGGGGACGGATCGGCGGGCGACCGGGTGCTCGGTGACCTGCTCGACGCCACCGCGGCCGACTACCATGCCATGGCCGAGGTCGCCGCCGCGGTCCTCGCGCGGGTATCCGATCGGCTGAGCGGCCGCAGCCCGTTCGAGCGGTCGGTGCGCGCGCTGGTCGCCGGACTGCCCGGTCTCGCGGTGAGCAGGCAGTCGGTGCCACAACGGCAGCGGATCGCGACCCGGGGCGAGATCTTCGTCGAGCAGTACGACTGGACCGCGATGCTGCGCCTGCGGTTGGGCGGGATGCTGCTGCGGCTGCTCGAAGAGGAATGCCGCCACGACGCCGCGACCGCGCTGTCCGCCGAACGCGATCGGTTCGCCGCGGTATTCGACCAGTGGTGCGCCGACGTCGAGCAGAACGCGCCGGGCGTCGCGGTGCCGCTGGAGCGCCTGGTGCGGATCCAGGCGGAGTCGATCCTGCTCGCGGCGACGAGGTTGCGCGACGGCCTGCCGATCTGACGGTTCGGCAGCAAAGAATTCGAACGTACCCATCTAGTGGGTGCGGGGACCGCGACAGCCGATTTCGCAAGAACATGGGTAACTCACCGGGTACGCCCAAAGCCCGAGCGGCACCCGACGCAGGACCTGAGCGCAACCCCGCGTCACCCAACTGGCATGGCCTGAACACCCGGAGAGGCGGGGGAGCATAAACTGACGGTGCGTCGCCGCCGTGCGGGAGAGCCTCGGTCTCGAAAGGAGTCCGGGCGCCGAAGGAGCAGCACCTCCCCGTCAATCTCTCAGGCAACAGGGACCGTGCGGGCTTCGGCGCCTCTGGAAAGTGGCGGCTTCGAGCCGCCCGCCCATGGGGAAAGGGTCTCGGCCACCGGCCGCGGCACCCGAATCTCTCAGGCGCCGCGACAGAGGGGGAGGGCCGGTACCCGTCGACCGCGTGGCCGACCCGACCCGACCTTGGGAGCCGTTGTGACTCGCTCATTTGCCGATCGCCATATCGGAGCCGACCGGGACGAACTGTCCCGGATCCTGGATGTCGTCGGCGTGCCGTCGCTCGACGAGCTGGCGGCCAGGGCGCTGCCCGCGGGCATCCTGGACCGTGATGGCCTGACCGGACTGCCTCCGGCGGCCACCGAGCACGAGGTGCTCACCGAACTCGCCGCACTCGCGAAGACCAACACCGTGGCCACCACGATGATCGGCCTCGGGTACTACGACACGCTGACCCCACCGGTGCTCGTGCGAAATCTGCTGGAGAACCCGGCCTGGTACACGGCCTACACCCCCTACCAGCCCGAGATCAGCCAGGGCAGGCTCGAGGCGCTGCTCAACTTCCAGACCATGGTCTCGCAGCTGACCGGCCTGGACGTCGCCAACGCATCCATGCTGGACGAGGCGACTGCGGCTGCCGAGGCGATGACACTGCTGCGGCGCGCCAGTAGATCGAAGTCCGGACGGCTGCTCGTCGACAGCGATCTGTTCCCACAGACCAGAACAGTGCTGTACACCAGGGCCGAGCCGCTGGGCCTGGAGATCGTCGAGGCGGACCTGTCCAGCGGCGTGCTGCCCGACGGAGAGTTCTTCGGTCTGCTGGCGCAGACACCGGGGGCCTGCGGCCGCGTCATGGACTGGACCGGCGTCATCGCCGCGGCGCACGAACGCGGAGCACTCGTCGCGATCGGCGCCGACCTGCTGGCGATGACGCTGATCACGCCGCCGGGTGAACAGGGCGCCGACGTGTGCTTCGGTACGACCCAGCGTTTCGGTGTCCCGCTCGGCTTCGGCGGCCCGCACGCCGGATACCTCGCGGTCCGTCACGCGCAGGCCCGCCAGCTGCCCGGTCGTCTGGTCGGCGTCTCGGTGGACGCCGACGGCGACATCGCCTACCGGCTCGCGCTGCAAACGCGCGAGCAGCACATTCGCCGGGAGAAGGCGACCTCCAACATCTGCACCGCGCAGGTGCTGCTGGCCATCGTGGCCGCGATGTACGCCGCCTACCACGGCGCCGACGGTCTGCGCGCCATCGCCCGCCGGGTGCACCGGCACGCCGCGGCGATCGCGCGCGGGCTGGACGGCGCGATCGTGCACGACAGCTTCTTCGACACGGTGCTCGCGCACGTGCCCGGCGGCGCGGAAGCCGTTGTGGCGAAAGCGAAGTCGCGCGGGATAAACCTGCGCCTGGTCGATGCCGACCATGTGGGCATCGCCTGCGACGAGGCGACTACCGACGCGCATGTCGCGGCCGTGCTCGAATCCTTCGGTACCGCACTGCCGCTCGAGCCGGGAGCGCCCGCGCCCGTCGCCTCGATCGAGAACCGGACCTCGGCGTATCTGACCCATTCCGCGTTCACGAAATACCACACCGAGACGGCCATGCTGCGCTACCTGCGCGCGCTCTCCGACAAGGACATCGCGCTGGATCGCAGTATGATTCCGCTCGGTTCCTGCACGATGAAACTCAACGCCACCGCGGAGATGGAAGCCATCACCTGGCCGGGCTTCGCCCGGGTGCACCCGTACGCGCCGGTGGAAGATGCGCCCGGTCTGCTGCAGGTGATCGCGGACCTGGAACGCTGGCTGTCCGACATCACCGGCTACGACTCGGTGAGCTTGCAGCCCAACGCGGGCAGCCAGGGCGAGTATGCCGGGCTGCTGGCGATCCGCCGCTACCATCTCGACCGCGGCGACACCCATCGCGACACCTGTCTGATCCCGTCCAGCGCACACGGCACCAACGCGGCGTCGGCGGCCATGGCAGGGTTGCGCGTGGAAGTGGTGCGGTGCCGCGACAACGGGGACGTCGACCTGGATGACCTGCGCGCCAAAATCGCCGACCATGCCGATCGGCTGGCCTGCATCATGATCACCTACCCGTCCACGCACGGTGTCTACGAGCACGAGGTCGCACAGTTGTGCGCACTGGTGCACGACGCCGGCGGCCAGGTCTACGTCGACGGCGCGAATCTGAATGCCTTGGTGGGTCTGGCCCGGCCCGGCCGGTTCGGCGGCGACGTGAGTCACCTGAACCTGCACAAGACGTTCTGCATTCCGCACGGCGGCGGCGGTCCCGGTGTCGGTCCGGTCGCAGTGCGCGCGCACCTGGCGCGGTACCTGCCCGGCGATCCGCTGGAAGCGGGATCGCACGCGGTGTCGGCGGCGAAGTACGGTTCGGCCTCCATCCTGCCGATCACCTGGGCCTATATCCGTATGATGGGCGCCGACGGCCTGCGCAAGGCCACGCTGTCGGCGGTGGCGTCGGCGAACTACATCGCGCGCCGGCTCGACGCGTACTTCCCGGTGCTCTACAGCGGTGAGCACGGCATGGTGGCGCACGAGTGCATCCTGGACCTGCGCGGCATCACCAAGCAGAGCGGCGTCACCGTCGACGATGTGGCCAAACGCCTGGCCGATTACGGATTCCACGCGCCGACGATGAGTTTCCCTGTGGCAGGCACGCTCATGGTGGAGCCCACCGAAAGCGAAAACCTCGCCGAGTTGGACGATTTCATCGAGGCGATGATCGCCATCCGCGCGGAGATCGACCAGGTCGCCGCAGGTGTATGGCCGGTAGCCGACAACCCGCTGCGCTGCGCGCCGCACACCGCGGCGTCCCTGGTCGGGGAGTGGGAACACCCCTACAGCCGGGAAGTCGCCGTCTATCCGCGCGGCCTGGGGCACCCCAGAGCGAAGGTGTGGCCGCCGGTGCGCCGGATCGACGGCGCCTACGGTGACCGGAACCTGGTGTGCTCGTGCCCGCCCCTGGACGCGTACCGGGGCTGAGTCCGGCAGGCCACCTGGCCGCCCCGGCGTGCGGGCCGGTCCGCCGCCGGTGTGGCCGCAGGTCGCGGTGCCCAGCGCCGTCGGTGTGACCACGGCCGGAGCCATGGTCCTCGAGCGCGCGGACACCGCGTGAGTGGTCGCGGGCCGCGGCGTGCGGGGCGGTCTACGGAGTGGTGAGCGCTTTGACGACGGCCGAGCCGAACCCGAGGTCGTTGGAGGTGGTCAGGCGGGTGTAGCTGCCGCCGGTCTCCCGCGCGAGCGCCTGGAGGGTCTGGGTGCCGTTGCCGCCGAGCACGATTACGTCGATGCGGACCGGGCGGGTCGGGTCGACGGCGGCGGTGATGCCGGCGGCCAGTTGGGGGCCGGTGACTGTGGAATCGTCGTCGGGCCCGTCGGTGATCAGCAGCACCGAATTGGTGCGGCTCGGCGCGTAACCGGAAACGGCGCTCTTGTACGCGGCGATCAGGGATGGATACGCCCCGTCGGAGCGGCTTTCGCTGGGACGCAGGGTGCCCAGCGCGGTAGCGATCTTCGTGCGCTGGTCGTCGGTGAGCGTGGCGGTGGCCGCGGCCACCTCGTAGGGGCTGGTGCGGTCGAGGTTCTTGCCGAACGCCCATACGCCGAGGCCGAATTCGGGCGGCATGACGGTCATGGTGGAGTTGAGGGCGGCGATGACATTCGCCAATCGCGTCGCGGCGCCCTCGGTGGTTCCCATCGATGCCGACACGTCGACCAGGACCGTGGATCGCACTCCCAGAACAGGATTCGCCAGGGTGGTGCGCACCTTGTCGAGCGCGCCGCGCGCCGGTGCGACGTTCGGCGCCTGCGGCGCGCTCGCGAAACCGGCCGCGGCGAATGCCTGTGCCTGCTCCGGCTTGCGCAGGTAGTCGGTGAAGCGCCCGGCGATCAGGTTCTGTGTCTTGTCCACCCACGCTCCGGACATCAGCGCGGCAGGGTAGTCCGCCGTCGGTGCCGAGCCGGCGGGCCGGAACACGGCGAGGCCGGGCTGCGCTTTCACTTGCTGCTCAGTAACAGCCACGGCGTGCACCGGTGCGTTCCGCGCCGCGATCGCAGTCAGAGCGGCCGTGGTGTCCGAGGCTTGCGGGGCGTCGACGGCCAGCCCGGATACCGCGGCGACGACTTGACCGGATCGCGCGGCATCCGCGCTGAGCGGGTCGGTGCCCGAGACCGCGGACCCGACCGCGGTGGCCGCGGCCAGCGTGGCATCACCGGGCGGCACCGCCATGCGCAGGCCACCCCAGCCGGACAGCCCGAGTTCACTCAGCGACCCCTGTTGCAGACGTGGCAGATCAGCCCAGGAGGTTTCGGCCTGCTCCAGCGCGCTGCGCAGTTCTTCCGGCACCGCGAGCACGACCGGGCTCGCGGCCACCGGGACGGGAGTGCCCTCGATCAATCCGGGTACCCGCATGGATTCGATGGAACGGGTCGAATCGGCGATCCACAGCGCGGGTTGCGGGCCGAGTGCCGGATCCCACGGCTTTCCGCTGGTGAACGCGGCGACGATCGCCGAGGACGGCTGCGCGGCCACCGCGACCTCCGCGCAGTGGTCGCGGATCTTCGGCCGGGTCGCGTTGTAGCTGTCCGCGACCAGCCGCACCTGCGCCGCGATGCTCGGATCGGCGATCACGTGCAGTGTCGCGGGACCTTCGACGCATTCGGCGGCCGCCGCACTGTCCTGATCGGCCGCGCGATCCCGCAGCTGGAACCAGCCGACGACTATCGCGGCCAGCAACGCAACGGCAACCACTGCGATAACCGGACCTTTGCTGACGCCTCGGGATCTGGTTCCGCTGCGATGAGTGCCCACGCGCTCAGTGTATGGTTACCCGCACCGAGCGGGCCCGGCGAGGCTTTCCGCTCGAGCATGCGGTACGGCTGGATGCCGCGTTCCGCCACCGCCGCGCCGGGCCGGTGTGACGGCTGCTCAGGGCCGAATCACCCGCCCGCGGTCGAACTCGTGGCCACCCCAGACGCCGGATTGTCCGGTGCGCGCAGCGAATTCACCGCACGCGTCGCGGATCGGGCAGCTCGCGCAGACTTCTCGCGCGTAGTCGAAGTCCTGCGAGGGGTACGGAAACCAGGCCTCGTGGTTCGGGTCGCCACGGCAGGCCGCCCGGTGCCATCCCCGGGCATCCGAGAGCGGGAGCAGGTCGGCCAGGGTCGATTCCGTGCCGGCGGTAGTGTCGGTGCGGATCATCACGATCCTCTCCTTCCTCGGGTCAGGTGGCGGCGAGCTGCTTCCAGATCCGCCGCTGCTGCCGGACCCGGTGGGTGGGTGCTTTCGGTTCCCAGAGCAGGCGCATGCCCGCCTCCTGCGGGGTGCGGTCGGCCTTGGCGGTATTGCACGGAGCACAGCAGGCCACCAGGTTGCTCCAGGTGTTCGGACCGCCGCGCGACCGGGGCCGGATGTGATCCACCGTGCGGGCCCGGCCCGCGCAGTAGCCGCATCGCTGGTTGTCGCGGCGAAGCACACCCGCCAAGGTGGCCTTGCTTTCGTCGCCGACCAGCACGGTGTGCGTCAGGTGCACGTACCGCAGCAACCGAATCGTCTGCGGCAGAGCGAGTTCCACGCGCCGCGACCGAATCGGAAAGTGTGGCTGGTGGTCGGCGATCGACTCCGCGGCTCCCGCGGCGAGCAGCACCACGGCGCGGTCGGCCTTGATCTCGTCGAGCGCCTCGTAGGAGGCGTTCAGGACGAGAACTCCGGTGTGTATCCAGTTGTCGGCGGTCACCACCGCCGGGTCGGCGGCACGGCGCAACGTCATGGGAATCACCATGTTTCGTGGAATCGAGCGAAGAAGAAGAGCTCACAAGAGAGAGGAATGCGGTGTCAGCCGACGGCCTGGAGGCGGCTGTTGTCCGGTTCGCTGTGCCGCGCACTCATCGGCTCGCCGAACGCGTCGCCCACGGTCGAAAACCGCGTCTGCTCGACATTTGTTCGCTTGGTCGTCTCCGGAATCACTGCCGCTCCTCCTCTCGCTGCTCGGCGACCACCCTCGATGCGGTGGTCATCGTCGAAACACATGGTGGCACAGCGCACCTGCTGTTGTCGGGTGATTTTTCGCGGTCCGGGCGGTGCCGCCAGGTCAGACCGGGCGCAGTTCGGCAGCGCCGAAGGAGACGTCGAATCGGTCGCACCAGATGGCGACGCTGGTCAACCGGGCGAGGTCGGTGTCGGCCGGAAGGGGGTAGTTCTGGTTGCCTCGGTTGCCTCTGAGCTTGCCCAGGTCGGTGTGCACGCCGTCGTCGAAGACGAACCACCCGTCGCGGCCCTCGCGCACCGGCGCGTCGGTGAGCCAGACGTGCAGGTCCGGGCCGTCGGAAGTATCGAGGTCTTCCAGACGCAGCACACGGGCGCCGTCCGGCAACTGCAAGACCACGACCGTGCCCGCCGTCGCGTGCTCATGCGAGACGAACGTGCCGCGGGCGATCGCGCGGGGCTGCGGTACCTCTGTGCCGGGTTCTGGACCAGGGGAGACCGACGGCGCCGCCTCCTGGACAGTGGTATCGGTGAACAACCGCCACGGCTGGAACAACGCAAGGCCCGCGCCGAGCCCGGCTACCACCAGCACAGCGACGATCCAGGTGATCGGCGAACGAGCGATCCTGCGTGCGGACACCATGGCATCTCCTCGGACGGCGTTGCGTGACCTGCGGATTCATTCTGCCCGGAAGTCCGTGCCGGCACCGGATGATGAGCAGAGGCTCCGGGACGAAAATCGGTCGCCGCGATCGCTGAACATTCCGAGCCGTACCTCGAACCGGCCACACGATAGGATCAGTGGGCTGCGCGGCCGACCGCCGACGGCCGCAAGACCCGCCGGGCGACGGACCCGTTCACCACGGCGTGGCGCACATGGATGGGGCGCAGGAGCTGGATAACCCCGCCACGCGGTGGCACTACTACCCGCGGGTAACCTGGCAGTGTTTCCCACTTGGCTTTCTCGGAAGTGAGGCAATAGATGACAGAGCGGATTCAGGTCGGCGGGCTCCAGGTGGCCAGCGTTCTACACGAGTTCGTCGAGAACGAGGCGCTGCCCGGCACCGGCGTCGATTCCGCCGCGTTCTGGGCCGGCGCCGAACAGGTCATCAACGATCTCGCTCCGCGCAACCTCGCCCTGCTCGCCGAACGCGACGAGATCCAGGGCAAGGTCGACGCCTGGCATGCCGAGCATCCCGGCGCCGACTACGACCGGGCCGCCTACAAGAACTTCCTGACCGAGATCGGCTATCTGCGGCCCGAGCCCGCCGATTTCCAGGTCACCACCCAGAACGTCGATGACGAGATCGCCGTCACCGCGGGCCCGCAGCTGGTGGTGCCGGTCATGAACGCCCGCTTCGCGATCAACGCCGCGAATGCCCGCTGGGGCTCGCTCTACGATGCGCTTTACGGCACCGACGCCATCTCCGAGGCCAACGGCGCGGAGAAGGGCGCCGGCTACAACAGGGTGCGCGGCGACAAGGTCATCGAGTGGGCGCGCAACTTCCTCGACGACTCGGTCACGCTGATCACCGGTTCGCATATCGGCTCGACGTCCTACACGATCGTCGACGGGGAGCTGGAGGTCGGCCTGGAGGACGGCACCAGCATCGGTCTGGCCGACGCTTCGCAACTGGTCGGCTACCTGGGTGATCCGGAGTCGCCGAGTTCGGTGCTGCTCAAGCACAACGGCCTGCACATCGAGATCCAGATCGACCCCCGGTCGCCGATCGGCGGCACCGACACCGCGGGTGTCAAAGACATCGTGCTGGAGTCCGCGGTCACCACCATCATGGACTTCGAGGACTCGGTCGCCGCCGTCGACGCCGAGGACAAGGTGCTCGGCTACCACAACTGGCTCGGCCTGATGAAGGGTGATCTCGCCGAGAAGGTCACCAAGGGCGAGAAGACCTTCACCCGTGTCATGAATCCCGACCGGGTGTACACCGCGCCCGCCGGCGGTGAGCTGGTGCTGCCCGGGCGCTCGCTGCTGTTCGTGCGCAATGTCGGTCACCTGATGACCTCCGACGCGATCCTCGACGCCGAGGGCAACGAGGTCCCCGAGGGCATCATGGACGGGTTGCTCACCTCGCTGATCGCCAAGCACAGCCTGGGCGCCGACGCGAAGCTGAAGAACAGCCGCACCGGCTCGGTCTACATCGTGAAGCCGAAGATGCACGGCCCCGACGAGGTCGCGTTCACCGACGACCTGTTCGGCCGGATCGAGGACGTCCTCGGCCTGGAGCGCAACACCCTCAAAGTCGGCATCATGGATGAGGAACGCCGCACCACGGTGAATCTGCGGGCGTGTATCCAGGCGGCCGCCGAGCGTGTCGTGTTCATCAACACCGGCTTCCTCGACCGCACCGGCGACGAGATCCATACGTCCATGGCGGCCGGGCCGATGGTCCGCAAGGCCGACATGAAGTCCGAGCAGTGGATCCTGTCCTACGAGGACTGGAACGTCGACACCGGCCTGGCCGCGGGTCTGGCCGGTAAGGCGCAGATCGGCAAGGGTATGTGGGCCATGCCGGACCTGATGGCCGACATGCTCGCGCAGAAGATCGGCCACCCGCGTGCAGGCGCTACCACCGCTTGGGTGCCTTCGCCGACCGCGGCCACCTTGCACGCGACGCATTACCACTTGGTCGACGTGTTCAAGCGGCAGCAGCAGATCGCCAAGGGCGGCCGCCGCGCCACCGTCGACCAGATCCTGGAGATCCCGCTGGCCGCCACGCCGAACTGGACCGACGAGGAAAAGCGCCAAGAGTTGGATAACAACTCGCAGTCGATCCTCGGCTACGTGGTGCGCTGGATCGACCAGGGCGTCGGCTGCT
This sequence comes from Nocardia glycosmidis, assembly GCF_052545115.1. Lineage (NCBI taxonomy): Bacteria > Bacillati > Actinomycetota > Actinomycetes > Mycobacteriales > Nocardiaceae > Nocardia > Nocardia glycosmidis. The sequence goes on along the minus strand of NZ_JBQWRH010000033.1, from coordinate 7,814 downwards.
CCAAGGTGCCCGACATCAAGGATGTCGCGCTCATGGAAGACCGTGCGACCCTGCGTATTTCCAGCCAGCTGATGGCGAACTGGCTGCGCCACGGCGTCGTCACCGCCGACGACGTGGTGGCCAGCTTGGAGCGGATGGCACCCGTCGTGGACCGGCAGAACGCCGGTGATCCGAACTACCGGGCCATGGCGTCGGACTTCGCGGGCAGCATCGCCTTCCAGGCGGCGAAGGAACTGATCCTGGCGGGCACCAAGCAGCCCAACGGATACACCGAGCCGATCCTGCACCGGCGGCGGCGCGAGGCGAAGGCCCTGGCCCGCGTCTAGGGTCGCCCTGTTGCGAATCCCCCGGCGGCCGGGGGATTCGCGCTTCCGGTGCGATCACGACGCTGTCGTCAACGACGTTCGGTCACTGCGCCAGGTCGCCGAAGGTCTCGTCCAGGCTGCTCGCCGTGGCGGCTCGGGTGACCCAGTCGGTGAGGCGATCGGTGTCGGTGCACGCGGCGATCTCGGCGGCCAGTACTGCGGGGACGTCGAATCCGCGGGCGCGGAGCATGGCCAGCAACGCTTTGGCTTCACCTTTCGCTTCACCTTTGGCTTCGCCTTCGGCCACGCCGTCGGCGTGCAGCTGATTGAAGAATTCGCTGTAGTACGGGGACGTGTCGGTTTTCATCAGCATCTCCAGGAAGTGCCGGGCCGCTGCCTTCGGCAGTGCAGCCAATACCAGGTCAATGTACCTTTTGCCATCGGCGGTGTGGTGTGCCGTCGCGGCGAGGGCGGTGAGAATCGAGTCGCGGTCGGGGGCGGTGCGATGAGCGATGGCGGACAGGGCGGCCAGATCGGGGCGCTCGAGTGCGGTGTCGGTATCGCTGACCACCGGCACGTTGGCCGGGCTGAGCACCATCGGCGAAAGGGTGAATCCGGGAGCGACGGTGATCGGACGGCGGCAATGCCCGGCTGCGCGTTCGTTGGGACAGACCACGACCAGCAGTACCAGGCATCGCAGGCGGGCACGAAGGGTGGTCAGGTAGACCGGCCAGCTCCAGGTTTTGTCCTCGTCGCGCTGGAGTTGCACCTCGACGACGATCCCGAGTACCGGGAGGGTGGCGGCGGTGAGGGTGACGACCAGATCGGCGCGATACTCGGTCGGCTCGATATCCGGTAAGTCGCCGGAGTCGACCCGTGCGTGATCGAACTCGGGAAGTGCTAGTCCGAGGGTGGAGGTCAGAAGATAGGCGACCAAAGTTGGTCTGCGCCGGATCAATTCGATGAGAACTTCGTGGACCGACGAGGGCATGCCGTGCACGGTACCGAAGGCCACTGACAGGTGCGGGTGGCGTGGGTCACCATCGAACGGCGATGTCCGGCGGCGCTCGATCCACCGGACGGATCGGTATCTACCGCACTGTCAGTCCCGGTGACCGGAACCGATTCGCGCGGCTGCGTCCGAGGCCAGCAGTTCGTCGCAGACGCCGAGGAAGGTCCGGCGTAACTCAGCTGCTCGATCGGCCAGCGTGGACTGTGCGCGGACGTACTCCGCGCGGCCCGCGGGGGTTTCGATGCGGACCGGCTCATAGCCGTACCGGGACAGGTCGTAGGGGCTGGCGCGCATGTCGAGTTCGCGGGCCGCGCAAGCCATCTCGAAGCAGTCCAGCAGCAGCTCCGAGGAGATCAGTGGGACCAGCTTGAAGCCCCACTTGTACAAGTCCATGTTCGCGTGCAGGCAGCCGGGCTGTTCCCGGCGGAGCTGGTCGGCGCGCGTCAGCGGTTCGGCATTGCGGCCGACGGCTTCTGGGGTGAAGAAACGGTAGGCGTCGAAATGCGTGCAGCGCAAGGACATCGACTCGACCACAGCATCGGTGCCCGTCCGACCGAGCCGCAACGGCAGCTGCTGGTGGCGGATGTCGTCGGTGCGATACACCATCGCCCACTCGTGCAGGCCGAAACAGGACAGCTGCCTGGGTCTGGATGCGCTGGCGCGCAGCAGATTCGTGATGAACGCGAGGGTGTCGTAGCGCTTGGCCAGATAGCCGGGGTCGGCGGTCAAGACATTGCCGGGTGCGGTATCGCTCGAACCGATCGCCTGACCGTCCATTGTGACGTGATGATACCCGCGGGCGCCGTCGTACTCGGCCGCGTCGGCGAGCGCGACGCCGTATCCGGGGTGCCAGCGGCGCAGCTGGGCGGGTTTGTGACCGTAGTAGGTGAACGAGAAGTCGATCACCGGATGCGACGAGCCTTGTGCCCGGCGTTCGAGATACGGGCCCACCAGATCATCGAGCCGGGCCCGGTGCGCCGCGGCCACCGCCCGCCATCGCGAAGCGGGTAATACCCGAATGGTCACGCCGGCACTCGGGAGCATCCGCCGCCGCAACGCGATGCCGAGGCCGTCATTCGATCACCCGGTGCGTGACATCTCGGACGGTGCCGACGAACTCTTCCACCAAGTCCTCCAAGGCGACGATGCCGGTGGTGTTGCCGCGCTCGTCCACCACCCGGCCGAGGTGGCTGTTGGTACGGCGCAGTCGGGCCAGCGCTTCGTAGAGCGTGGTGCCCATGCTGACGGTCGGCAACGGGCGGATATCGGTGCGCGGGATCGGCGTCGCGGGACCGGCGCTTTCGTCGGCGACCTTGTCGAGGACGTCCTTGACGTGCAGATAGCCGACCAGCGATCCATCGTTCGCCCGCACCGGGTATCGGGAGAACCCGGTTTCCGCGACCGCGGATTCGATATCGCCGAGCGTCGTCCCGTTGCCGCGCAGGGGAACCGACCGTGCCGACTCGAGCGACACCATCACGTCGGCGACCACCCGCTCGCTCGTGCCGAGCGCCTGGGTGAGGCGCCGGTGCTCCTCCTCGTCGAGCAGGCCCTCCGAGCGCGACTCGCCGATCATCTCGGCCAGCTCGACCATCGACACGGTGGCCTCGAGCTCGTCCTTCGGTTCGATCCGCAGCAGTCGCAACGACAGGTTCGCGGCCAGGTTGTAGAGGGCGATGAGCGGCCGGGCCAGTCGCAGCCACACCAGGTGCACCGGAACCAGCAGCAACGCACTGCGTTCCGGACCGGCCAGCGCGATGTTCTTCGGAATCATCTCGCCGAACAGGATGTGCAGGATGACCACGATGGTCAGCGCGATGGCGAACGCAACCGGGTGCAGCAGCTGCTCGGGCAGGCCGATCAGCGCGAACGGGCCCTCCAGCAGATGCGCGACGGCGGGTTCGCCGACGCGTCCGAGCAGGATCGAGCAGATGGTGATGCCCAGCTGGGCGGCAGCGAGCATCATCGAGAGATTCTCGCCCGCCCGGATCACGGTGTTCGCGTTGCGTTTGCCCTGCGCGGCCAGCGCTTCCAGCCGGTCGCGCCGGGCGGAGATGAGGGCGAACTCGGCGGCGACGAAAAAAGCGTTGCCGCCGAGCAGCACAATCGTGAGCAGCACGCCGAAGACGTCACCCATGGCTGTGCTCCCAGGTGGCAAGGGTGCCGGCGGCGACCGGGATCAGGCGCACCCGGTCGATGCGCCGCCCGTCCATCCTTTCCACCCGGGCGATCCAGCCACCCGCGTGCCGATCGTCGGTCGTGGACCACTGCTGCGAGCGGGGATTCGGCAGCGTGATCTCGTCACCGGCCATCGGGATGCGGCCCAGCTTGGTCAGGACCAGGCCGCCAAGGGTCTCGTACTCGCCCTCCGGGGCGTCGTATCCGGTTGCCCGGGAGACTTCGTCGATGCGCAGCAGGCCCGAACAGTCCCAGCCGTCCGAGACCCGCCGCACGTCGCGCTCCTGCTCGTCGTGCTCGTCGCGGACGTCGCCGAGGATCTCCTCGATGATGTCCTCCATGGTGACCAGGCCCGCGGTTCCGCCGTATTCGTCCACGACGAGGGCGACCTGCATGCCGTCGGCGCGGACCCGTTCGAGCACCTCGTCGCCGTCCAGGCTCGCGGGCACGATCGGGACCGGGCGGGCGAGCATGTGCAACGGGTGCGTCCGGCGCCGGCCGGCCGGATGCGTGAATGCCTGCTTGACGTGGACGAAGCCGAGGGTGTTGTCGAGGTCGCCGTCGATCACCGGGAACCGGGAGTAGCCGGTGCGCCCGGCTGCGGCGATGAGATCAGCGATGGTGTCGTCCTTGTCCAGCGATTCGATCGTCACCCGTGGCGTCATCAATTCCTCGGCGCTGCGTTCACCGAACTGCAGCGAGCGATCCATCACCTGGGCGGTGCGCTGATCGAGGGCCCCGCGCAGGGCCGAGGTGCGTACCAGAGAGCCGAGTTCTTGCGGCGAGCGAGCCGAGCGCAACTCCTCGGCGGGTTCCACGCCGAGCCTGCGGACCACCCAGTTGGCGGAACCGTTGAGGAAGTGGATCATCCACTTGAACACCACCGAGAACGTAACCATCGGACCAGCCGTGACGCGGGCGGTGGCCAGTGGCTCGGCGATGGCGATGTTCTTGGGTACCAGCTCGCCGTAGATCATCGACAGCGAAGTGGCCAGCACCAGGGCGAGCGTGAGGGCGATGCCGTGTCCGGCGGCGTCGCTCAGTCCGATGCCGGTGAACAGCGGCTTCAGTAGCTTCGCCAGCACCGGCTCGGCGATATAACCGGTGATCAGCGTGGTGATGGTGATGCCGAGCTGGGCGCCGGACAGCTGGAACGACAGCGTGCGGTGCGCCTTGCGGACCATCCGGGCGCGGACGTCACCGGTGCGGGCGTGTGCCTCGACGGTGCTGCGTTCCAGCGCGGTGAGGGAGAACTCGGCGGCGACGAACAGGGCGGTGCCGACCGTGAGAGCGATGAAGCCGATCAGACTGAGTACGGTGAACACGACGGGCATCGTCAGCACCACCTGATCGGTGCCGGGAAGTGACCGGTGCGGTGTAGGACTACGGTGCGGTGCGGGACTACTGCTGGATGGAGGACGCCGGGTTTGTCACCCGGCTCGATAGAGGAGCCCTCCTTTGCGGCGCCCTTGGACGCGGGTGACAACTGGATCCTTTCGCGAAGTCGTGGTGCCGGTATCCGGCAACCACTATGCTACCGGCCCACGCATCGGGTTGCGCGGGCCGGTCCGCTCCGGCGCGTGTCGGTGCTCACCACCCGCTGGGCAGCGGGCGTCCTTCGGCGAATCCGGCCGCCGACTGCACGCCCAGCACGGCTCGGTCGTGGAACTCGGCGAGCGTGCGCGCGCCGGCGTAGGTGCAGGCGCTGCGGACGCCGGAGCAGATGTGGTCGATGAGGTCCTCGACGCCGGGCCGCTCCGGATCCAGCCGCATCCGGGAGCTGGAGATGCCCTCTTCGAACAATGCCTTACGTGCTCGGTCGAATTCGCTGTCGGAGGCGGTGCGCGCGGCGACGGCCCGCTTGGACGCCATGCCGAAGCTCTCCTTGTACGCATTGCCGTCGCGGTCGACGCGCAGATCGCCCGGAGACTCGTAGGTGCCGGCGAACCAGGAGCCGATCATCACGTTCGACGCGCCCGCGGCCAGGGCGAGCGCGACATCGCGGGGATGACGGACGCCGCCGTCGGCCCAGACGTGCACGCCGAGTTCCTCGGCAGCAGCGGCGCACTCGGCCACCGCGGAGAACTGAGGTCGGCCGACGCCGGTCATCATCCGGGTGGTGCACATGGCGCCGGGGCCGACACCGACCTTGACGATGTCCGCGCCGGCCTCCGCCAGGTCCCGGGTGCCCTGGGCGGAGACCACGTTGCCCGCCGCCAGCGGGACGCCGAGACCGAGATCGCGCACCGCGGCCAGGGTTTCGAGCATTTTGGCCTGGTGGCCGTGCGCGGTGTCGATGACGAGCAGATCGGCGCCGGCGTCGACGAGGGATTTGGCTTTGGCGGCCACGTCGCCGTTGATGCCGATCGCGGCCGCGACGCGCAGCTTGCCCGCGGTGTCGACGGCGGGCTGGTAGATGCCCGCGCGCAGCGCCCCGGTGCGGGTCAGCACGCCGGTCAGGGTGCCGTCCGCGGCGGTGAGCACGGCGAAGTCGGCGTGCTCGACGTGCAGCAGGTCGAACAGCTCGCGCGGGGTGGTGCTGGCCGGTGCCCGCACGAAATCAGTGATCGCGACGTCGCGCAACCGGGCGAAGCGGTCGACATCGGCGCAGGCCGCCTCGGTGACCACGCCGACCGGACGCTCTCCGTCGACCACGACGACGGCGCCGTGCGCACGCTTGTGCATCAGCGCGACCGCTTCGGAGACCGAGCGGTCGGGGGCGAGGGTGACCGGAGTATCGACGGTGAGCGAGCGGCTCTTGACAAACGTGATGGTGTCGGCGGCCGCGGTGATCGGCAGATCCTGCGGCAGCACGACGAGCCCGCCGCGCCGCGCCACCGTCTCGGCCATTCTGCGTCCCGCGACAGCGGTCATATTCGCGACGACGATCGGGATGGTGGTGCCGGACCCGTCGGCCGTCGAGAGATCGACGTCGAAGCGTGACGCGACATCCGTCCGGTTCGGGACGAGGAAGATGTCGTCGTAAGTCAGGTCGTACGGCGGCTGATGACCGGGGAGAAAGCGCACTTGACCGATCATAATCGGGAGTTGACCGGCGCGGGCCGTCGTTGGATGCCGGATGCAGCGGCGTGCGCGCCGGGACGGCTCAGGCTTCCGCCTGCGAGCGGGACAGCGTGATCGTGGTGGCGCACATGACGATTACCGCGATCGCGGTGACCACCAGGCCGATGCTGTTCGTGCGCATTCTTTCGTCCAGCACGGCGATCCCGAGGAAGGCGGCGACCAGCGGCTCGGCGATTGTCACGGCGGGTAACGACGCGGCCAACGGCCCGGCCCGGAAGGCGCGTTGCTGGAGATAGACGCCGGTGCCGCCCGCCGCGATGAGCGCCCAGCTCTGCCAGCCGCCCAGTACCGCGCCGAGCCCGTGCTCGAACAGATCGGTGACATAGGAGGTGAGCGCGGCGGCCAGACCGTACAGCGAACCGCTCGCCGCGCCGAGGAGCAGCGCACGCCGCGCTGGGTCCGGCGCGGCGACGCCGCGCACTGCCGCGGCGACGATCAAGCCGAGCAGGCCGAGCAGCGGCAGTAGCCAATCCCGCACCGGCGCATCGGAATCGCCCGCGGTCGGATTGCCGACGAGCAGGAAGCACGCCAGCGCGGCGGTCAGCGCCAGCGCCGTCGCCCAGGTGCGGGGTGTGACGCGGCGGGCATTGAGTCGCGCCGACAGCGGCAGCGCGAACACCAGTGCGCTCACCAGAATCGGCTGCACCAGCAGCACCGCGCCCAGCGCGAGCGCGGCGACCTGCATGGCATATCCGCCCGCGTCTCCCACGATGCCCGCCCACCAGCGCGGATTGCGCAGCAACGAGCGGACCAGGGATTCCCCCTCCGGCACCGCGGCCGCCGCCCGCTGCTGCGCGACCGCGGCGACCGCGAACAGCAGCGCGGCGAGCAGGGCACAGAGGACGGCTGCGGCCGGATGCGTCGTCACACGGCTCAGTGTGCTCCGCGGATGCCACGCGGCGGTTGCTGAGATCGCACGGCGCGTCGCCGTGTCCGCCCTGCCGTGTCGCTGGGGGCAGGACGCGCGGCGCGGCGAGCGGTCCCGCTCGCGTCGGAGCTCCGGACGGGGCCGGCCTCGGTGGCGCGTGCCGCGCCATTGCCCGTCGCGGATGCGCCGGCGGCTTTCGCACCGCCGCGGCGAGCTGCCACCGACCCGTTGCCCCGGCCCGCTCCAGCGCGACCCCCGGACGGTGTCGTTTCATTCGCGCCGCGACCACTCGCCGCGGGCAGCTCTGCGCGCCGCCCTGGCTTCCGCCGTGCGGGCCTCGGCATGTCCGTGGCGCGGGTCGACCCGG
>NZ_JBQWRH010000032.1:0-34242 GCF_052545115.1 Nocardia glycosmidis | reverse complement strand
CCGACTCGAGGCCCAGCACGACGTCGACCGTGTCGGTCTTGGCCGTGAGCATCACGATCGGCACCCCGGAATCGGCCCGCAGCACACGACACACATCGATGCCGTTCATGCCGGGCAGCATCAGGTCCAGCAACACCAAATCGGGGCGGATCTCGCGAACCGCCGCCAGGGCCTGTGTGCCGTCGCCGACCACGTGCGGGTCGAACCCTTCCCCGCGCAGGACGATCGTGAGCATCTCAGCGAGTGCCATATCGTCGTCGACGACCAGAATCTTCGGCTTCATAACTCTATGTTGTCATCTCCCAGGCGAGGATCGGGCCGCCACGCCAACACTGGTGCGAACCTGCGGCACAGCCAACCTTATCGACCAACGATTTCGATGATCCGCGCGGCCAGCGTAGCGGGGTCGTCCTCGGATCGATATGTCCACCATGGCCCGTGCCAGTCGCGCTCGGCCAGCTCGCGGTAGACCGCACCGGTACGGTGCTGCAGACCACCGTCGCGCTCGTAGGCGTCGGGCGCGCGCTCGGCGTCGAGTTCGCCTCGCCTGCGGGCACGCTCGACGGCCAGCTCGGTCGGCACATCCAGCAGCACCTGGAGTGCGGGCACGGGCAATGCGAATCTGCCGAACTCCAATTCGCCTACCCACGCCACGATTTCGCCGTCGGCCGACTGGCCGAGCCGGGCCGCCGAATAGGCGGCGTTGGAGGCGACATAGCGGTCGAGCAGCACAATGTCGTTGTCGGCCAGCAGCTTCGACAGCTCGTCCTGCGCGCCCGCACGGTCCAGCGCGAACAGCAGCGCCATGCCGCTGACCGAGCCGGCCAGGTCGCCGTGCGCGCCGCGCAGCGCCTCGGCGGCCAGGTCGGCGTGCACACTGACGCGGTAGCGCGGAAAGGCGAGCGTGGCGACGCGCAGCCCACGGCTGCGCAGGTCGGTCACAACGCGCTCGATCAGGGTCCGCTTACCCGCGCCGTCGAGCCCTTCGACGGCTATCAGCACTCCCATGACCAGGCAGGATACCCCGCCCCGCGCCCGTCACCGACACCGGCTGACCGGCGTGGACGGCGAGTCGTTCACGCGGTCGGCGAGCCCGGTGCACCGATCGATGAGTCCGCGAACGCGGTCCCGCCGACCAGACGGCCGGCGGGACCAGTGCACGAGGCGCGCCTCGCCGGTGCTCGACTCGTCCATGCGCGATGCGCACTGTGTCGATGACCGGCTCAGCGCGTTCGCGACCAGGCGTTCAGTAGCGGTAGTGGTCCGGCTTGTAGGGGCCCTCCACATCCACGCCGATGTACTCGGCCTGGTCCTTGGTGAGCTTGGTCAGCTCGCCGCCGAGCGCCTCGACATGGATGCGAGCGACCTTCTCGTCCAAGTGTTTCGGCAGCCGGTAAACCTCGTTGTCGTACTCGTCCGGCTTGGTCCACAGCTCGATCTGCGCGATCACCTGGTTGGAGAAACTGTTCGACATCACGAACGACGGGTGGCCGGTCGCGTTGCCGAGATTCAGCAGCCGACCCTCCGAGAGCACCAGGATCGAGCGGCCGGTCTCCTCGAAGGTCCACAGGTCGACCTGCGGCTTGATGTTCAATTTCGTTGCGCCGGAACGCTCCAGCGCGGCCATGTCGATCTCGTTGTCGAAGTGACCGATGTTGCCCAGGATGGCCTGGTTCTTCATCGCCTTCATGTGCTCGAAGGTGATGATGTCCTTGTTGCCGGTCGCGGTGATGACGATGTCGGCTTCACCGATCGCCTTCTCCACGGTGACCACGTCGTAACCGTCCATCAGCGCCTGCAGCGCGTTGATCGGGTCGATCTCGGTGACCTGCACGCGCGCACCTTGTCCGGCAAGCGATTCCGCGCAGCCCTTGCCGACATCGCCGTAGCCGCAGATCAATACCTTCTTGCCACCGATGAGCACATCGGTGCCGCGGTTGATGCCATCGATCAGCGAATGGCGGGTGCCGTACTTGTTGTCGAACTTGCTCTTGGTGACCGAGTCGTTGACGTTGATCGCCGGGAACACCAGTTCGCCCGCCGCCGCGAACTGGTACAGCCGCAGCACGCCGGTGGTGGTCTCCTCGGTGACGCCGCGGACCGATTCGGCGATCCTGCCCCACTTGCTTCGATCGGTCTCGAACCGCTCACGCAGCAAGTTCAGGAACACTCGGTACTCGGCCGAGTGGTCGGCGTCCTCCGGCGGAATCACGCCGGCCTTCTCGAACTGCGCGCCGCGCAGCACGAGCATGGTGGCGTCGCCGCCGTCGTCGAGGATCATGTTGGCCGGCTCGTCCGGCCAGGTGAGCATCTGCTCGGCGGCCCACCAGTACTCCTGCAGGGTCTCCCCCTTCCAGGCGAACACCGGGGTGCCTTCGGGCTCGTCGACGGTGCCGTGCGGGCCGACGACCACGGCGGCGGCGGCGTGGTCCTGGGTGGAGAAGATGTTGCACGACGCCCAGCGCACCTGCGCGCCCAACGCCGTGAGGGTCTCGATCAGCACCGCGGTCTGCACCGTCATGTGCAGCGAGCCGGAGATGCGCGCGCCCTGTAGCGGCCGCACCTCCGCGTACTCGCGGCGCAATTCCATGAGACCGGGCATCTCGTGTTCGGCCAGACGGATCTCCTTGCGGCCGAAGTCGGCCAGCGACAGATCCGCCACCTTGTAGTCGATGCCGCCTCGGACATCGGCGGTCAACGACGTGCGTGCGGGAAGTTCTGAGGTGGTCATCAGCCTCTCCTGTTCGGCAAGTACCGAGGCAAGGCTAGTCGCTCGACGGCCTCGGCCTTCGCCCGGCGGTCTATGCGATCACGCCGCGGGCGGCCAGTATCCGGCGCCGCTTGCGCGGATGGACGTTGGCCAGGGTGACGTCGCCGCCGTAGTGGGCGAGCACGCGCGCGTCCATCACCCGCCGCCACAGCGGCGGGACGGCGGCGAACAGGATCATGCCGGCGTACCCGGCCGGCAGTTGCGGGGCCTGCTCCGAGCTACGCAGCGTCTGGTAGCGGCGGCCGGGGTTGGCGTGATGATCGCTGTGCCGTTGCAAGTGGAACAGGAAAATGTTGGTGACCAGATGATCGCTGTTCCAACTGTCGCGCGGCGAGCAGCGGGCGTACTTGCCGTTCGCGCGGCGGGACCGCAGCAGGCCGTAGTGCTCGATGTAGTTCACCGTCTCCAGCAGGCCGACGCCGAATGCCGCCTGTAATGCCAGCCAGGGCAGCACCTGATAGCCGAACACCGCCACCAGCGCGCCGAACAGGGCCAGCGTCATCGACCACGCCTGCAGGATGTGGTTGTCGACGCTCCACCAACCCTTGCCCTTGCGCGCCAGACGGTCGCGCTCCAGGTCGATCGCCGAACGGAAGCTCCCGCAGACGCTGCGCGGCAAGAACTCCCACAGCGACTCCCCCAGCCTGGCGCTGGCCGGATCCTCCGGAGTCGCCACGCGTACGTGGTGGCCGCGGTTGTGCTCGACGAAGAAATGCCCGTACCCGGACTGGGCGAGAGCGATCTTGGCCAGCCAGCGCTCCAGACGCTCGACCCGGTGCCCGAGTTCGTGGGCGGCGTTGATACCGATGCCGCTGACGAAGCCGAGAGTGACGGCCAGGCCGAGCTTGTCGATCACGCTCAGCTCGTCGCCGGACCACAGGTAGCTCGCGATGACCAGACCGATCAGCTGTACCGGCAGCATCAGATAGGTGCACCAGCGGTAGTACCGATCGTTGGACAGTAGCTCGTAGTCCTCGTCCTTCGGGTTGTTCCCGTCCTTGCCGATCATCCAGTCCAGCACTGGAATCACGATCAGCACGATGATCGGGCCGATCCACCAGAAGACCTCCAGCCCGGTGCGTAGCACAAGCTGCGACGGCAGCAAGGCCGAGGACGGCGCGACCAAGCCGAGAACCCACAGATGGCGCTTGGGATCGGGCGAACCCACTGGATTGCCAACCGTTTGCACTGTTGCCCCACTCAATGAAGACATGAAACTCCGACGACCCGACTCGATGAGAATACTTGTAGACGTCGCGGGTATTACACACCTGGGCAAAGTAAACGTGTCGGCGATTACAAGCCGAGTAGTCGGTTTTTAATTTGCTACAGAGCTGCTGACCCGTTGCGAGCGGGTCCGCACCCGCTCAGCTGCGTGCGCGTGCGGCGATGATCGCCTCCACATACGGACTCAGCAGCGCGCTCAACTCCGCGGGCGCGTCCCGCCCCGGACCCGGCGGAGTGGGAATGTAGCTGAGCGCGATCCGCACGAGGGCGTGTGCGATCACGCCGGATTCGGCGGGCGTCGCCGCCACCCAACTGTGCTGGAAGGCCCGCGCCAGGCGCTCGGTCGCGTGCTCGAGCAACGGCCCGGCATCCAGGGTGATCAGCCGCAGCAGATCCAGCTTCACCTCGCCGGCGACCAGCGACTGGACCAGGGGATCGACCGCCGCGTCGACGAAGAAGTCGGCCATGCCGTCGCGGAACGCGGCGCGCGCGTCACCGACGTTGCCGTTGATCGCCGCGTTCACGTGGTCGACCAGGTCGTCGGCCAGACGCAGGGCGTAGGCCTGGGTGAGTCCGTTGCGCGAGCCGAACTCGTTGTACAGCGTCTGCCTGCTCACACCGGCTTTCGCCGCGACGTCACCGAGCGTGATCTTGGACCAGTCCCGCTCGGTGAGCAGCTCGCGCATCGCGTCCAGGACCGAGGACCGCAGCAGTTCCCGCGCGGCCTCCTGGTAGGGAGTCCTGGTTCCGTTGCGCGGCATGCTCGCGACACTGTCACGAGGGACTACCGCAGTCAAAATCTCACGACCGTTCGATCTCGACCATGAAGAAGTCGGCCTTGGCGGCACCGCAGTCCGGACAGGTCCAGTCGTCCGGAATCTCGTCCCAGCGGGTACCCGGGGCGATCCCGTCCTCCGGCCAGCCCGTGGCCTCGTCGTATTCGAAGCCGCACTGAATGCACTGGTAGAGCTTGTATTCGGGCCCACCCGCCACCCGGCCGCCCGCCGTCACGGAATCACCCGGCGATGGCGTATTAAGCGATGGTGTGCTCATGTCCTTGCCCCTATCCGCTCGAAATCGATTTTTTCCCGCACGCCGCAGTCCGGGCAGCACCAGTCGTCCGGCACCGTCTCCCAGCTGGTGCCCGGTGGGAATCCCTCGTGCGGCGCGCCTTTCGACTCATCGAAGACGTAGTCGCAGACCGGGCAGCGAAACGCACTCATGCCCCGCCTCCGTAGCGCGCGAGTACCTTGTCCCGCTTGCCCGGATCGATATTGGCGCGGGTGATGTCGCCGCCATAGTGCGCGAGTACGCGCTTGTCCATGACGCGACGCCACAGCGGGGGGAAATAGGCGAGCAGGATCATGCTGGCGTAACCGCTCGGCAGGTTCGGCGCACCGTCCCAGCTACGCAGCGTCTGGTACCGCCGGGTCGGGTAGGCGTGGTGATCGCTGTGCCGCTGCAGGTGATACAGGAAGATGTTGGTGACGATGTGGTCGCTGTTCCAGCTGTGTACCGGAGCGGGCCGCTCATATCGTCCGCTCGCTGTGCGCCGGCGCGCCAAACCGTAGTGCTCCAGGTAGTTCACCGCCTCCAGCAGGCTGAAGCCGACCACGGCCTGCAGCAGCAGGTACGGGAGCAATTCGATGCCGAACACGGCGAGCAACGCCACGTACAGCACGGCCGACATCAGCCAGGCGCTGAGCACCTCGTTGCGCAGGCTCCACGGCTTGTTTCCGAGCCGCTGCAGGCGGACCCGCTCCAGACGCCAGGACGATCTGAAGCTGCCCCACACGGTGCGCGGCCAGAAGGCCCAGAATGTCTCGCCCACTCGGGAGCTGGCCGGATCCTCCGGCGTCGCGACGCGAACGTGATGGCCGCGGTTGTGCTCGATGTAGAAGTGCCCGTAGCACGACTGGGCCAGCGCGATGCGGGAGAGCCAGCGTTCCAGATCCACCTTCTTGTGGCCGAGTTCGTGCGCGGTGTTGATACCGATGCCGCCGATCATGCCGACGGTGATCGCCAGGCCGATCTTGTCCACCAGCTGCAGTCCGCCGTCGATACCGAGCCAGCCGGCGTCGTTCGCGGTGATGAGGTAGGCGGCCACGAGCAAACCGGCGTACTGGAACGGCAAGTACAGGTAGGTGAGGTAGCGGTAGTACTTGTCGTTCTCCAGATACTCCATCACCTCGTCGGGCGGGTTGGCGCCATCGGGGCCGAAGCACACGTCGGCGATCGGAATCAGCACGTAGACCAGGATCGGCCCGAGCCAGAACGGTACGTGCGCGAGGCGATGCCAGCCGAGTTCGTTCAACGCCCAGACCAGCGGCAGCCCGATCGTGAACAGGCCCGTAGGGGCGAATAACCCCCAGAGCCATAGATACCGCTTGCGGTCGCGCCACGCCGGTGCCTCGACCGGCGGTACGACCCCGGCGTTCGTCGACATGCGGTGGGGGTTCGTCGACATGGCTGTCTCCATTTCCCGAGGACGACACATCACGTGTGATGTGCATTACCTCTAGAATTGGACGGTAGACCTAAATTTGTCTGCTGTCTATACAAATCAGACAATTTGTAAACGGCCGAGAAACCGAACCCGCCCCGGCCGGAGACGGTATCCGACCGAGGCTCTGACCTGGGGGTTATCGCAGCAGCACGTCGGCGTCGGCAGGCAGCGCGTCCACCGGCCACCAGCGCAGGTCGGTGGATTCGTGGCTGCGCACCGGGACCGCGTCCGCGGGTGCGGTGATACTGAACAGCAGGTCGAGGTGGCGGGTGGGCACACCCAGTGAGCAGGTGATGGGATGCGCCTGGGCGCCGTACAACCCCGGCTCCAGTCGCAGTCCCGCGATGCCGGACTCCTCGGTCGCTTCGCGCAGCGCGGCGTCCGCGACGGTGTCGTCCTGCTCCTCGCAGTGACCGCCGAGCTGAATCCAGCGCCCGACGCGCGGATGCAGGGTGAGCAGTACCTCGCGGCCGTCCTGCGAGAAGACCACGGCGGAGGCGGTGATGTGTCCGGGTGCGTGTTCGCGCAGGCAGCCGCGTGGCGCGGAGCCGAGGAACGCCAGCATCGCCTCGCGCAGGGAACGATCCGAATCGGCTGCCGGACACCATGATTCGAGCAGTTCGGTGGCCGAGGCGTGCAGGGACTCCGCGCTCATCGGCGCCCGCCTCGTGCGACGGACATCCTCACAGCTCGACCAGCCCGCAACCGGCGCCGACCACCGGACGCGGGGTCAGCTCTTCCAGCGGATGCCCGATGGCGATCGCGCCGAGCGGACTCCAGTCCCCGGCCAAGCCGAGGACCTCGCGGGTGACCTCCGCGGCGAAGATCGTCGAACCGATCCAGCAGCTCCCGATTCCCTCAGCGGCCAGGGCCACCAGCAACCCCTGCACCGCCGCGCCCGCCGCGACGGTGAACATGGTGTGCTCGTCGGCGCGCCTGCGTTCGTCCGGATAGTCGTGCGCCCCGTCCGGCACGCAAAACGGGATGATCACCTCGGGAGCGTCGAACAGGATGCGGCCGCGGGCGACCCGGCGCTCGATCTGCTCCGGCGTGTGGCCGTCAGCGGCCAGATCCGCACGCCACTGCCGCGCCGTCGCCTCGAGCAACCGGGCGCGCAGCCCAGGCTTGCGTAGCCACACGAACCGCACCGGGCGCGCGTGATGCGGGGCGGGCGCGGTCAGCGCGACCGACACCGCCGCCCGGATGCGTTCCGGATCGACCGGAGCGTCGGTGAACCGACGAATCGAGCGACGCAGCAGGATCGCCTCTTTACGCCCGCGCTCGATCGCCTCGGCGGTGCCCAGCCAGAACAGGTCATCGGTACCGCCGCGCAGCAGATCCGTGGCGCTGGATCCGTCGTCGACGACCGGCAACCCGCGCACCACGGCGACCGGTACCCCGCCCAGCTTGCCTTTCACCAGGTCCGCGGCGGCGGCCAGCTCGTCCGCCACCGCCACCTGGGTGACGAACAGCTCGTTGCCCTGACCGTCCACCGCGCCCGCGTAATCGTGCAGCACCCGAAGCCCCGCGGCGCCGATGGCCGCGTCGGTCTGCCCATTGCGCCAGGCACGACCCATGGTGTCGGTGACGACCACGGCGACCGTCACGCCCAGCCGTTCGGCCAGCGCCGCGCGCAGCGCCTTGGCGCTGGCGTCCGGATCGGTGGGCAGCAGCACCAGCTCGCCCTGCTCGACGTTCGAGCCGTCGACACCGGAGGCCGCCTGCACGATGCCGAGCTTGTTCTCGGTGATCAGCGTGCGGCCTTTACGGGCGAGCACCCGCACCGCTTCCTGGTCGATGAGGCTGCGCCGGGCGGCGTCACGTTCCTCCGGGTCGAGTGGCGCGTCCACGATGCGCCCCTCGACCTTCGCGATGATCTTGCTGGTGACCACGAGTACGTCGCCGTCGGCCAGCCACGGCGCGCATCGCGCGATGTGTTCGGCGAGGTCGTGCCCCGGCCGGAATTCCGGCAGCCCGGTGATGGGCATGATGCGCAGCTCTCCGGCCGCGTGATCGGTCGGTGTGGTCATGGTTTCACTCCGGCGAGATCCAGTGCCTGACGCACCATTTCGGCGGTGGTCGGCGGGTCGGTCATCAACAAAGGCACGCTGCGCACCTGCACACCGGGCACGTCGGCGGTGTCGGTGCTGTGGATCAGCCAGCCGTCCAGGATTCCGGTAGCCGAACGCGCACCGTAGTACCGGCCGATCGCCTCGGCCGTGGTCTGCACCCCGATCACCGAGAGGCATTCGTCGGCCATGCCGCGTAGCGGCTTGCCGTCGATGACGCCGGCGACGCCGATCACCTTGGCCGCGGTGGTGCGCAGTGCGCCGCGGATGCCGGGCACCGCGAGAATCGCGCCGATACTCACGACAGGGTTCGACGGTGCGAGCAAGACCACATCGGCGGATTCTATGATATCGATCACATTCGGCGCCGGTTTGGCTTCCTCGGCGCCAATTGTGGCGAATCCATGGGTGTCGATGTTCGCGCGATAGCGAACCCACCACTCCTGAAAATGGATCGCGCGCCGTTCGCCAGGGTTGTCCGGATCTGTCACGACGACATGCGTTTCACAGCGATCGTCGGTTGCCGGGATCAGTTTCACGCCGGGCTGCCACCGCTTGCACAGCGCCTCGGTGACCGCGGAGAGCGGGTATCCGGCGCGCAACATTTCCGAACGGATCAGATGTGTGGCGATATCGCGGTCCCCCAAGCCGAACCAGTCCGGCTGGGCGCGATATTTCCCGAGTTCCTCCTTGGCGTGCCAGCTCTCCCCGATCCGGCCCCAGCCCCGCTCGGTATCGATACCACCGCCCAGGGTATACATGCAGGTATCGAGGTCAGGGCAGATTCGAAGACCGTGCATCCACACGTCGTCGCCGACGTTCACGATCGCGGCGACGTCCGCCTCGGGCAGCAGTTCCCGGACGCCCTGCAGGAAACGCGCGCCGCCGACGCCACCGACCAGCACGGCGATCCGGGGTCCGTTCGCGGGCGTGACACCCGCTTGTTGTCCAGTCACATCCGCACAGCCTATGCGGTGGCGTGGCAACCCCCGCTCGCGGCAAATTTGCTGTTTATTTGCTATTGCATGATGCAAGATCAGTTCGGAATGCGGCTGCGGATAGTAACGGAATTGCGACGGCGGCTTGACCATCGACGCGTCCGGCGTGTCTAATCACAGTCATGTCATTCCGGGTTCGCGCGAGATCTCTAGGCGCGGGCGAGTTTTCGAACAGAGGTTCGCATAGGGATGACGAGCTCGGGGACGTCCGCGGGACAACGTCGCGGGGTATGGCCGTCGGTGCGCGTGTTGGTCCGACGGAAAGAATCATTCTGCGCTAACACACAGTGAGGAGGCGGAGCGTGGCCAACGAGATGGTCTCGCCGACCGATTCCACAGCAGGCGCAGCACGTGGCGTCTGCGCAGAAAACGGCTGGAAGGACGGAGAGGGGGGTGACGGAGTCGCGGCGCCCCGGCTCAGCCTGGTCGTGACCGGCTTCGACGAGATGTTCGAATCCATCGAAGAGCAGTGGCAGGAGCGTGCCCTGTGCGCGCAGACCGATCCGGAGGCGTTCTTCCCCGAGAAGGGCGGCTCGACCCGCGAGGCCAAACGGATCTGCATGGGCTGCGAAGTACGCGACGAGTGCCTGGACTACGCACTCGCCCATGATGAGCGCTTCGGTATCTGGGGCGGTCTCTCCGAGCGGGAGCGCCGCCGCCTCAAGCGCGGCATCAGCTGACGGACGTACGCGGCGCCCGGAGTCGCGGTCCCCACCAGGGGCCGACTCCGGGCACAGCGACACGACCGGAGCAGATCCCCCGCCTCGATGCGGACGGCAGCGGGTGGCTGGCCTAGATTTTGTGTCATGGCACGTTCTCGTAAGCGTCGACCGCCGACCGCCCGGTCGGTGACCCGCCGCGGCCGCGGTGTGCGCGGGCCGATGCTGCCACCCACCGTGCCCGCCTGGCGGACCCGCGGCCAGAAATTCGACCGGCTGGTGCTGGAGGCGTTCGCCCCATTGGACACCCGCTGGCACGACCGGCTCACAAAACTGGACATCGCCGTCGACGACGTTCCGAAAATCCGTCCACTGCACCCGGATTCGGTGACCTGGCCGGATGAGGTCGTCGCCGACGGGCCGGTTCCGCTGTCCCGGCTCATCCCGGCCGGCGTCGACCGGCACGGTGCGGCGACCCGGGCGCGGGTGGTCCTGTTCCGCAAGCCGCTCGAACTGCGCGCCAGCGATCCCGACGATCTGGTGGACCTGCTGCGTGAAGTGCTGGTCCAGCAGGTCGCGACCTACCTCGGTGTGGATCCGGACGTGATCGATCCGGAAGCGGAGTGATCGGCACCCATCCATGCGGCGGCGGCCCCCGAATGCCGTTGCGGGGCGGGCGCCCGACGGCCACGTGTGTACGTCGGCCGCCCGCGGGGTATCCCCAGATCTCCCGCTCCGCGAAGTAGCGTCGGCCGGGCCGCGCGATCGCGGGATTCCGTGCCGCCCCACTCCGCGGAAAGCAGACCGAGATTCTTCAAGCGTGTCTGTCCCCATCGATGCGGCAGGGAGGTTACTCTCATCGGCGTGATTCCCATGCGTCGTTGCTGCCGTCCAGGCTGCAAGAATCCGGCCGTCGCGACGCTCACCTATGTGTATTCGGATTCGACCGCTGTGGTCGGGCCGCTCGCGACGGTCGCCGAACCGCACTCCTGGGATCTCTGCGAAACGCACGGCTCCCGAATCACCGCTCCGAAAGGCTGGGAACTGGTCCGTCACGAAGGCGGATTCTCCTCCAGCACACCGGATGACGACGATCTGACCGCACTCGCCGAGGCGGTACGCGAGGCGGGGCTGCGCCGCCGTCCGCCGGAACACGAGCAGCGCGGCTATCGCGACTACGCACCCCCGCCGCCGCGCACCACGCGCACCGGCCGCCGCGGCCACCTCCGCGTGCTTCCCGACCCGCCCTCCTGATCCGCCGGGACGCTGCCGGACCAGCCTGTGCGGCCACAATCGCACAACCACTAGGGTGTTGGGCATGACAGTCGCCCGCTCGGCCGAATTCGTGAACGCGGTGATCAAGGCTTACGACGTTCGCGGGGTGGTCGGTGATCAGATCGACGCGGAATTCGTCCGCGACGTCGGCGCGTCGTTCGCCAGGTTGATGCGGGCGGAGGGCGCACGCCGGATCGCCATCGGACACGATATGCGGGATTCCTCCCCGGGGCTGTCGAGCGCCTTCGCCGACGGCGTGCTCGACCAGGGACTGGACGTGGTGCACATCGGTCTCGCCTCGACCGATCAGCTGTACTTCGCCTCCGGCCAGCTCGAGTGCCCGGGTGCCATGTTCACCGCCAGCCACAATCCGGCCCGCTACAACGGCATCAAGCTGTGCCGCGCCAAAGCTCTCCCGGTGGGACAGGACACCGGTCTGGCCGCCATCAAGAACGAACTGATCGAGGGCGTGCCCGATTATCCGGGCGAACGCGGCACCGCGACGGAACTGGATCTGCTCACCGAATACGCGGCTTTCCTGCGCGGCCTGGTGGATCTGGGCGGCATCCGGCCGCTCACCATCGCGGTGGACGCCGGCAACGGTATGGGCGGCCACACCGTGCCCGCTGTGCTGGGCACCGTGGCGCAGGTGACCATCGTCCCGCTCTATTTCGACCTGGACGGCAGCTTCCCGAACCACGAGGCCAACCCGCTCGACCCGGCGAACCTGGTGGACCTGCAGAAACTGGTCCGCAACTCGGGCGCCGACATCGGCCTGGCGTTCGACGGCGACGCCGACCGCTGTTTCGTGGTCGACGAGAACGGCGACCCGGTGTCGCCGTCGGCGATCACCGCGCTGGTCGCCGAGCGTGAGCTGGCCAAGGAGCCGGGCGCGGTGATCATTCACAACCTGATCACCTCCCGCGCGGTGCCGGAGCTGGTGCACGAGCTGGGCGGAACGCCGGTACGCACCCGGGTCGGCCACTCGTTCATCAAGCAGGAAATGGCCGCCACCGCAGCGGTGTTCGGCGGTGAGCACTCCGCGCACTACTACTTCCGCGATTTCTGGGGCGCCGACTCCGGCATGCTCGCGGCACTGCACGTGCTGGCCGCGCTCGGCGAGAAGGACCGGCCGGTGTCGGAGCTGATGTCGTCCTACGCGACCTACGCGGCTTCCGGCGAGATCAACTCCACGGTGTCCGACGCGACCGCGCGGACGATGGCGGTGGTGGACGCTTTCGCGGACCGGGCGCACGCGGTGGACCGGCTGGACGGGGTGACCGTCCAGCTGGCCGACAATGCCTGGTTCAACCTGCGCGCATCGAATACCGAGCCGTTGCTCCGGCTGAACGTCGAGGCCAGGTCGGCGGAGGAAGTAGACGCACTCGTAACCGAGATCCTGGGCATCGTGCGCTTCTGACTGGAATAGTGGAATCACAGGCCTTGGATTCGCCCGACTCGGTCTCG
The DNA here is from genome assembly GCF_052545115.1 of Nocardia glycosmidis. Lineage (NCBI taxonomy): Bacteria > Bacillati > Actinomycetota > Actinomycetes > Mycobacteriales > Nocardiaceae > Nocardia > Nocardia glycosmidis. The sequence continues at coordinate 21,271 of NZ_JBQWRH010000032.1, read as the reverse complement.
GCATGGCAGCCCGACCGCTGCGGCGCGGGGGCGGAAACGATACAGCGCGATGAGGGGAGGTGGGACGCCCGATGATCGCTGGAACACCGGTGCTCGACCTCGACGATGCCGCTTCACTCGAGGCAGCCGATGCCGGCGGCGCCCTGCGCTCGGCCGCTTCCGGCGGCGCCCAGGTGCGCGCCACCGCGGCGGCCGTCGGTGAGCATGCGCTGGCCCGTTTGACCGACCTGCGGCCGCGCAGCGTGGTGCTGGTCTCTGGTTCCGGGCGGGCCGCGCGCGCCGCGGGACTGCTCGTCGCCGCGCTCGGCGACCGTAGCGGCCTGCCCATCGTGCCCGCCGCCGCCTTGCCACCGTGGGTGGGGCCGCTGGACGTCGTGCTGGTCGCCGGCGACGACGCGGGCGACCCACGGCTGATCGACGCCGTCGACCGAGCACTGCGCCGCGGCGCCGAGGTGATCGTCGCGGCGCCGCACGAGGGCCCGCTGCGCGCCGCCGCGGCCGGTCGCGCCGCACTGCTGGAACCGAGGGTGCAGGTGCTCGGGCACAATCGCCTGCTGCGCTTCCTGGCCGCCGGCATCGCGGTGCTGCGCGCGGTCGACCCGGTGCGCACCGGCCTGTCCGTCCCCGAGCTGACCGAACTGGCCGACGTGCTGGACGCGGAGGCGCTGCGCGACGGTCCGCACAGCGAGGTCTTCCATAATCCCGCCAAGATGTTGGCCGCGCGGATGCAGCAGCGTGGCATCGTGCTCGCGGGCGATTCACCCGCCGCCGCCGAGTTGGCCGAGCACGGGGCCGAAGTACTGCTGCAGTCCGCGGGCAAGGTGGCCACCGCTGTGGACCTGGCCGAGGCCGTGGCCGCGAACGCCCGGATGACCGAGGCCGCCGGCGGATCCGCGCCCGATTTCGATCCGATGTTCCACGACGAGGAACTGGACGGACCCGCTCCGGTGGAGCGCGTCCGGGTCTTCGTGCTCAGCGCCGATCGCGATCGGGCCGCTGCCCGCCGCCGGATCGCGGTGTTCGGCGGCGATGGGTCGAATCTGGTGGACGCCGACCTGGTGAACGCCGACGTGGACCTGCTGCACACCGGGATGACCGACCCCACCGCGCCCGGACCGACCCACGCCGAGGAGTCCGCGCCCGGGCAAGGCACCGAACTCGAACAACTCGCGGTGCTCGCGCTGCGACTGGAGATGGCGGCCGCCTACCTACGGCTGATCGGCTCCCGCACCGCCGCGGCCGACAGCCAGGAGCAGTTCGGGGGAAGTTACTAGTGCACGAACTCGTTGGTGCGCTCCGCTCGTATGCCTGGGGATCGCGCACCGCGCTCGCTCAGCTGTGCGGCAGGCCGGTGCCCTCCGCACATCCGGAGGCCGAACTATGGTTCGGCGCCCACCCGGCCGACCCCGCATACGTGCGGCTCGGCGACCGCACCACCTCGCTACTGGAGCTGGTCGCCGGCGACCCGGAGCGGGAATTGGGCGCCGCCGCGGCGGAATTCGACGGCAAGCTGCCGTTCCTGCTCAAGATCCTGGCGGCCGAGGAACCATTGTCCTTGCAGGCGCATCCGAGCGCGGCGCAGGCCAAGGCCGGGTTCGAGCGAGAGAACCGGGCGAAGGTGCCGGTGGACTCGCCCTTGCGCAACTACCGCGACGAGAACCACAAGCCCGAGTTGGTCGTCGCGCTGGACCGCTTCGAGGCGCTGGCCGGTTTCCGCGACCCGCACCACACCGTCGCACTGCTGCGCGCACTGGCCGTGGACGCGCTGAACTCCTACTCCGAATTGCTTGCCGCCCAACCGGATTCGGATGGTTTACGCACCCTGTTCACGACCTGGATCACGCTGCCGCAGCAGGTGCTCGCCACGCTGCTGCCGATGGTGCTCGACGGCTGCGTGCGGTATCTGTCCGCCAAGGGCACGCGGGAGTTCACCGCCGAGGCGCGCACCACGCTCGAACTGGCCGAGGCCTACCCCGGCGACGCGGGGGTGCTCGCGGCGCTGCTGCTGAACCGGGTAACCCTGGAGCCCGGTCAGGGGTTGTTCCTCGCGGCCGGGAACCTGCACGCCTATCTGCGCGGGCTCGGGGTGGAGATCATGGCCAACTCCGACAACGTGCTGCGCGGCGGTCTCACGCCGAAGCACGTCGATGTGCCGGAACTGTTGCGAGTACTGGACTTCGAGCCGATCGGCCTGCCCGTCGTACTGCCGGAGCCGGTGTGCGACGGGTCGGTGCGTTATCGAACGTCCGCGGGGGAGTTCGCGCTACGACGGTTCGACCTCGTCGCGGGCTCGGCGCGGGTACCGCTGACCGCGGCGGGGCCGGGCATCGTGCTGTGCACCGCGGGAACGGTGCGACTGTGGCACAACGACTGCTCGCTCGAGCTCGCCCGCGGTGGCGCCGCCTGGATTTCGGCCGCCGACATCGACATTCGGGCGCAGGCGGTGGACAGCGACGTCCAGCTGTTCTGCGCCTGCGTCGGCGCGGCCGCCTGACCTGCCGTCGCACCGGCCCAGGCGGCTGCCTCGCCTTCGCTCGGCCCGGCGCATAAGCGGCTGCCACGAGCCTTCGCTCGGCCCGGCGCATAAGCGGCTGCCACGAGCCTTCGCTCGGCCCGGCGCATAAGCGGCTGCCACGAGCCTCCGCTCGGCCCGGCGCATAAGCGGCTGCCACGAGCCCCCACCCCACCCGGCACACAACCGGCCGCCACGAGCCCCCACCCCACCCGGCACACGAGCCGCTCCCCCACACCTCCCTCCGTCCGGCACACGAGCGGCTCCCTCGAACCTCCGCTCTGCCCGGCGCGGGCTGACGACGAACTATGTCCGACTGCGCCCATTAGGCTGTTCGCGGATAGCTCGCAGACAGAGAGGACATGCTGCCATGTCGGCTGGCGGTGGCAAGAAGGCCATCATCGCGGCGTTGACCGCGAACGCGGGAATCGCCGCGGCGAAGTTCGTCGGTGCGGTGATCACCGGCTCCGGGTCGATGCTCGCCGAGGCCGTGCACTCCGTGGCCGATACCGGCAATCAGGGGTTGCTGCTGCTCGGTCAGCGTCGCGCCGAGCAGGAGGCCGACGAACTGCACCCGTTCGGGTACGCGCGCAACCGCTACTTCTATTCGTTCATCGTGGCGCTGGTGCTGTTCACCCTCGGCTCCGGATACGCCATCTATGAGGGCATCCACAAGATCCAGCATCCTGAGCAGCTGAGTTCACCGATCGTGGCGATCGTGATCCTGCTGATCGCGATCGCGCTGGAGACCTACAGCTTCCGAACGGCGATGCGCGAGTCGGCGCCGCTGAAAGGTGACGCGAGCTGGTGGCGGTTCATCCGCAATTCGCGCAGCCCGGAACTTCCGGTGGTGCTGCTGGAGGACACCGGCGCGCTGATCGGCCTGCTCCTCGCGTTCGCGGGCGTCGGCCTGACCATGCTCACCGACAACCCGGTGTGGGACGGCGTCGGCACGCTGGCCATCGGCGCGCTGCTCGGCGTCATCGCGGTCGTGCTGATCGTGGAGATGCAGAGCCTGCTGATCGGCGAGGGCGCCACTCCCGACGAAAACCAGCTGATCCGCGCGAACCTGGTCGACGACACCCGCATCGATCGCGTGATCCACCTCAAGACCCAGTACCTCGGTCCGGAGGAGCTGCTTGTGGCCGCGAAAATAGGCGTGGTTCCCGGCCTGGACATCGCCGCTATCGCGACCGCGATCGATGACGCCGAGTCGCGCGTCCGTTCGGTGGTCCCCGCCGCACGCGTCATCTACCTCGAGCCGGACCTCTACCGCACCGCACCCGCCAAGGGCTGAGGCCCGCCGGATAGCGCGGCGTTACGCGGTGCTCAATGGAGCTGGTTGGCGGGGGCGCGCAGGAGATCGAGCGGGTCGGCGTGGATGGCGAAACGGTCACGCAGGGCGTGGCGCGCGGCATGCAGGCCGTTCATGCCGTGCACGCCGGGGCCGGGCGGGGTGGCAGACGAACACAGGTAGACGCCCGGAAGCGGAGTGGCGTAAGGATTCCAGCGCGGGGCCGGGCGGAACGCGAACTGGCGCAGAGTCATCGCACCCGCGGAGATGTCACCGCCGATGTAATTGGCGTTGTGCGCGGGCATTTCGGCCGCAGTGCGGACATTCTGGGCCACGATCAGATCGCGAAAACCCGGTGCGAAACGCTCGACCTGGGCGATCACATCCGCGCTGACATCACGGGTGGAGCCGTTGGGCACGTGGGCGTAGGTGTAGAAGGTGTGCCCGCCCGCGGGTGCGCGGGTCGGGTCGACCACACCGGGCTGGATGGACAGCACATAGGGCCGTTCGGCGTGCCGCCCCATAGCGACGGCATGCTCGGCCGCCATTGCCTCGGCGCGGGTGCCGATCACGTGCACGGTTCCGGCCAGCGCACAGTCCTCGACCTGCCAGGGCACCGGCCCGGAAAGCGCGAAGTCGACCTTGCAGGCCGCGCCGCCATAGCGGAAATGCCGCAGTCGGTTCGCATACCTCCGGGGCAACCGGTGCCCCGCGATGCGCAGCAGTTCGGCCGGGACGAGATCGAGCAGGATCGCGCGGACCCCAGAAAACTCGGAAAACTCGGAAAACTCTTCCAGCGAGTCGACCCGATGCCCGGTGTGCACCCGGCCACCGAGCCGTTCGAGTTCCGCGATCAGTGCGTTGGGAATCGCCTGGCTGCCGCCACGCGGAAAGACCCAGCCGCCGGCATGGGCCAGGGTGGCGAGCAGCAGCCCGGCCCCAGCGGCGGTGATCGCGCGCGGCGGGATGATGGCGTGGGTGGCGACACCGGTCAGCAGAGCGGGTGCGACCTGTTCGCGAAACCTGATGTCCCACAGCGGCGATCCCTGCTCCAGCACGCGCAGGCCGAACCGGATCGCGGTCGCGAGCCCGGATGGCACGCGACGCAGATCCGACATCGCGACATCGACCACATCGGGCCAATGCCGCAGCAGCGGTGCGAACAACCTGCGCCAGGCGGCGCCGTCACGACCGAGGCCATCCACCGTGCGCTCCAGGTCCCGCCAAGCCAGTCCGGCCACCGCGCCGTCGAGCGGATGCGCGTAGGACACCTCCGGGGCGAGCAACTCGACGCCGTGCGCGGCCAGATCGAAGGCACGGAACACCGGTGACGCCAACGCCATCGGATGCGCGCCCGCGCACACGTCGTGCCAGTAGCCGGGCAGCGTCAGCTCCGCCGTCCGCGATCCGCCCCCGGGCGTCGCCTCCGCCTCGAAGACTTCCACGGTCAGCCCCGCCCGGGCCAGGATCACCGCGGCGGTGAGCCCGTTCGGTCCGGCGCCGACCACCACCACATCAGCCATACCCCCACGCTACCGGCGACGATCACCGAAACCGGTGGCCGGCGCCGCCAAGCGGCGCGTAACACGACCGGCTAGAAATGCCCTACGTGTTACCCTATGTCTATGAAGGCGAAGACGAGTGTGTATCTCGAAGCGGAGCAAGCGTCCCGCCTGAAGCGGGCGGCTGAGGCATCCGGCCGATCCGAGGCCGACCTCATCCGCGAAGGCATCGATCTGGTTCTGTTGCGTACGCCGCGCACTCCGCGGACACGTCCATGGCCCACGTTCGACTCCGGCGATCCGCAGTTCGCCGCCCAGGCGGACACGCTACTGAACGAAGCCTACGAACGGTGAGCTTCTTCATCGCCGACACCTCGGCGATCATCGCGGCCTACGACAGCGCCGCCCCGCACGGAGCACGCGTCCGCGAACTGCTCGCGACGTCCGTCGCGGTCGTCTCGCCACTGGTCCTCGACGAGGTCGACCACCTCCTCGTGGCACGCTTCGGCAAAGACCGGCACGTCGCCGACCCCGTACTGGATGACCTCGTCACGTCCGCGGAAGAAGGTGCGGTACTGGTTCCGACCGTGGATCACCACGATCTGCGGGTCGCTCAGAAGCTCATCCAGCAGTATCAGGGGTTGCGCTTGGACCTGGCCGATGCCGTCAACGTGGTTGTCGCCGAACGCTATCTGACCAACGCGATATTGACCCTCGACGAGAAGGACTTTCGCGCCATCAGGCCCTTGACCCCCATTCACCCCGCGTTTCACCTTCTCCTCCAAGACAGTTGAGTGCGCCGAAGCTGTCGGCGATGGTCGCACAGCTCGGGACGCACCTGCAGGAGTGCGCGGCTCGGACTCGAACGCGACGAAGGCCCGCGGATCCCGCGGGCCTTCGTCGAGCTGTTCCGCTCACCGGCTGCCCGACTCGGGCCGCGGTGCCTGCGGATGGGCTTTTGCCCGTTACGCCTTGACGAGAACGGTGGCCTCGGCCTCCTGGGCGGGCGGCGCGCCCGGGGTCCCGTGCTCGTCGTCGACCATGGTCCGCTCGTCGAAGGGCAGTTTGCGGTCGAGGACCTCATGCACCCGGTCCACGTCGACGGTCTTGGTCCAGGTGCCGATCAGCACCGTGGCCACGGCATTGCCGGAGAAGTTGGTCAGCGCCCGCGCCTCGGACATGAAGCGGTCGATGCCGACGATCACCCCGACGCCGTCGAGCAGCTCGGGCCGGTGGCTCTGCAATCCGGCCGCCAGCGTCGCCAAGCCCGCGCCGGTGACACCCGCCGCCCCCTTGGACGCGATGATCATGAACAGCAGCAGGCCGACCTGCTCGCCGATGGCCAGCGGCTTGCCCATCGCCTCCGCGATGAACAGCGAGGCCATGGTCAGGTAGATAGCGGTGCCGTCCAGGTTGAACGAATACCCGGTCGGCACGACCACACCCACCGTGGTGCGCTCGACACCCAGGTGATCCATTTTCGCGATCAGACGCGGCAGCGCCGACTCCGAGGACGAGGTCGCGACGATCAGCAGGTACTCCCGCGCCAGGTAGCGGACCAGCTTGAAGATCGATACCCGCGAGACTGTCCACAGCAGCACGCCGAGCACACCGAAGACGAACACCAGGCAGGTCAGGTAGAACGCGACCATCAGCGTGCCCAGCTTCACCACCGCGTCCAGGCCGGTCTTGCCGACCACGTTCGCGATCGCGCCGAACGCGCCGACCGGCGCGAGCCACAGAATCATCACCAGGATCCGGAACACCAGCTTCTGCAGCAACGCCACGCCGCGCACGATCGGCTCGCCGGTCTTGCCCATGGCCTGCACCGCGAAACCGACCAGCAGTGCGATGAACAGCGCCTGCAGGACGTTGCCCGAGGTGAGCGAGGACAGCAGTGTGGCGGGGACGATGTTCTGGATGAAATCCCAGGTACCGCCCGCACTGTGCGCCTGGTCGGCCAGACTGTGACCGGTATTGGCCGACTTGGCGATATTCAACCCGGTGCCGGGTTGCACCAGATTCCCGACGACGAGGCCGATCCCGAGCGCGATCGTCGACATGATCAGGAAGTAGCCGATGGCCAGACCGCCGACCTTGCCGATCGTGGCCGCCGCGCGCACCGAGCCGATTCCCAGCACGATGGTGCAGAAGATGACGGGGGCGATCATCATCTTGATGAGATTGACGAAGATGGTCCCGAGCGGGGCGAGGGACTGCCCGACACCGGGCGCCAGCCAGCCGACCAGGACGCCTGCGACCACCGCCACGATGACGGCCAGATACAGCCAATGGGTGCGGTCGTGCCGCGTTCGAGTCGAGTCGCTCATGGCGAGGATTTCCCTTCGAGAGGTACCGAAGTGAGGTGGCTCACGCCCCCCAGGCAAAATAATGGTCGAACCGGTGACTCCGGTCACGGTTTGGTGCATTTCTTTCAGTGGAGGACAAGTTTGTGAGACGCGGTCGGCTCTCTCTCGCCGGTCAGGCGTTCGTCTTCCAGTTGATCGTGCTCGCGGTGGTGGTCACGATCGGCGCGCTGCTCGCGGTCCTGGACGCCAGGCGCGACAGCGACGTCATCACCACCCGCGAGGTCACCCGCGTCGCGGTGACCGTGGCCGATTCGCCGTCCACCATCGCCGCCATCCACACCGATGATCCGGCGGCGCTGTTGCAGCCGGTAACCGAGAAGATCCGGCGCGACACCGGTATGGACTTCATCGTGGTCATGGCGCCGGATCGGACGCGCTACACACACAGCAATCCGGCCCTGATCGGGCTGCCGTTCTCCGGCAACATCGATCGCGCGCTGGCGGGCGAGACGTTCACCGAGACCTACACCGGCACGCTCGGCCCCTCGATCCGGGCAGTCACTCCGGTCTACGACGGCGGGAAGATCATCGCCCTGGTCTCGGCCGGCGTGACCCGCGCGAAGATCGGCGAGCAGGTCGCCGCCCAGCTCCCGGTGATCCTCGGCGTCGCCGGGGCCGGCCTCGCGCTCGCGGCGGGTGGTTCGTTCCTGCTGAGCCGTCGGCTCCGCCGGCAGACCCACGGTCTCGCGCCCGACGAACTGCGCGTGATGTACGAGCACCATGACGCGGTACTGCACTCGGTCCGCGAGGGCCTGGTGGTGTTCGGGGCGTCCGGCGATAAGGCCGAGGTGGTGAACGACGAAGCGCGCCGCCTGCTCGACCTACCTGCCGGAACGGTGCGGCGCGGCGACCTTCCGCTGTCGCTACAGCGGATGAAGTCGGGCACCGTGCGCGACGAGATGCATGTGACCACCGACCGGATCCTGCTGGTCAACCAGGACACCGTGGAGTGGGAGGGTCGCCCGATCGGCACGGTGACGACGATCCGCGACCACACGGAGTTGCAGGCGGTGATGGGCGAACTCGATTCGGTGCGCAGCTTCGCGGCGTCCCTGCAAGCGCAGGCGCACGAGTCCGCCAACCGGCTGCACACGGTGGTCACCATGGTCGAACTGGGCCGCCATCGGGAGGCTATCGAGTTCGCCACCTCGGAACTCCAGATGTCCCAGGCGCTGATCGATCGGTTGTTCGCCGCGGTCGGCGCGCCGGCGTTGGCCGCGCTGCTGCTCGGCAAGGTGAACCAGGCCGCCGAACGCGGTATCGAACTGACCATCACCGACGACACGGCGCTCGACTCGGTGGACCCGCTGTCGGCGCACGAAACCGTCACCTTGGTCGGCAATCTCGTCGACAACGCGATCGACGCCGCCGCGGACAGTCCGTCCGGCTGGGTGGAAGTCACCCTGCGCCATCAGGATGGCTGCGCCGAAGCCGGGGCAGCGCCCGATACGTCGATGCTGGTGGTCCGGGTCGCCGACAGCGGGCCCGGGATGTCGGCGGAGATTTTCGCGCGCGCCTCGCGGCGCGGCTATTCGACCAAAGCCGACCATCATGGGCTCGGTCTCGCACTGGTCCACCGGCTGGTGACCCGCCACGGCGGAACCATCCGCACCCAACGGGATCCCGAAAGCGCGGTGACCGTCACGATTCCACGAGAGGAAGCACGATGATCCGAGTGCTGATCGTCGAAGACGAGCCACTGATCGCCGAGGCGCACCGGGCCTATGTGGAGCGCATCACCGGATTCACGCCGGTCGGCATCGCCCACACCGGACGCGAGGCGATGCGTGCGGCGGCCGAGGCCGCAGCCAAGGGCGCTCCGATCGACCTGGTGCTGATGGACATCGGGCTACCGGACGCGAGCGGCCTCGACGTCGCCGCCGCGCTGACCGGACTGGCTCCGCGACCGGACGTCATCGCGATCACCTCCGCACGCGATCTCGCCCTGGTGCGCACCGCCGTGGCGCACGGCGTGGTGCTGTATCTGCTGAAGCCGTTCACGTTCGCCGCGTTCCGGGACAAGCTGGAACGCTACCGCGAGTTCCGCACCGCGCTGCCCGCCGGTGAGAGCGCGGTCTCGCAGAACGACATCGACCGGGCGTTGAGCGCGTTGCGCACGCCCGACCAGCGCGCCGCCACCCCCAAGGGCGTCGCGCCGCAGACCCTCGACGAGATTTCCCGCACCGTCCGCGCCGCCGAGAGCGAGGGCGTCACCGCCGCGGATACAGCGACCGCGATCGGGGTCTCCCGCATCACCGCCTGGCGGTACCTGGAGAAACTGGCCGACGACGGCTTGGTGATCCGGCGCTCGGACTACGGCCGGGCAGGTCGTCCGAAGTCCCGCTACGTCTGGAAGAGCGCCGGCTGATCACACCGACGACGGCTCCGGCGCGGGCGCACGACGGCCGAGTTGGACCGGCAACCGCTGATAGCCGTGCAAGGTGAACAGCTCACGCCGCGACGGCACGCCGCCTAAGCGCAGGTCGGGGAACTGCTCGAACAGCGACTGTAGGGCGTATACGCCCTCCATCCTGGCAAGGCCGCCGCCGAGGCAGACGTGTATGCCACTGCTGAAGGACAGGTGATCCTTGGCATTGCCGCGCCCGACGTCGAACCGGCCGGGATCGGCGAAGACCGCGGGGTCGCGGTTGGCGCCCGCCAGCGACAGCACCACCGTGTTGCCCTCGCGCACCAGGACGCCGTCGATCTCCACGTCGGTCAACGCCGTGCGCGCGGTGGTCTGCACCGGCGAGTCGAAGCGCAGGATCTCCTCGACCGCGTTGGGCCACAAATCCGGCTCGGCACGCAACCGCTCCAACTGATCGGGGTGGGCCAGCAACTGGGCGACGCCATTGCCGATCAGATTGACCGTGGTCTCGAACCCCGCGCCCATGAGCAGGCTCGCGGTGGCCTTCAACGCGAAGGAGTCCAGCTCGCCCGCGGTGACCAGGCTGCTCAGGATGTCCGCGCCCGGCTCGCGGCGCAGCCGTTCGATATGCCGGTCGAGGTAGTCGTTCATCACCTCCATCGCCAGCAGGGCCTTGCGATGCGCGCGCCACGGGATGCCGACGTCCAGCAGCGGCGTCATCTGATCGCCCCAGGCCAGGAACATCGCCTTGTCCTCGTCGGGAAAGCCGAGCATCTCGGAGATGATCGCGATCGGCACCTGGGCGGCGTACGACGCGATCAGATCGGCCGAGCCACCCGCGGGCAGCTCGTTCAGCAATTCCGCGGTGACCGTCTCGACGCGATCGCGCAGCCTGCGGATGGCACGCGGGGTGAACGCCGAGGCGACCGGCTTGCGCATCCGCGTGTGCTCCGGCGGATCGATCACCAGCATCGACGGCGGCTCGACCGGGTTCGGCGGCAGGGGAAAACGCTCTGCGAGCTTCTGCATCGGTTTGGGGATGTTGAAGCTCTCCGTGGTGCGCACGCCGAAGCGGGTATCGCGCAGGATCGAACGGCACAGCTCGTAGTCGAAGGTGGCCCACGCGATCGGGGTCCGCAGCAGCCTGCCGTGCCCACGCAGTCGCTCGATCAGCGGATAGGGGTCGTCGCAGCCGGTCGGGCCACCCATCAATTCGGCGAACGGGTCGCCCCGGCGGGCCTGTAAACGCAGGGCGAGGCGAGGCGCGCCTTGCACCGACAACCAGCGGAACCAATACTGTGGCTTCATAGTTCACCCCGTCGCTATGCGATGACTCTACTGCTGTGCGATGACTCCACTGCTGTGCGATGACTCCACCCTACGGAAGTCCCCGGACAAGTGGAACGTCCCATTGTCGGATCAGCGCATTGTCGGATCGGCGCTCCTACCACGGTGGGCGCCGTCGCGCGGGGATCGCGCTGCCCGTTACGGCGCGCGACTCCACCTCGCCGGCGCTCGCCCACACCTGCACCCGCAGGCGCTCGCTCACCCGCGCTGCGCGGTGACTCGTTCCGATGCGATACGGCGATCCCGCAGCGCCGGATCGGGGTTGACCACCTGCACCAGCGAAGCGCCCGCGGCGAGCACCGCGAGGTAGCCATCGATGAGCTCGGCGGGCGTTTCCCACGGCGTACTGGACAGCACCCGGTCGCCCTCGGCGAAGCCTTGCCACAACGCCGATTTCCGCGCCTCGGCGAGTACTTCGGCGACCGCCATGCCCTCCAGCGCGACACCGGCGCCGCGGGGCAGGAACTGGTCGCCGTGCACCCGCACGGAGGTCGCGAAATCGGTGACGCCCACCGGCAGATCGCGCACCGGGGCGCCCATGGCGTCCAGCGACAGCGCCGCGACCTCACCCGCGCCGTCGGTATCGTCGAGGCGATCGGGGGTCACCAAGGCCAAGTCGGCATCCGGGTCCGGGTGCAGCACCACCTCGGTGCCCGCCCACCAGCAGCCGAGCAGCACCGCGGCGGTCTGCCAGTGCGCGGGCAGCAGCACCGCGACCCGGGCGCCCGGGCTCAGGCCGAACTCGTCGCGAATCAGGTTGGCCGTCTTGGCCGCCCAGTTCGCCAGCGTCAGGCCGGACAGTTCGATCCGTGCGCCGGTCGAGTCGTCGTAATAGGTGACCCGCGGGCCCGCCGGCTCGCGGGCGAGGATCGGATCGAGCACCGCCTCGGTGAGGGTGTGTGCCTGGTCGATGTCACGCATGGTTCAGTTCACGCATTTCGGTCCGTTCTGGCCTGCATCGATCGGTGGGGCTGGTGGGACGGGTGTGGCGGACGTCGACGTTCCGGAGAGGTCGAAAACCTTGCCGGCCGCCGAGCCCGGACCAGAATAGTCGCTTGCCAGCACGACGCTCACCGAATCCGGCGACAGCGCCGGATCCGCGCGGATCGTCAACCCGCCGAGCGCCGTGGCCACTGCCTTGGCCTTCGGACCTGACGGGTCCGCGGCCAGCACCCGGCTGCTCGTGACATGGTCTCCGGTGTAGTTGGACACCGCGCCTTGGCGGAATCCTTTGGCGCTCAGCGCCCGCGCCACCTCCGCCGCGAGTCCGCCGACGCCACCCGCGTTGTAGACGTTGACCGTGACCGTCGTCGTGGGATTGGTACCGGACCCGGGCGTCCGCGTGGTTTCCCCCGCGTCGACCAGCGAGCCGACGTAGGTCTTGACCGACTTGGGATCGACCTTGACCACGGATTCGCCGCTGCGGGTCTCGCCGTTGAGATCGGCGACCGGAATGGTCTCGAACGTGACCTGCCCGCCGGAGAGATCCTTCAACTGCTGCAGGAACGCCAGCACGTCCCACTCGTCGTCCACCACGATCGTCCGGCCCACCGCGTCGCTGAGCTTGCGCAGGGTGGCCGGGTTGGCGAGTGTCTTCGCGCTGAGGACCTGGCGGACCAGTTGTGCCATGAACACCTGCTGGCGCACGATGCGATCGATGTCGCCGCGCGGCAGATTGTGGCGCTGGCGTACGAAACTCAGCGCTCGTGCACCGTCCAGGCGCTGGCGGCCCGCGGGGAAATCAGCGCCGGACATCCATTCGTCGACAGGGTTGCGCAGGCACACCTCGACGCCACCGACGGCGTCGGTGAGCAGCACGAAGCCGAGCAGGCTCACCTCCGCATAGTGATCGACGGTGATCCCGGTCAGGGCGGCGACCGTCTTGATCAGCGCCTGCCTGCCGGCCTGGGTGGATTGCCGCTGCGCGTCGACCGCCGAGACGCCGTGCTCGGTCAGTTTCGAATACTGGGCCGCCTTGGTCGTTCCGTAGGCCGAGTTGATCTTGCCCATGCCGAGGCCGGGAATATCGAGGTAGGCGTCGCGCGGAATCGAGATCGCGGTGGCGGAGCGCCCGTCGTTCGGCACGCGCAGCAGCACGATGGTGTCGGTATTGGTGCCGGATTCGTCGCCCGCGTGCAGGATGGCGCGCTCGCGGTCCGACAGCGGATTGCCGTGGGCGTCGGTCCGGCTGTCCACGCCGACCAGCAGGATGTCCAGCGCGCCGTCGCTGCCGCCGCCGAGCCCGAGGTCGCCGATGCGCTCGATATCGGCGACCAGCGCGTCGACGCTGCGCCAGGCGAAGCCGGTGAGCACGAGCACGATGACGGCGGCGGCCGCGGCCAGCGAGCGCCACAGCGCGGCCGATTGCGTATCGGGCCGGGGCGGCCGCGACGACACCGATATACCCTTCCGCTGCGACAACTGTGCATCCTCTCGCCGAAACCGGGTCTCATGGCGATGCGATAGCGACTGCCCCGCCACCTGTAGTTCCCGCCCGCCCCGCCCGGTTTCGGGAACCCCCGAGGCCTCGAGCTAGCGAACGGTCATTGCGAAGGACCTCAACCCCGAGCGCGGTGGCATGCCAGACTTGCGGCCGTGACCGACCCCACCGCGCCCGAACCCACCGTATCCGCACGCCTCGTCGTCACCGGGGCGCACGGCCAGGTGGGCCGGGAACTGCTGCGTCTGGCTCCGGACGCCCGCGGCTACGGGCACACCGAACTCGATATCACCGACCCCGCCGCCGTGCGCGCGGTGCTCGCCCCCGGCGACGTGGTGCTGAACTGTGCCGCGTACACCGCTGTCGACCGGGCCGAAACCGAGACCGAGGCAGCGTACGCGGGTAACGCGACCGGACCCGCCCGGCTCGCCGACGCCTGCGCGGCACTCGATGCTCGGCTCATCCATCTGTCCACCGACTATGTCTTCCCAGGTACCCACCAGCGACCCTACGACACCACCGATTCCACCGGGCCCGCGTCCGTCTACGGAAAGTCCAAGCTCGCCGGCGAACAGGCGGTACTCGCACGGTGCCCGAACGCGCACGTGGTGCGTACCGCATGGGTATACACCGGGCGCGGCGGCGATTTCGTCGCGACGATGCTGCGGCTGGAACGCGAACGCGACACCGTCGACGTGGTCGACGACGAGGTCGGCTCGCCCACCTATGCCGCCGACCTGGCCGCCGCGTTGCTCGAGCTGGTGGCGCGACCGGACGCGCCGCGAATCCTGCACGCCACCAACGCGGGCCAGGCAAGCCGGTTCGAGCTCGCGCGCGCCGTGTTCGCCGGAATCGGCGCGGACCCGCAGCGGGTCCGGCCCTGTGACTCCTCTGTATTTCCCAGACCCGCACGGCGCCCGTCATATTCGGTGCTGTCGGCACGTACCTGGGACAACGCCGGGCTGACTCCCTTGCGTGCCTGGCGGACGGCACTGGGCGACGCGCTGGCCCGCCGGTCCGGCTAGGGTTGGCGTCATGAGCGATCCCGCCGCGCCCGCGAGCCTGGCCGTTGTCACGGTGACCTATTCGCCGGGCGAACACCTCGAGCACTTCATCACCACCCTCGCCGCGGCGACCACGGAGAAACCCCAGGTGATCCTCGCCGACAACGGCTCGGTGGACGGCGTGCCGGAGCTGATCGCCGAGGGCAACTCGCATGTGCGGCTGCTGCGCACCGGCGGCAACATCGGCTACGGCGGTGCGATCAACCGGGCGGTCGCGGAGCTCGATCCCGGCATCGAGTTCCTCCTGATCGCCAACCCCGACATCCGCTGGGGGGTCGATTCCATCGACACGATGCTCGCGGCGGCCAAACGCTGGCCGCGTGCCGGCGCCATCGGGCCGATGGTGCTGGAGCCGGACGGCAGCGTGTATCCGTCCGCCCGCCGCGTGCCGGGACTGCTGGACGGCGCCGGTCACGCGATCCTGGGCGCGGTGTGGCAGTCCAACCCGTGGACCCGCCGCTACCGGCAGGAGAACGAGGACATCTCCGAGCGGGCCGTCGGCTGGCTGTCCGGGTCGTGCCTGCTGGTGCGACGCGCGGCGTTCGACTCGATCGACGGCTTCGACTCGCGCTACTTCATGTACATGGAAGACGTCGACTTCGGCGACCGGATGGGCAAGGCGGGCTGGCACAACGTCTTCGTGCCGGACGCCGAGGTCACCCACGCCAAGGGCCATGCGGCGGGCCGCCATCCCGAAGTCATGCTGCCCGCCCACCACGCCAGCGCCTACCGCTTCCAGGCGGATCGGCATCCGCACTGGTGGCAGGCACCGCTGCGGTTGGCGCTGCGGGCCGGACTTGCGGTGCGCTCGAAGATTGCGGTTCGATCTGCCCTGCGCCGACAGGCGCGGGACGCCGGTTAGCCGGCGCCGCAGCGAGCGAACAATGAAGACAGCCGAGCACTCGCTCGTGCCGGAGCCGAGCGCCGGCGCGGCGCGGGCACGAGTGAGCATGAACAGAGGAGCTCGATGACCGGAAACGCAGGCACCGACGCCGTGATCCTGGTCGGTGGGCAGGGCACGCGGTTGCGTCCGCTGACCCTTTCGGCGCCCAAGCCGATGCTGCCGACGGCCGGATTGCCATTTCTGACCCATCTGCTCGCCCGCATCGCGGAAGCCGGGATCACCCACGTGGTGCTGGGCACCTCGTTCAAGGCCGAGGTGTTCGAGGAACACTTCGGCGATGGCTCCGAGCTCGGGCTGGAGCTCGAGTACGTCACCGAGACCGAGCCGCTGGGGACCGGCGGTGCGATCCGCAACGTGCTGCCCAAGCTGCGCGCCGACAACGTGATGGTGTTCAACGGCGATGTGCTCGGCGGCACCGATCTCGGCGCAGTGCTCGATACGCACGAGTCGACCCGCGCCGATGTGACGCTGCACCTGGTCCGAGTCAGCGATCCGCGCGCGTTCGGCTGTGTGCCGACCGACGACGACGGCCGGGTGACCGCATTCCTGGAGAAGACCCAGGATCCGCCGACCGACCAGATCAACGCCGGATGCTACGTCTTCCGCCGCGAGTACATCGAGAAGATCCCGACGGGGCGTCCGGTGTCGGTGGAGCGCGAGGTGTTCCCCGCACTGCTGGCCGAGGGCGCCCGCCTGCAAGGGCATGTCGACATGTCCTACTGGCGTGACATGGGCACCCCGGAGGACTTCGTCCGTGGCTCCGCCGATCTGGTTCGCGGTATCGCGCCCTCCCCCGCGCTGCCGGGCCAGCGCGGCGAATCGCTGGTCCATCCCGCCGCGGGCATCGCCCCGGGCGCGGTGCTCATCGGCGGTACGGTGGTCGGCCGCGGCGCCGAGATCGGCGCGGGCGCACGTCTGGACGGCGCGGTCGTCTTCGACGGCGCGGTGATCGAAGCGGGCGCCACTATCGAGCGCACGATCATCGGTTTCGGCGCGCGCATCGGCCCGCGCGCGCTCGTCCGCGACGGCGTCATCGGCGACGGTGCGAACATCGGCGCCCGCTGCGAACTTCTGCGCGGCGCCCGGGTCTGGCCGGGCGTGGAGATTCCCGACGGCGGTATCCGCTTCTCCACCGACGTCTGACCCTGGACAGCGCCCCCCACGCCGGCGCATCCTCCCGGACGCTGCGCAAGCAGGCGCGAAATCGCCGGCTAGCTGAAGCCGACGGCCCGCTGGCCCCAAGCGGTGTGCAGGTCGCGGTCGGGGTCGTCGACGACTCGGTCGGCGGTGTCGAGTACCAGGGCTCGGCGGGCCGAAGGCCGGTAGGGGGGCCAGTGCTTGGAGCCGTCGATGGCCGCGGGGACGCCGTAGGTGGCGAAGGCGAGCCAGCGCCGCATGATGCGGCCGGAGATCTCCATGGCTGTCTTGCGGCCGCCGAGCCAGAACGTCGGGTCGTGGTTGATCGTGCCGAAATTGCCGAAGACGTAGGGCAATTCGGTGGCGTGACCCGCACCGACGCGCGCTGCCCGCAGCATCGGGGTGGCGTAGTCGAAGCGGTACATCCAGGTCGGCGAGTGCTGGGCGTGGCCATCGGCCACCCAGTGCGCGGGCATGCGGAACGCGGCGTCGGTGGACATGGCCAACGCCCCGCGGGGCTTGCTCAGATCCGGGTAGGCCGACGTGATCTCGGCGAGTCGCTCCGGTGACATTCCCGGATGGCTCGCGGCGACATCGCGCAGCATCGTGTTCACCGCGTCCGGGGTTACCGGCAGGATCGGCGAGCGGAGCAGCCGAAACAGCGACGCCTCGTCCTTGTTGGTGCCGACGATCAGGGGCACCCGGTGCGAACGCCCGTGCTGGAACTGGTCAATCGGGTAAGTCGGCAGCAGATCCCCGTCGACCACGGGCGCGGCCGCCAGCCTGCCCGGCTCTTTCAAAGGGACCTCGTCGAGCAGCACACCCGCGGCCGCGACGATCCGATCGATCGGACACTCCAGCAGTTCCGCGGCCCGGGAGGCGGGCAATTCCATCAACTCCAGGAAGCGCCGCGCCACCGCCGCGGCCCGCTCCGGTCCGAACACCGTTGTCGCGGGCGGGCTCTGGGCGATTGCCTTGTGGAACAGGCCCGCCGCGCGGGGCGAGGTAAGCAAAGCGGTGACGCAGCCCGCGCCGGAGGACTCCCCGAACAGCGTGACGTTGCCCGGGTCGCCCCCGAACGCGGCGATGTTGTCGCGCACCCATTCCAGCGCGGCGATCTGGTCGTGCAGGCCGAGGTTCGGCACGAAGTCGTCGCCGAGCGAGGACAGGTCGAGGAAGCCGAGCGCGCCGAGTCGATAGTTCACCGCGACGATCACGACGTCGCCGGCCAGGGCCAGTTTGCGCCCGTCGTAGATCTCCTGCGCGGCGGTGCCGAGACAGTACGCCCCGCCGTGCAGCCAGACCAGCACCGGGCGCGACCGGCCTGCTGGATCGCTGCCCTCGTGCCGCGGCGACCAGACGTTCAGCCACAGACAGTCCTCACCCATCGTGAGACCCGATTCGATGGGCACCATAGGGCCCATCGACTGCGGCGCTATCTGGCCGAAGCGGGTGCAGTCGCGCACCCCGTCCCACGGCTGCGGCGGCCGCGGCGGCGCGAACCGCGCGGCGCCGGTGGGGGCGCCGGCGTAGGGAATGCTGCGCCAGACGGAGATGGCGCCTTCGCGCACACCGCGCACGTCGCCGTACACGGTTCGCGCGATCGGATCGGCGAAATCGTCGGGACCGGGCACCCCCGCAGACAGCTCAGCGCGCATCGTAGACCTCCTCATACTCCTGTTTCGAGAGTACGTCGAAGATCGGTACGGACAAGTTTCAATGCCGAGACATTGCCGCATCAGTCGCTATTCATCCGCTGTTCAGACCGTTGACCGTAGCGCAGTGTCGATTTCGTCACGGTAGTGACCAATTGCTCGGCCGCGATATAGATAGCTGCAAAATTTCTATCGGCCGCGCGGCGTCGCGAGTCCGATCAGAACACCTCGGCAGCGCAGGCCCTAGGATGACCGGATGCCGAGTTACAGCTATCGGTGCCGCAGCTGTGGCGACACCTTCGAGTTGTCCCGTCCGATGGCGGAGTCGTCGGCGCCCGCGAGCTGCCCGAGCGGACACGACGACACAGTCAAACTGCTGACCACGTTCGCTACCGTGACGCGCGGCGGCGGCAATACGCCCGCACCCAGCCCCGCGGCGCCTGCCATGGGTGGCGGCTGCTGCGGAGGCGGCTGCTGCGGCTGACCTCGTTCGGCCGCGGCGGGTTCAGTCGCGCCGGTCGACGTGGCCGAGGTCGCGCTCGGGCGCCACCCGGTCGCGCACCCGCTGCTTGAGCACCGCGATATCGGGGAACCCGCCGTCCGCCTTGCGTTCCCAGATCTGTTCGCCGTCGACGGTGATCCGGAAGACCCCACCTGAGCCCGGAACGAGCGCGACCTCACCCAGTTCGGTGGCGAACGTGCTGAGCAATTCCTGCGCCATCCAGCTCGCCCGCAGCAGCCAGCGGCATTGGGTGCAGTACTCGATCGCGACGCGCGCCATGCCCGCTGACGCTACCGCCTCAGCGGCCGTGCGTGCCGTCCAGGTAGACCCAGGCACCGCCGGACCGGGCGAATCTGCTGGTCTCGCGCAGTTCGCCGCGACCGTCCGCGTCCCGGTAGTGCGCGACGAATTCCACGGTCCCGGTGTCGTCGAACAGACCGCCGCGATCGGTGCGGATGATCTCCAGATAGAGCCAGCGCTGTGCCGGGTCGAGCGCCAATTCCACCGGTCGGGTGCGTGGATGCCACGAACGCAGCAGGTAGTCGAGCTCGCCCACCGCGAACGCGGTATAGCGCGACCGCATCAGGGCTTCGGCGGTGGCGGCGGCGCGCTCGCCCCGCAACACCGGACCACAGCATTCCTCGAATGCTTCGCCCTGCCCGCACGGGCACCTTCGCGATCCGCTCATACCGCACCTCCTTCGGCGGGAACATTACGCAGGCCTCGCCCGGTCCGTCGCTCATCCCACTGTCTCTTCCTGCGTGAGCGGTTGTTCGGGCGACCGTCCCGAAAGCCCATCGGATGCCCGGCAGGGGCACAGCATGCTGTGGCGATTGCACGACCGCGTCCGTTTTCGGACAATTCGATAATTCCGCTGTTCGGTTGCGCAAATTGTCCGATTTCGCGTATCGGATGGATTGCGACCGCCGCCGGTCTCCGGATCGATCACACAATCTGGGAGTAATTTCGCGAGCCGCGGAGTATGACGACCGGCGCTATGATTTGCTTCATATAGCCGTCATATGGCCGCCGAATTGATCCTGGATCTGAGCTGCGTTTCAGGAGGATCGTTGACTGATGTAGCGCCCCGATCAGCGCCCCCGTTGGAGGCGGTGCGGCCCTATCCGGCACGGCTCGGCCCGAAGGGCTCCTATATCTGGAAGATGGTCACGACCACCGACCCCAAAGTGCTGGGCGTCATGTACCTGACCACGTCGATGGCCTTTTTCCTCATCGGTGGCCTGATGGCCCTGCTGATGCGTGGTGAGCTGGCGCGGCCCGGCCTGCAGTTCCTCTCGCCCGAGCAGTTCAACCAGCTGTTCACCATGCACGGCACGATCATGCTGCTGTTCTATGCCACTCCGATCGTGTTCGGCTTCGCCAACGTCGTCCTGCCGCTGCAGATCGGTGCGCCCGACGTCGCCTTCCCGCGCCTGAACGCCTTCAGCTACTGGCTGTATCTGTTCGGCGCCACCATGGCGACCGCGGGCTTCATCACCCCGGGCGGCGCGGCGGATTTCGGGTGGACGGCGTATTCACCGCTCACGGACATCACGCACTCCCCGGGAGTGGGGTCGGATCTGTGGATCATGGGCCTGGCTGTCTCCGGTTTGGGCACGATTCTGGGTGCGGTCAACATGCTGACCACGGTGATCTGTCTACGCGCACCGGGCATGACCATGTTCCGGATGCCGATCTTCACCTGGAACATCGCCGTCACCAGCATTCTGGTACTGCTGGCCTTCCCGCTGCTCACCGCGGCGCTGATGGGGCTGGCGGTGGATCGTCGGCTCGGGGGCAATATCTACGATCCGGCCACCGGCGGAACGCTGCTGTGGCAACACCTGTTCTGGTTCTTCGGGCACCCCGAGGTGTACATCATCGCGCTGCCGTTCTTCGGCATCGTCTCGGAGATCTTCCCGGTCTTCTCGCGCAAGCCGATCTTCGGCTACACCACCTTGGTGTACGCCACACTGGCGATCGGGATGTTATCCATCGCGGTGTGGGCGCACCACATGTACGCCACCGGCGCGGTGCTGCTGCCGTTCTTCTCGTTCATGACCTTCCTCATCGCGGTGCCGACCGGTGTGAAGTTCTTCAACTGGATCGGCACCATGTGGCGCGGTCAGCTGACCTTCGAATCGCCGATGCTGTTCTCCCTCGGCTTCCTGGTGACG
>NZ_JBQWRH010000031.1:0-43854 GCF_052545115.1 Nocardia glycosmidis | reverse complement strand
ATCACGAAGTCTGCGCCAGACCCTGGAAACCAACGTGATCGGGGTCATCCGGGTCACCAACGCGATGCTGCCGATGCTGCGCGCCTCGGCCGCACCGCGGATCGTCAACATGTCCAGCAGCGTCGGGTCGCTGGCCCTGCAAACCACGCCCGGCATCGACATGGGCCCGGTTCCCGCCGCCTACTTGGCCTCGAAGACCTTCCTCAACGCCCTCACCATCGAATACGTCAAGGAACTGGGTGATACCAACATCCTGATCAACTCCGGCTGTCCCGGTTTCACCGCCACCGACCTCAACGGCTTTCGCGGCGTCCGTACACCGCAACAGGGTGCGGCCATCGCAATTCACCTCGCGACCCTGCCCGACGACGGACCGACCGGCGGATTCTTCGACGACGCCGGAACAGTGCCCTGGTGACGGGCACACCGGTGCCCACCATTCCCGTTCTCGAGGTCGGCCGCGCGGCGCGCATCGGAGGAGAAGCAACACAATGGCAATAGCAGTCAGATACGACGAGTTCGGCGGAATCGAGGTCTTGCGGGTCGACGATGTCGACCGTCCCGTACCTGACGACGGGCAGGTCCTGGTTCGGGTAAAAGCGGCAGGCATCAACCCTGGTGAGGCGGCCATCCGCACCGGCGCGATGGCCGGCGTCTTTCCCTCGACGTTTCCGTCCGGGCAAGGCAGCGATCTCGCCGGGGTTGTCGTCGAGGTCGGCGTCGGAGTCGACCGATTCTCGCCCGGCGACGAGGTGATCGGGTTCTCCGAGAAGCGGGCCGCCCAGGCCGAGTTGGTCCTGGTCGACGTCGACAACCTCACACCCAAACCGAAGAACGTCTCATGGGCGGTGGCCGGCGGCCTGTACGTCGCCGGGGTGACTGCCTGGGGGGCAGTACATTCCGTGCAACTCGACAAGGCGGAGACCGTTGTCGTGTCCGCAGCAGCCGGCGGAGTCGGCTCGCTCGCCGTTCAGCTCGCTCGCCGTGCCGGAGCCACTGTCATCGGCCTGGCGAGCCGGCATAACCACGAGTGGCTGCAAAGCCACGGCGTGATCCCGGTCGCATACGGTGACGGAGCCATCGACCGGATCAAGGCCGTCGCACCGGGTGGCGTCGATGCCTTCATCGACACCTACGGCGGCGGGTACGTCGAACTGGCCCTTGCCCTCGGCGTCGCAGTCGAGCGGATCGACACCATCGCCGATTTCGCAGCGGCCGCGAAGTACGGAGTCAAGACCGAACCCGGAACAAACGCCAGGCCGGGCGCCGAGGTACTCGCCGAATTGGCCGCCCTGATCGCCGAGGGACACCTCGAAGTCCCGATCGCGAATGTCTACCCGTTGACACAAGTCCGCCAGGCCTACACCGAACTCGAACGCCGACACACCCACGGCAAAATCGTGCTCGAGCCCTAACCTGTACCAGCACAATGCAGCCCGCTCGAGAACCGCAGGATGAATCCCGTCGGCGCTGTCCAGTCGGCCACCCTGGGGACCGCTACAACCCGACGTCGCCGGGCTGAACAAGGCCGTCCGTGAACAGGAAACCGTTCCGGTCCGTTTCGGGAAGCGCCGGAGCGCAACAGCGCTTCAGCCGTTGCTGTAAACGCGATCCGGGAGCACGAGAACGACCGCCCGGCGCTCGGCGGCCATAACGCTGTCGTACTCCACCCAGTCCTCGTGGGTGCCGCCAGCCGCGGTGAACACCTCGCGCAGCAGTAGCCGCAACCGTTCGGCATCGATGCCAGGGGCCGGGTCGTCCGGACCGACGATCCACACCGGGCCCTCGACAGCCGCCCACTGCCAACCGACACGAGCCACGACCGTCATGCGAGCCCGGGCACGCACGTTCTCCAATTTGCGCGTACCGCCGCGCACCACCATCCCCACCACATGCTCGCCGGTAGCAGGGTGCTCCAACACACCCGCGTTGACAACCGAGGACTGAATCGTGCCGTCCGCCCGCACGGTAGAGACGACACAAAGTCCATGGTCGCCGGCAATCAGCTGTGTGAAGTCCGCGAGATCGCTCATCCGCTGAAGTCTACGTACTCCCGGAAGCCGCGCTGCGCGACGACTGCGGCGTAGCCGGACCGCTGGGTCCGGATGCTGTCGGGAGCGACAGGCGAGGTGGTGGACTGCCAGGCAAAGTCGGGCAACCCGCCGCAGCGTGCTGCGGTACGCCGCGTGCTGCGGTACGCAGCGTCCGCCCGGCGGACACCAACGGCCGCGTGGCCGACATCGCCGTGTTGACGGCATTTGATCGGCCGCCCGGTGATCAGTTGTCGTAGCAGATCAGTGGCGGGTTGATCGTTGATAAACCGCCGAGACACGATCGCTTACCGGGGCCTCTGCTCCTACGAGGAGGCCGTGGTGTGGTGGATGCCGTGGGCTTCGGCGACCCCTGGGCCATTTCCGGTTCCGCCGTTTTCGCCCCCGCCGTTTTCGCCGCAGCCGTTTTGTTCCCCGGTCCCGTTGTTCTCGCCGCAGTCATTATTGCCCCCGCCATTACCCCCGCAGTATTCATTGTCGCAGCCATGGGGCGCGACTGGCGGAGGTGGCGCGGCAGCGTCATTGCCGGCCCATCCCCGAGGCTGATCGAACTGCACGATGCCCGGCGCAGCGGTCGGTGCGGCCACGGCAGGAATCGCCGCCATCGCAGGGAACGCTGTCGCTATCCCCGCCATCGCGACCATGGTGAACAGTTGACGGGTGGTGCTGCGGTACGTCTCCTTGATCATCATCATTGCCTTTCTGGCGAGACCATTGCCTTTCCGGCGAGCTCGGTGAACCGAATTGTGCATTCGATCGCTTTCGTCACCTCGCATATCTCGTTCGCGTAACAACGACGTCGTCGAGACCATCTGGAGCAGCGGCGCGGGCGACGGTCTCGCCGTGGAATCCCGCTTGCTCGGGTGCAAAGCGAGCAAGCCCCGGTCTGCCGGCCGGCTCCGGCGAGAACATCGTGAGCCTCGACCAGCACTCGATTTGACGACGCGTTCGCGGCAGCCGCTCCGGAGAACGCCCCGCACTATCGTCATCGGCAGCGAAGGGTTCAGCGTGTGCAGGGACGCCGTCCACGGATACCTCCATACGTCCCTGGGACAACCCTACTCGGATGATCAACTGCCGGAAATCGTCGTCTGTGTCGAACCCGTAAACCTGCGAACCGAGTTCCACAACTAGTCCCACCGGATCCGGCCCGGCGGCATAGGCGCCAGGTTCGGGACCAGACCGCACGCGTGGACTTCGACAGCAACATCCGCCGGCCGGGGCCGGGAAACCAGCTCGATCGTGAATGGTTCACCCAGCCGGTGGTAGCGTGCGGCGGCCTCACGGGTGTCCTCGTACGACACGCTGCGACCGTACCGGCGCATTTTCACCAACTTGCCCGCAGAATGGTTGGGTTCGATCGGAACGGGTGCTGGCCATATCGAGCCCGAGGACCTCGGTGACTGGCATCGAAATAGCAGGAGCAGAACCCACTAGCTTCTCCTGCACGACAGCCGACTTCCCGACTCGTTTCAAATCGATCAGGTTCGGCCGCGTCCACTGGCCCGACTGCAGAGGGAGAATCAGATGACCGAATCCGGCCCCGCTGGTCTCAAGGCACGGCAGCGCGCAATGTGGGCACTGGGCGACTACCCGGCCGTCGCCACCGAAGTCATCCCTGAGCTGGGTCGGCGTCTCGTCGAGGCCTGCCGTATCGCCCCGGGGCAGCGTGTGCTGGACGTCGCGGCCGGATCCGGAAACGCAGCGATCCCGGCCGCGGAGACCGGTGCCGAAGTCGTTGCGAGCGACCTTACGCCGGAACTGTTCGACGCAGGCCGGCGTCTCGCTGCCGCGCGGGGCGTCGACCTGCAGTGGCAGGAAGCCGACGCCGAGGCGCTGCCCTATGCCGATGCCGAGTTCGACGCCGTGATCTCCTGCGTAGGCGTCATGTTCGCGCCGTTCCACCAGGCGGCCGCAGACGAACTGATGCGAGTGACCAAGCCGGGCGGCACGATCGGGCTGATCAACTGGACACCCACCGGATTCATCGGGCAGATGTTCGCCGTGATGAAACCGTTCGCTCCGCCGCCCCCGCCCGGGGCGCAGCCAGCCCCGATGTGGGGCGACGAGACACATGTCCGGGCGCTCTTGGGTGATCGCGTCGCCGACCTGGAGTTGCGACGCGAAAAAGCGGTCATCGATCATTTCGCCGACGGCGCCGAGTTCCGCGACTTCTTCAAGGCCTACTACGGACCGACGATCGCCGTGTACAAAGCCATTGCCGCAGAACCCGACCGGATCGCGCGGTTGGACCGGGAACTCGCGGATCTCGCTGCCCGACATGACGTGGGCAACGGCCGGATGGAGTGGGAGTACCTCCTGGTCACTGCACACCGATCAGCCTGAACTGGTCATATAGCCTTGGCCGGACCGTGGGAAAAGACACCTACACGTTCGCCGCCGCCGACGCCAGGGTGTTGAAGGTGCGAGAGCAAGGGGCGGCACACCCTGGCCGGGTGGGCGCGCACTGTTGAGTCGCAAGCCGGCGAGTAGGACCGCGGACGGAAAGGTGCACAGCAGGGTCCGTTCGGAGTCGCCGTCGGGGAGGCGAAGCGGAGTGCGCGGCCTGCGCGGCGTTGCACCGACGGCAGGACCGGCATGGCTACCGAACTGCCTGCGGCCGAACCCTATCCATAAAGGCTGAATCGCTGTTTGTCGGTTGGTGCACAGTTTCACGAAGTTGCGTCGCGCACGACGCACCGGAAGCCGAGATGGCAGGTAGCGGTTTCCTCGGTCTGACCTTGTCGGGCCGCAGGCCGGTACCGCAGGCAATAGCATGCCGCGCACAGATATGATCCACCTTTGATGATACGACGTGGAAACCGTTGCGGCACTGTCGATTCTGGTGTGCCCACCTGCGGATTGCGTGGAGCGCAGCAGGTCGGCGTCGGATGCCGAGGGCGGAAATAGTCGATGGTCCATTCCCAGACATTGCCGGTCATATCGTGCAGACCGTAACCGTTCGGCGCATAGGTGCCGACCGCTGTGGTGCCAGGAGTCCCAGCCTGCCCGCGACCGGGTTCGAATTTCCACGGAAACGCGCCAACCCAGACATTGGCCATACGGCGACCGGTAGGTTCGAATTCGTCGCCCCAGGTGAACGTGGCCCCGTCCAGTCCACCGCGAGCGGCATACTCCCATTCGGCTTCCGTCGGCAGCTGTTTGCCGACCCAAGCCGCATACGCTTGCGCGTCCTCGTAGGCGACCTGAGTGACCGGGTGGCGGTCGAGCCCGTCGAGTGTGGTGCCGGGCCCGCGTGGGTGGCGCCAGCACGCGCCGGGCACGTACCGCCACCAACGGTGCCAGTTGTCCAATGGCACCGGTCGCCTGGTGGGCCGGAATACCAGTCCGCCCGGGATCAGGTTCTCCGGCTCCGCATCCGGATAATCCTCGGCTGCGGGAGTGCGTTCGGCGACCGTGACGTATCCGGTCTGCTTCACGAACCGTCGGAAAGCGGCGTTGGTCACCGGGTGCGGGTCGATCCAGAACGCATCGACCCGCACCCGGTGCACCGGCCGCTCCTCGGGAAAGAAGTCCTCCGATCCCATCGCGAAGCTGCCGCCGGATATCCGGACCATGCCTCGCCGAATATCGTCACCGATCGCGGTAGCCACGAATCGCCACCTCAATCCCGCGAAAATGCCGCAGCCGCGGCCATTTCCAGGTCCTGATACGGTTTGCCGCTCACGTCCTCGATGACCTGACGCATGGTGCCCCCGGTGAACGGGAACGGTGCGCGGTAGCGTGCGGAAACAGATTGACCACCGTCGCGACCGACGCGGATTCCTTCCCCGACACCGGAGAACACGATGGGCTGGGTGCGCATGTCCTCGAACGAGCCGACCGGATCCTCATCGATATACAGGACGGCCTCCCCGGTCGGGGTGAAGTTGTCAGCGCGGGTTCCACGACGTTCGTACCGTATCCCGAGGATGTGATCGCCCAGCGGTATCGTTCGATCCGAAACGATGGTCTGCTCTTCCTCGCCGAGGAAGTTGTAGGTGTAGTGCAGGTGGCCGTCCTTGACATAGAGCGTGTGTCCGCCGAGTCGGCCGCCGTGGGCGAACAGCACCCCTTCGGCATCTGCGCGGTCGATCGTGGTCTCCGCGAGCAGCGCGAACGACCGGCCCTGAATCTCCAGTGCCGCACCGGGTCCCACCTCCGCGCTGCCCGGATAGTAGACAGCACTGTCCCGCTTCGCGCCGTATGTCGGACGGTAGCGGGTCAGAGCGGAGATGACGTCGAGATCATTGAGCGGCATGCCGTTGTATTTGTCGGCCTCCGCGAACCACAGCGCTTTCAGCTCCTCGAGTTTCTCGGGGTGAACCTCGGCGAGGTCGTGCACCTGGCTGCGGTCCTGCTCGATATGGAACAGTTCCCAGCGGTCCTTGTCGAAATTTCCCCAGCCGGACGGGCATGCCGCATGAATGGTGTCGGCGAACCACCCGCGATGCCAGATGCCGCGCGTGCCGAGCATCGAGTAGAACTGCGTGTGCTTGCCGACGTCCGCGTTCGCGTCGTCGAACAGCGCCCGGAAACTGACCCCTTCCAATGGGCGCTGCGCCACATTCTTCACGGTGTCCGGCGGTGTGATGCCGAGTAGGTCGTAAACAGTCGGGGTGACATCGCAGACGTTGAGGTACTGGTGGCGCACTTCGCCGCGGGCCGCTATCCCGGCGGGCCACGACATCAGGCACGGGTCGGCGATGCCGCCCTCATGCGAGGCATATCGCTTGTACAGCTTGTACGGGGTGTTGAACGCCATCGCCCACCCGATGCTGTAGTGGCTATAGGTGGTCGGCGAACCCAGTTCCTCGAGCTTGGCCAGACTGTCATCGATCGTGTCGAGGTAGCCGTTGAAGAACTTCATCTCGTTGGCGGTGCCGTTCGGACCGCCTTCGCCGCTGGCGCCGTTGTCCGAGAACGTGACGATGATGGTGTTGTCGAGTTGGCCGCTTTCCTCGAGATAGTCCAGTAGTCGGCCGATCTGCGCGTCGGTGTAGGACAGGAATCCGGCGAACACCTCGGCCTGCCGTCGGAACAGCCGCTTCTCGTCCTCCGACAGCGAATCCCATGGTCGCACCGTGTCCAGCAGCGGCCACGGCTTGCCGTCGGCACTGGTGACATCCGCATACGGGTTCATGGGTGAGAGTTCGGTGTTCTCCGGCACCAGACCCAGGCGCTTCTGGTTCTCCAACACGATCTCGCGGTATTTCTCATAGCCCATGTCGAACCGGCCGCGGTACTTGTCGGCCCATTCCCGTGGCACGTGGTGCGGGGCATGCCCGCATCCGGGGCAAAGGTAGGTGAACCACGGCTTGTCGGGGGCGACCACCTTCGCGTCGCGGATGAACTCGATTGTCTTGTCGGCGAGGTCCTTCGACAGGTGATATCCGTCTTCCGGTGTGTACGGCTGCGTGATCGGATGATTGTCGTAGACCAGATTCGGATACCACTGGTCGGCCTCGCCACCCAGGAACCCGTAGAACCGCTCGAACCCACGCCCCAGCGGCCAATGCCGTTTGGACGCCGCCAGATTCTCCTCTTCCAACGGTGTCATATGCCATTTGCCGACCGCGTAGGTGTTCCACCCACGCTCGGCGAGCACCTCCGAGCACAGCGCCGTTTCTGCCGGTATGCGACCGCACATGCTCGGGAAGCCGTCAGTGAACTCCTCGATGGTCGCCATACCGACCGAGGTCGCATTCCGGCCGGTCATCAAGGACGCGCGAGTTGGTGAACACAGGGCAGTGGTGTGGAACTGCGTGAACTGCACACCACTGTCGGCGATGCGCTTCATATTCGGCATTTCGACCAGACCGCCGTAACAGTCCCAGGTACCGATCCCGATGTCGTCCCACACCAGATACAGCACATTCGGCGCGCCCCGCGGTGCCGTCGGTTCCGCGTAGGGCCCCCAATCGGGCACCGAATCACGTATATCGAGCGCGACCTCCCCCTCGAACTTCCTGGCCATCATCCACCTCCGGTAACGAAAGCTGATTATTTGCCATTCATCCTGTTATCCGGGCTCGGGACCTCATGTCGGCTACACCCGAGAGCGCCGATCGGTGCGGCTGTCGTGTCGGGATGGGCATTCCCAGCTCCGGCGATACCGCGGAGACGGGCTCGGATGTCCGATTCGATGTGTGGTGGTCATGCTCCTCCAGAACCTGATGTCCGGATATTCGCTGATCAACACCTTCGGTACTCAGAGAGTACGACTACATACGGCGGTGTGCTCCCGAATCGATCGGATCGAAGAGACAGCAGCAACTGCTCACATCGCCCGGTTACGAAACAGGTTGCGATTTGCAAGTGGCCGCCGTGCCTCGAGTTTCTCGGCTACGTCGGTGGCGGATGTCAGGCCGGAGGAAGTGCGGGCGCCGTCGATGGCACCGTGTCCCGGTGCGGTGCCGGCACCACCGAACTACCGGTCATTGGCGTGGGGGCAGCCAGCCCTTGTCAACCGGACGCGGACAACGGCCATCGCTCGCCGCGGGTGACCGAGACGACTGTTCCATCGAGTTGGTTACGACCCCCACACCGGACGCGGGGTCGGCAACCTCATCGCCGCACCCTTGGCCGGAGCCCGCCGCCAGCACGGCACCACCGTCTTCGTCGACCCCGCCACCCTCGAACCGTTCGAAGACCAATGGGCCTGTCTGTGCAGCATTTCTCGACTGTCCCTGAAACAGTCGATTTCACGCTCTTCTGCAGGAACCAGCGATCTCTGTTCAAGACGTCGTCTCGATGAATCGCGAACAACATGTCGGGTCGAATTCCTTGTCAATCGTGCTCGATTTCCGCAGTGACGTCCCGTCCGGGATCTCCGTCCGGCAGGTAGGAGTAGTCGCCTCGCTGCTGGCGTGCTACCAGGTCTTGATAGATCTTGCGGTAGCGGAGGGCGCCGACGTCGAACCGGGAGTTCATTTCCGGCTCCTCGCCGGCCCGAAGGTACGAGTTGTTCTGGGCGCGCAACGCCCAATTGTCCTGTCGCGCGATCAAGTGCGCGGACAGGGGCGAAAGATGGCGAGCCAGTGGCGAAACGCGCAGCGTGTCGAAGGTTACCGGAGTGCGTGTCCGTGCGGGCGACTCCGGATTCGCCGGATGCATCATCCAGAACAGCAGTCCCGGCTGATACGAGCCGTAAGAGATGCAGATTCCGCTGCGGACGTAGACAAACGTCGCCAGGCGCAAGTTCTGCCGGTCGCTCCCGAGTCTGCGGCGCTGCGCCTTCGGAACGGGCCGGTCATTCGCCGTGCGCACCATCGTGACGGTCTCCGACGTCGAGGTGACCCGGATTTCGGATCCGACGACCTGCTGTGACCAGGAGTGCAGGAAGTCCGCGTGGGTGAGATCGAGCAGATTTTCACACACGAGCTGCTGGCTGCAGTCGAAGACCACGTTGTTCAAGAAATGGCGGGGCAATCCACCTGCGGCGGGCAGATGCGGGATCCGCGGAATCAACTCGAACGAGGCCGCGGCTACATCGCCGTACCAGACCCAGACATATCCGTATCGCTCGGCGACCGGGTAAAGTCCGGTGCCCCTGGTCAATTCACCTGCCCGGAGTCGGCCGTGTTTGCGGTCGGCCGGGGAGTGTTCGGATGCGTGCACCGCCCCGTTCTCGCGCCACAAGTAGATCGGTCGGCCGTGGATCGGCCGGTACACCGGCCGGCGGCCGACGAGTCGACTGTGCGCGACCGGGAACCACACGTCGCGTAGCGCGAAACCATTGGGAGGCAGAGCCACGTTGTCGGGTGCCGGCTCGTACTGCGGCGACGGGAGGGTCGGCGATGCTGCCAGGACGGGCGAATTCGTGGTCATCTTGTTCATTGCGCCTCCGTTTCAACAGCGCCGGTTCGGAACTCACGCACCCGATCGACGGCGGGATCGCTGACCGCCTCGGCGGCATCAGCGGTTGTTTCCAGTGCACGTACCACCTGGATGGCAGACCGCCCGGCCATGCTCGCCCACAGGCGCATCCGCGCGTGCAGCGCGGAAGTGCCCTGCGCCTCGACCAGCCACCGGACGGTGGTGCGGTGGCCGGCGGTCGGAGTCAGCCCGACCAGGATCCGCACCGCGGCCGGGCCTCCGCGGGTGTCGGCAGCCGCGATAGTCGTCCCCGTCGTGGGGACGACAGCCACCCGCGCGTCGGTGGTGCGGCGGCTGACCGGGTCGAAGGTCGCCAGCCGTGGCAGATTCCAGGTCAAACGGCGTCGGCGGACCACCACGCCCGAGGCGTTCACGGCAACCTCCGGGCCGAGCGTCTCGTCACCGCATCCGAGAAGTCGGCCGAGTCCGAGTGCCTTTCCCGGGTTGACGAGCAGCGCCTCGGCAACCAGGGAATGCGGCGCCCGCACTTCGGCTACACCACGGACCGTTCGAACCTGGGCGGGCCCAGCCGGGACCCCCGCCGCAGGCAGCGCACTGGCGAGCGAGTCGGGTGGACCGAACCCACTCCAGACGAACACGAACCCGCCCTCCTCCATGACCGGATAGGCGGGAACCCGGATTCTCGCCGGCAGCTTCTCGTCCGGGCGTACGCCGGGAATCAGCGAACACCTACCGGTCGCCCCGTCGAAGGTCCAGCCATGGTATGCGCACTGCAAACCCGCTGAGGTGAGCCTGCCCATCGAGAGCGGCAGCCACCGATGCGGGCAGCGGTCGGCCACTGTTCGGACCGAACCGGCCTGATCACGGTAGAGCGCGATGTCCCGTACGCCCAGGCGGGCGCGACGGACGGACTGCCGGACCTCGGCGGAGAAAGCGACCGGCCACCATCCCGCGGACAGCCCGAACGGTCCCTCGCGCAGCGCACCGGTATCCGCCGACGGTTCCCGTGGGTTCCCGGTCGATACGGTGCTCACGTTCGTATGAATCGGCATGCCTACCCCTCCTCTGCGTCGACCCGGTTCGGATCGGTTTCTATCAAGTTCCTTATGAACGAAAACAATTATCGGATCGAATATTCAACGGAATTCGGCAAAAGTGTTCGGGCGACCCGTCAGAGCCGGAAAGGTCGTCGACTGAATAATTTAACGATGGTGTTGGCGCCTCGCGACGAGATCGTCGCGGATCTGCCGGGGTGCGACGTCGGGATGGGACACTTTGGCGATGATCCTGGTCCGGCACACGATCCGACCGCCTGGCTGCTCCGTGATATGCGGCAGATTTTTCGGAGCGAAATCTGGCAAACATTTCACCGAATCTGTGGCTCCAGCTGTTGATTCACCCGAGATATCACTATTTCCCGGTTCCAACGGCGCGTCTTTCTCAGTGATCACTTGTACTCCTTGGGGCACTGCCGACGGTATCGGCCGGCGCCCAGCCGAAGATGTTGCCTTCCAGTACCTTAGCGGCTTATCACGCGTTGGCAAAGGTTTCGCCGAATCCGATGCGCCATCCGATCTCGATGGATTGGTGACTCCAGGTTTGCTGGAGACCGTTGGATCTGGAAAGAAGCAGCGATTTGGGGTTCGGCGGGAACCAGGAAGCCGGTTGAACTGTGGGAATGTGCCGCGGCGAGGGTTTCTGAGGGTGAGCGAGCGGGGTCCCCGAACTCGAGCGCGCCAATTCAATTCTGAAGGTGCTCCGGCCTTTTTCGCCAAAGAATCGGCCTTTTTCGCCAAGGAACTGGACCTTCCGCCGCCGATATGGTGGGGTGTGATCGACACCCACCGGTCCGACGTGTCTGGCACGCCAGGAAGCCGAGAAGTAGTCGTTGTCGTATACCAGCGCTACTTTGAGCGTGTGACTAGGTTCGTGGACTTCAGCATCAAACTGGCCGTTATCGACGAACTTATGTACGGAGACTCTCCGAAGCTTGCGCCATGGTCGCTCGAGGACACACTGGAAGCCCGTGGGTTCGACGGTGACCTCTGGGAGTATTCCTTCGACAACTATCGCGACCAGGTCATGCCGGAAGCGCGGACGTACTTCGAGAGCCTGGAGCTTTCTGCCGATCTACTCGGAGGGGTTGAGCAGCTGATCTTCGATGGTGGCTGTCAGGTCTACCTCGAATGCTGCCCACACTGGGATGGTGAGAGCGACCAGTTCGACGTCGCCAGTCTCGATGACCTCCATCTCCTTCCGAATTTGAAGCGCGTGATCGGTGCGGATCGGCTTGCACCCCAACTGCAGGCCTTCTTGCGTTCCCGGGGCATCGAATTGATCGACTAGCCTCCAGCACACATCGGCAGAAGCGGACGCTCGATACGCGCGCCCAGCGGAATGAGCACCCACCGCGCCCGGCTCGGAAAATGACACGACGATCCAGAGCGGTTCAGCGGCAGCAGTTGGGGTCCAGCCGCCGCCGCACAACGCCGACGAGGCCTCGCGTTTGGCGTGGTGGACCACGTTCACTCCGGCGTGTTCGGAATCGACGAGTCCGGCTTGCGGAGCCGGCCGACACCGCTGGGAACCTCGTTTGGGTGTCGTCATCGTCCTCGATTGGCGTGTCGGGACACACCGCCACGTCACCCCGTTACCGTGCGGGGGTCGACCACAAAGGACTGCCCGGCGGCTGGCGGGTAAGAGTTCCCTTGGCAGCCGGGTACTGGCGTAGCCCGATTGAGAGGATCTGGACCTTGAGCGATCTTTCTCGCCGCGACCTGCTCAGGACGTCGGCGGCCGCTGGCGTCGGAGCAGTCGTCGGCGCGGGCCTCACGGCCGCGGACACACCGGATATTGCGGATGCAAGCGCCCCGGGAATCGAGGCCGCGGGCCAGCCCAGTGAAAGCCCGGGATGCCCGCCCGCGACGCTGACCGGCCACATCATCCGCCCCGGTGACGCGTCGTACACGGATGCGCGACTCGGCTGGGACCAGCTCTTTTCTCACTATCCGCTGGTCATCGCCTTCGCGCAGGAAACCAAGGACGTGGTGAACGCCGTCACGTGGGCGCGGCAGCATGACATCGCGCTGCGGGTGCGCAGCGGCCGCCACGCCCTAGAGGGCTGGTCGAACGTCGACAACGGCATCGTAATTGACGTCAGCCAGCTGAAATCGGTCCAGATCGACCCTGGCGCGCGTATCGCGACGGTCGGAGCCGGGCTGAACCAACTGGAAGCGGTGACGACGCTCGCGAAGCAGAACTTTGCGGTCACAACCGGAAGCGAAGGCAGCGTAAGCCTGTGCGGTGCGACGCTCGGCGGTGGCCTCGGGCCGCTCAACCGCTGGCTCGGCATGGCCTGCGACAGCCTGATCGCGGCCGAGGTCGTCGTCCCGTCAGGTGACGACTGCGCCGAGGTGATCAACGCGGACTTGCAGCACCACTCGGACCTGCTCTGGGCGCTGCGCGGAGCAGGAAACGGCAACTTCGGGATCGTCACACAACTGACCTATAAGGTGTATCCGCTCGAACATCTTGCCTATGTGCAGGCGACATGGGATGGACTCGGGGACCTTCACGGGGTTTTCGAGGCATGGCAGCGTACGGTGCCGTCCGCCGACAGCCGTCTGGGATCCGAGCTCGAGATCCACAAGTCCCAGATCCAGCTGTCCGCGTGGCTTGTGGACGGGGCAGCCGAACAGGCCAGACAGATGCTGGCTCCGATCCTGTCGGTCGGCACGCCTGATGTGACGGTGCAGGTCGGTAACTGGGGCGACATCTTTGCGGGAGCCCAGATCCCGCTCGCGCAAGAGCCCGCGAACTGGAAGTTCTTCTCGCAGTTCGTCAAAGAGCGGTTCCCGAAGACAGCGATCGACATCATCGGCGATTTCATGCGAAACGCCCCCACAGAGGAGAGCAACTACTTCGTCGATGCCTTCGGTGGGGCGATCAAGACGGAGCCCCCGGGCGGCACGGCGTTCGCGCATCGCGACGCGCTTTTCTACGGCGAGATCGGCGCAGCCTGGGGGACTCGTTCACCACAACCAGGCGTCGGCGACCCACTGACCTCGCAGGCCCAGGCCTGGACCGCTGAGTTCAGCCAGGCGCTGCGGCCCTACGCGGATGGCGCCTACGTCAACGTGCCGAACGTCGCAATGCAAGACTGGGAGACCGCTTACTGGGGGAGCCAGCGTTTCGAACGGCTGCGTAGGATCAAGGCGAAGTACGACCCCCACAACGTCTTCCAGTACGAGCAGAGCATCCCGCCCGCGTCACACTGATCGCAGTTCGCCGCTGCTCCCCCAACCCCTCGGGTAGCTGTCGGCGGCGCGGAGGGTTCCGGCGCGTCATCGCCAGCCTCCTGAAGATCGTCATCCACAGAACGACCGACGCCGCTACGGCGACATAGCCACGTGCGGCTGGACTACTGAATCTCGAGTTCAGGGATGGTCGACATCGGGGATGATGGTCTCGGGCTTGAAGATCACCTTGTAGTGGTAGCGGCTCACGTCAGCGCCTTCGAGCTGTTCCACGAAGTAGCTCACGTTGTCCGAGAGTCCGAGGAAGTGCTTCTTGTATTCGTCATCACCGGTCTTGCAAGTAACCTCGAGCTGGTTGTTCTCATCCTTGATCGAGCACCTGCCCTCGATGGACAGCAGGTACTTGTCGGTGATTCCGTTGAAGAACACCACGCGCCGGTTGATCTTGAACTGGTCCGATTCTTTGGACAGGTTCTTGGACACTACGTCGGCGTCACTCGAGCACCCGGTCAGTGCGATGACACCCGCGAACAGAGCCGCAGCAGCGGCGATGAGCTTCTTCTTCATTCCCTACCCCTACCGAAATCCACCGAGGCGGAACCAGAATCATATACTCCGATGAACTCTGCCTGAAAGGGTGCGCATGGGGTCGAGATCGGGTACATCCGGCATCAGCACCTCCGCTGGCCGATGCCAGCTGTGATGACGTATCTCGTGGATGGTGAGCAGGCATGCGTCAGGTATTTGGCGTCCGGCTATCGCCGATCTTGGTCTGCGCTCAGTTGCGCAACACCGTTGCCGGCGAGGAGATCTCGCGCCGCATTACGGCCGGTGGCAAGTAACAGCAACGCGGCGGCAGGCCCTTCGATGGCCAGCGGCCCATCCCACATCGGTTGCTACGACGCGATACGCAGCCAACTTTCTGCGGGAACCGAACATACCGGTTTTCCAGACTCGTTCGAGGGCCAATCGCGCAATGTCGTTGGGCATTTCGCGGGCAATGCCGAGTCGCCGCTGAGCGGGCAGGCCTGGTCGAACTGCTGGAGACGTTGTCCGAAGCCGACTGGGACCACAGCTCCCTCTGGGGGCTGGCGCGTCCGTGATGTCGTCGCGCATAGTCCGAAGCCCGGTCAGTGATCGTAGGCGATCAGTGACCGGGTGACCGGTGCATCGATGATGTGGCTGTGCGAGATCGCGGCGGCCATGGCCAGCGCGCGCTGGGCGACGCGGATTTCCACGCCCTCCATAAATCGGCACCGCCGCCTGTGGCTCGGCGCACCGACCTCCAACCCAGGAAGGTGCCTTCGGCACCCTCTCTGCACAACCTTCGTCTACCTAGCGAGCTGCGCGTTCAGGCGGGGGCGCCTTCGGCCGCGACCGACACCTCGGACCACTCGTCCCACGTCTTGAGTCGCTCAGCGTAGACCTGCGGGACAATCTGGAGGGGGGTGGTGCCGAAGAAGACCCGAAGCGGAGGGTTCTCTGCGTCTACGATTTTCAGCAGAGCAGGGCCTGCGGCCGTGGGGTCGCCGATCGTTCCGCCGGCGAACGCCGCAGCGACGGCTTCGCGTGCACCGTCATAAGCTGCGAGCGGTTCGGACTGGACCGCGGACGAGCCAGCCCAGTCTGTGGCAAAGCCTGCGGGCTCGACGAGGGTGACTTTGATCCCGAACGAAGCGACCTCCTGGGCCAAGGCATCGCTCAGACCCTCCAGGGCCCACTTCGAGGCGTTGTAGCCGCCCAACGTGGGAAATGAGGCTACCCCGCCGACGGTGGAAATCTGCACGATGTGGCCGTCACCCTGGTCACGCAGGTACGGCAGGACCGCCTGGGTCACCCACAGTGCGCCGAAGAAGTTCGTTTCGAACTGATCGCGGATCTCCTTCTCATTGATTTCCTCGACCGCGCCGAAAAGGCCATAACCAGCGTTATTGACGACCACGTCCAAGCGCCCGAAGTGATCATGAGCCTGCTGAACAGACGCGGTGACTGCCGCTTTGTCGGTCACGTCCAACGCCAGCGGGAGGATCGCGTCGCCGTACGCGGCGACCAGATCGGACAAGGTTTCGGTGTTACGGGCGGTAGCCGCAACCTTGTCACCGCGGGACAGGGCCGCATCGACGAAGTGGCGGCCGAAGCCACGGGACGAACCAGTGACGAACCAGATCTTGCTCAAGGGGCGCTCCCAAAGTTGATACGAAGTATTCAAACGCAACCATAGATCATTATGAGACTGGATCTCAATTTGAGCCCTCAAGTGTAGACTTGTTGTAATGACTGACACATCGAGAGCTCCGACCCGCCGCGAGGCGCCCTCCACACTTCGCGCTCGGACACGACAGGCAATGCAGGCCGAGGTAAGCTCCGTGGCTTTCCGCCTGTTCGCCGAGCATGGCTTCGATCAG
This sequence comes from Nocardia glycosmidis, assembly GCF_052545115.1. NCBI lineage: Bacteria > Bacillati > Actinomycetota > Actinomycetes > Mycobacteriales > Nocardiaceae > Nocardia > Nocardia glycosmidis. The sequence goes on along the minus strand of NZ_JBQWRH010000031.1, from coordinate 27,303 downwards.
ACAACCGTCGACCAGATCGCTTCCGAGGCGGGCTTGTCGCGTGCCACCTTCTTTCGGTATTTCGGGACGAAGGAAGATGTCATCCTCGGCGATCTCGAAGACCTCGGCCGAGACGTCGCGAGGCGCTTCGCCGAGCGCCCCGCCGGCGAGCCTCCCTGGGAGTCGCTGCGCCGCGCCTTCGACGCGCTGACCGAGTTCAATGCCGACGAACCCGAGAAGGCTTTGGCTTATGTCCGCATGCTCTGCGAGACGCCGTCCTTGAAAGCCCGACAGTGGGAGAAGCAACAGGCTTGGCACGACTTTCTCGTGCCGGAGGTCTCCCACCGACTTGGCATCGACCCCGCCGCCGTCGAGGACCCCCGCGCTCGCGCGCTCGTCGCCTCGGCCCTCGCATGCAAGGATGCGGCGACCGACGCCTGGACGGCTTGTGATGGCACCATTCCCCTCGCCACACTGATCGACCGCGCTATGGGGACCCTGACCCCTTAAGCCATAGATGGAACGTTCCACATACTGGTGGGATGTCGAAGGTGGAGAACGGGTCTGCACCGGATCGTCGGTCGGAGGCGCGCGAGGTAGCCCCCTGGCTCTTTCGGTGCCTGCCGGGACACCCGCCGTGGATCATCCGTGCCCAGCTGCTTCGCCGAGATGTACCTCTATCGACAAGTTCCAGTTTGGCGTCCGGATCGGCTTTCTGAACTCAGCGCGCAAAGGACAGTTCGGGGGTGCGAGCGATGAGAAGGCGCCGCACCTTGCCGTCCGCATCGAGCTGTGCGGTGGCGTTGAAGGAAGCTTCGAACACCCCGCCGCGGGTTGTCCGGCCGAGTACCAGCTCGTAATCACCCACCACCGCACCGGTGTCGATGTGATGGACCAGTGTGCTCTTCTCGCGCTGCGCCAAGTAGCCGACCAACCCCGCACGGTCCCCCACGAATTCGGCGGACTGCCCGGCCCCTTTGGAGAACTGTACCGACATCGCGAAGTCGCCCGAGATCATGCCCAGCACGCGGTCGGGGTCGTCCGAATCCATGTATTCGAACCATCTGGCCAGCACGGGTGGCTCTGCAGTCGTCATCCGGCCACTCCCTCGACGTCGAAAGATGTTGGTATCAGCGCGAAGTCGGTACTGAATGACACCTGGTAGCGATCGATCAGCCCGCTGGCATCGATATGCATCGCGCCGACGAAGAAACCAGTTGTCGTCACGTCGTTCTCGGTGACGGCGCCGTGCGCGAACTCCACACCATTGTCGGCGGCCACCCGCAACAGCCGATGCTTGCGGTTCACCTTCGGCCGGCCCTGCAGGTAATCGAGCATGGCCGCCCGGCCACGCCCGAGTTTCACTCCGGTGGGCAACAGCATCGCGAACTCGACGTCTTCAGCGAGTAACGCCACCGCGTCGTCCAATCGCCCACTGTCCAAGGTTGCGTAGTAGCCCTCGATGGCCAAACTCATGAAATGAACTTAGTTCGGTAAATCCCTTCTTGTCCAGACTTCGGCGCGATACTCTCGAATCATCAAACTGAACTCAATTTAGGCAGGTTAGATGTCCTCGCTCGCGAGAGAAGTGCCATGGCCCCACGCGGACCCACCTGCGCTGACACCCGGACCGGAGCATTCCGACCTGCGTGCGGCCGTCCGCGGCATACTCGCCGAACATGGCGGTATCGAGCAGGTGCGAACGGTCGCGTCCACCGACCCCGGCTATTCGCCACAGCTGTGGAAAACGCTCGTCGATGACATGTCGGTGACCACATTGACGGTCCCCGAAGATCGTGGCGGGCTCGGCTACGGCATGGTCGAGCTGGGGATCGTGCTCGAGGAATGCGGTCGCGCGCTCGCGTGCGAGCCGGTATACACCTCAGCAGTCCTCGGTGTCCACGCCCTGCTGTCGGCGGATCCCGGCCAGGACGGTGACGTACTCGCCGGAGTTCTGGACGGAAGCCTGCTCGCCACGGTCAGCGCCTTATCTGCCAACACAGATCACGTGCGTGCGGAGCCGACGCGGGCCGGGTGGCTATTGCACGGCACGGCGAGCCTGGTAAGTGGCGGCAACGCCGATGTGGCCGTCGTTTCGGCGCAATGTCCGGACGGCCGCCGCCTATTCGCCACCCAACCGGGCGCACCGCTTGCCCGGGCCGAGCGTCGAGTGCTCGACCCCACGCGCCGTCGCGCGGATATCACCTTCGATCGGACTCCGGCGAACGCGCTTACCGACGTCGATGCCACCGCGGCGACCGCGGCGCGGCTGGGCGAGCTGGCAACGCTGGCGCTGGCATGCGAGAACACCGGCATTGTCGACCGCCTGCTCGAGATGACCGTGGAGTACGCGGGGACTCGGTGCCAGTTCGGTCGCCCCATCGGCTCGTTCCAGGCCGTCAAACATCGGCTGGCCGATCTGCTGGTCGTCCTCGAACGTGCTCGATCGGCCTCCCGCTATGCGGCGGCGATTTACGCGCAGGACCCGGGATCGGCCTCGTTGGCCGTGGCGGTCGCCGGCGCCGTATGTACCGATGCGGCGGTGCACGCGGCGGCAGAAGCGATCCAGTTGCACGGTGGCGTCGGTTTCACCTGGGAACACCCCGCGCACTCCTACTTCCGCAGGGCAATGGGAAACGAAGCGCTACAGGGTGATTCACGTGCGCACCGAGCGCGAATCGCCACTCTCATCGGAATCTGAAGCAGCGAACGGCGCCGGCTCCCCTGTTGACGCGGAGCGATCGGCTAGGTAAAACTGAATTGAATCCAGTTCAAGTTCAAGAAAGAGGTTCGAGATGGTGGACACCGACCACATCGTGTTGGAGAAGGACGGTGACGTCGCACGCGTGTGGCTCAACCGCCCGCACAAGAAGAACGCCGTCACCGTCGAACTTCTGCACCGACTCGACGAAATCATCGTCGAGGTCGATAGGGACCCGGAGCTCAAGATGCTGGTGCTCCGTGGCCGCGGCAATACGTTCTGCTCGGGCTTCGACCTGGACGAACTGCTCGCCAACTATGTCGGCAGTACCAACGCGATGGATGTCGCAGTACTTTCGGCCAAGGTGTGCGATCGCCTCTACTCGATGAACACGCCGTCCCTGGCGGTTCTCGAGGGGCATGTGACGGCCGGCGGTTTCGAGCTGATGATCTCCTGCGACTTCGCGGTCGCGTCCGAGGACGCGCTGATCGGTGACTTCCACATTCGGCGTGCGCTTTTCGGTGGCGCGGGTCCGATCTACCGGTTGCCCCGCATGATCGGCATCCGCAAGACCAAGGAACTGATGCTGACCGGAAAGCTGCTGTCCGGCACGCAGGCCGCGGACTTCGATCTCATCAACGCCGCCGCGCCCGCGGACCAGCTCGACGATCTGGTCGCCGAGTTCATCGCACCGATCGTGGACAAGAGCCCGTTCACCATGAAGCTCACGAAGATGACCATCGACCGCGGTCTGGATGCGGACATCCAGTCGCTCATGGTGATGGAGCATCTCGCGGTGGGCAACGCCCTGCAGTCCGAGGACGCGCGCGAGGGCGTGAACGCATTTCTCGAGAAGCGCGAACCGAAGTGGGTCGGTCGCTGACCGACGCCACCGGCGTGCGACTCGAAGAGGAGATCGACATGGGCGAGCACACAACATCGGTGCTGGAAGGTAGCCGCTGCGCGGTCTGCAATACCGTCGCTTATCCGGCAACCACCATCTGCGCACGTTGTGTCCAGCCGACGGCCAGCGCAATGGAATTGAGTACGCGGGGAGTGGTGTGGGCTTATACCGTGCAGCGGTTTCCACCCAAATCGCCGCCGTATATGCCGCCCGCCGAGGGCTTTTCCCCATTCGCGGTGGGCTATGTCGAACTTCCGGAAGGTATTCGCATTCAAGCAATCCTGGAATGCGAGGACTTCGCCGAGTTGGAGCGGGCACCGGTGCAGCTCGTCAGCACCGCACCGGTGCCCCGGTTCGCGGTCGTTCCACAGAGAGAAGCGCAGTGACCCAGACAGTTTCGATCATCGGCGCCGGGCTGTCGAAGTTCGGCAGGCAGCCCGGCATCACCGGCCGTCAGATGGCGGTCAGCGCGATCGCCGCCGCGCTCGACGATGCCGGGGTGACCTGGCCCGACATCGAGGTCGCCTTCGGCGGGAGCGACGGTTCGGGACTCGCCGACACACTCGTCGCCGAACTCGGTTTCACCGGGATACCTTTCAGCAATGTGAGAAATGGCTGCGCCACCGGTGGCAGCGCATTGTTCTCGGCGGTCAATGCGGTCCGTTCGGGCACTGCCGAAATAGCGCTGGCGGTCGGATTCGACAAACACCCGCGCGGAGCCTTCGATCCGACACCCGCCGAATGGGGACTATCCGAGGGATACGGCTCGGCCGGGCTCATGGTCACCACGCAGTTCTTCGGCGCCAAGATCGGCCGATATATGCGCGAATACGGGATATCCGGTATGACCTTGGCGAAGGTTGCCGAAAAGGCGTATCGAAACGGCAGCCTGAATCCGAATGCCTGGCGACGTGCGGCGATCTCGGCCGGCGAGATCGCCGCCGCCGATATGGTGAACGACCCGTTGACGCGATATATGTTCTGCTCCCCGGGCGAGGGCGGGGCCGCCGTCATCGTCGCGACCGAGGCTGCCGTCCGGCGACTCGGCGGTCGGCCGGTCCGGTTGCGCGCGATCAGCCACCGCACCCGCCGGTTCGGCTCTTTCGAAGTATTCAGCCCGGCCGTTCAAGGCGGGGGCGAACCGACCAGCGTGAGCGCCGATGCGGCCGCGGCCGCCTTCGAACTGGCGGGCATCTCCCCCGCAGATGTCGACGTCGCGCAATTACAGGACACCGAGAGCGGCGCCGAGATCATGCATATGGCCGAATGTGGCTTCTGCGAGCACGGCGAACAGGAGTCGATGATCGCGGCAGGCCACACCGAGATCGGCGGACGACTGCCGGTCAATACCGACGGTGGGTGCATCGCCAACGGCGAACCCATCGGCGCATCCGGTCTCCGGCAAGTGCACGAGATAGTTACCCAACTGCGCGGCGAAGCCGGGGATCGCCAGGTGCCCGGAACGCCGAGGGTCGGCTTCACGCACGTGTACGGGGCGCCCGGAATCAGCGCCTGCACCGTGCTTTCGGTGTGAGATGACAACACTTTCGAGGTGAATCAGTGACCACACGAACACTTCCCGACCTCGTCGGCTTCACCGATGAGGCCGTCGCCTGGTTGCGCAGTGTGGCGGTCCCACGAGCGGAATCGATCTGGGGTTCGGGTTCGGATTCGGTAGCCGTTTTCGAGAGCTGGAACGCCGAGGAGGAACGCGCGCACACCGACCGGATCCGCGAGTACGAGCGCGCCAAATTCGACGCCGGCTGGGGCGCACTGAACTGGCCCGAGAGCTATGGTGGCCGCGGTCTGCCGATGTCCTACGTCCTTGCTTTTCGGCGCGCCGAAGAGGATTTCGATGTGCCACGACGCACCGAGATGTTCTCGGTGACACAACAACTGGTCGCTCCCACCGTCGAGCAATGGGGCACCGACGAGCAGCGGTCACGCTATGTCCGAGCCATGCTGCGCACGGATATCATTGCCTGCCAATTGTTCTCGGAGACCGAGGCCGGGTCCGATCTGGCAGCGGTGCGGACACGTGCCGTCCGATCCGCCGACGGCACCTGGACGCTCGATGGCCACAAGGTGTGGACCTCGGGCGCGCGGGTGTCCGATATCGGCGTCGCCGTGTGCCGAACCGACAACGCCGCAGCGAAACACGCCGGGCTCACCGTCTTCCTGGTGCCGATGACCAGTGCCGGGGTGACCGTCCGCCCGATCCGGCAGATGACCGGTGGCAGTTCGTTCAACGAGGTCTTCCTCGACGGCGTACGACTCGACGACAGTTATCGGCTCGGCCCCGTAGGACAAGGCTGGCCGGTAGCGCTCACCGTATTGGCCGCCGAACGCCTCGACGGGGGCAACCTCGGTCTGGCGAACGCGGATCGGGCGGTAGCGCTGGCACAGCATCTCGGACGGCAGCTGACCGAGATCGAACGCGATAAGGTCGCCGACCTCGTAATACGCAGCTATCTACAGCGAATCGGCAATATGCGGGTGGCGGGCGCCGTCGTAGCGGGCCAGGACCCGGGACCGGAGGCCTCAATCGGCAAACTTCTGGCGACCGATACGATGGCTCGCACCTCCGAGGTCGTGCGCCTGCTACTCGGGCGAGACCTCACCGTGGACTCCGGTCGCTGGGGAACCTTCGCGTGGTCCGAGCACATTCTCGGCGCGCCCGGCTACCGGATCGCCGGGGGCACCGACGAGATTCAGCACAACATCATCGCCGAGCGAGTACTCGGACTACCGAGGGAGCCACGCCCATGAGTTCAGCATCGGGTAGCGATTCGGTGGGGGGTGGCGGTCGGGCGAATACCGTGGAACAACGCGTCCGCGCCCGGCTGCACGCGGACCTCGACGCGACAGTCACCACCTTCGAGCCGCTGCTCGGCGGACATTCCGGTTTGACCTACCGGGTGCGAACGACCGGCGGTGACTTCGTGGTCAAGGCCGTTCCCGAGGGACAGCAGGCCATCGGCCGACACGACATGCTGCGGCAGGCCCGGATCATGCAGGCATTGGCACACACACCGGTTCCCGTACCGGGCATCGTCGCGGTCGACGACGTCGGACCGGCCTGGTTCGCCATGGAATTCGTGGCCGGGCAGGCATTGGAACCGGTGCTGGACGATCCAGCCGTCGAACCCGGCTCGGCCGCGGCCCGGATGCGGCGTGCCGCGGAAATTCTGCCGCGCCTGCACACGATAGATCCGAGCACCGTGCCCGGCGCGCAAGCCCCGCTCACGCCGGACGCCGAGCTCGCCCGCTGGGCACGCACCCTGGGGGCGGTCCCACCCGACCTCGTCGCCGGTGGTGACCGGCTGCTCGAGTTGCTCGGCCGGAGCACACCCGAACCGACGACACCGACACTGGTGCACGGTGATTACCGCCTCGGAAACATCATCTCCGACGGCGTCGAACCGGTCGCGTTGATCGATTGGGAGATCTGGAGCGCCGGCGACCCTCGGGTCGAATTGGGCTGGTTCCTCGTCTTCGCCGACGGCAGCAACTTTCCCGGCGTCGGCCGGGAGGTGCCCGGACTGCCTGCAGCGCAAGAACTGGTCGATCTGTACGTCGGAGGTGGGCCCGCGCTCACTGATATGACGTGGTTCGACGCGCTGGGTCGCCTCAAGATGGCCGCGATCATGGGCCACAACCTGCGCCGGCACCGGGAAGGCCGGCACTACGACCCCGACCAGGAAAAGCTGCCCGCCACCATCAACCGACTGATCGAGACCGGGACCGCGCTACTCGCCGGTTGATATCGACCGCACCAGTTCAGGAGCCGCACCGTGGATTTCTCCTATTCTCCCCGCACGCAGGATCTGCTCGGCAAACTCGAATCGTTCATGGACGAGTATGTCTATCCCGCGGAGCAGGTGTTCGACGCCCAGCTCGCGGCGAACGACAACCCGCATGAGCAGCCGCAAGTCATGCGAGATATGCAGGTCAAGGCCCGCGAATTGGGTCTGTGGAACCTGTTCATGACCCACGACGGCCTCGGCGCCGGACTCACCAATCTGGAGTACGCGCCACTGGCCGAGGTCGTCGGTCGATCCATCCTCGGAAACGAAGCCGTCAACTGCTCGGCTCCCGACACCGGCAACATGGAAATACTGGCCATGTATGGGACCGAGAAACAACGACAGCAATGGCTGAAACCATTGTTGGACTGCACTATTCGCTCCGCATTCGCGATGACCGAACCCGCGGTGGCCAGCTCCGACGCCACCAACATCACCTCCACCATCGTTCGCGACGGCGACGAGTACGTCCTCAATGGCCGTAAGTGGTACACCTCCGGCATTCTCGACCCGGACTGCAAGCTCATCATCTTCATGGGCAAATCGGATCCGCGGGCAGCGACATATCGCCAGCAGAGCATGATTCTGGTTCCCCGTGACACACCGGGGATCGAAGTGCTGCGCGATCTTCCGATGTTCGGCTTCCGTGACCGGCTCGGCCACGGCGAAGTCCAGTTCACCGACGTCCGCGTCCCGGCCGAGAACATGCTCGGCGCCGAAGGCGACGGTTTCGCCATTGCCCAGGGCCGGTTGGGACCGGGCCGGATGCACTACGCGATGCGCGCCATCGGCATGGCCGAGCGGGCGCTCGACATGATGTGCCAACGCTCCCTGGAGCGCATTGCCTTCGGCGGTCCACTGGCCGATCGCGGGGTCGTGCGCGAGTGGATTGCCCGCAGCCGCATCGAAATCGACCAGATTCGCTTGCTCGTCCTGAAGTCGGCCTGGCTCATCGACAACTACGGCAACGCGGCCGCCCGGTCGGAGGTCGCCGCCATCAAGGTTGCGGCAATGGAAGTGGCGCACACCGTCGTCGACCGCGCGGTGCAGACCTACGGTGGCGCTGGTGTCAGCGACGACACTGTCCTGGCCCGCCTGTATGCCATAACCCGGGCGCTGCAGATCGCCGACGGTCCCAACGAGGTACATCTGCGTACCATCGCCCGCCTCGAATTGAAGAAGCACAAATGAGCACAACGGAATTGACCGGAAAGGTCGCCTTGGTCACCGGCGCCAGCCGCGGCCTCGGACTCGCCATCGCGCGCGGACTGCGTGACGCGGGCTGCACGGTGATCGTGTCCAGCCGCAAACGCGACGCGTGCGAGCAGGCGGTTGCCGCACTCGGCGACGACGAAGGGGCGGGCAGCGCGCACCCATTCGAACTGCATGTCGGCAAGTGGGATTCGATCGAACCAGCCGTGGATCGGATCATCGCCGATTTCGGGAGTCTCGATATCGTCGTGAACAATGCGGGTATCGCACCGCTGGCCGACAGTCTGCTGTCGGTCTCGGAAGGGTTGTGGGACAAGACCATCGAGGTCAACCTGAAGGGCCCATTTCGCCTGATGGCGGTTGCCGGTGCCCGGATGGCCGCCGCCGGTGGCGGGTCGATCATCAATATCTCGAGTATCGGGGCCGTCCGCCCGAGTCCGCCCGAGGCGATGTACGCCGCGGCCAAGAACGGACTCAACGCCTTGACCATGGCGTTCGCCCAGGAGTACGCGCCCACTGTGCGCGTCAATTGCGTGATGCCGGGCGGATTCGCGACGGATATGGCCGAGAACTGGGACGAGGAGTTCGTCGGGAAGATCCTCGATCGCCTGCCGGCGGGCCGGTTGGGCCGGCCAGCGGAAATCGCCGGTCTGGTCACCCATCTGGCGAGCGCCGCCGCCGGTTACACCACCGGTGCGATGATCCCGGTCGACGGTGGCCGGACCGCGGTGTACTGACATGCGAAACGATGTGAGTGTCGCCGGAACGACACTGGGCGCCCTGTTCGGTTTGACCGGCCGGGTCGCTGTCGTCACCGGCGCGTCGTCGGGTCTCGGGATGGGCTTCGCGCGGGCTCTCGCTGGTGCCGGGGCCACCGTGTACGCTGCGGCTCGCAGGCTCGACCGATTGGCGGCGCTGGCCGCGGAGGATCCCCGGATCGTTCCGGTTCGTTGTGATGTGACATCCGACGAGGACCGCCGAATGCTGGTCGACCGCTGCTATGAGCAGTCCGGACGGCTCGATGTGCTGGTCAACAACGCGGGCAAGCCCGGTCCTGCGCATGCCGAAGACGAAACGGCAGCCGGGTTCGCCGCGCTCCTCGAGGTCAACCTGATCGCGGGATTCCACCTCGCCACCTATGCCGCGACACGACTGCCGGAGGGGGAACGCGCGTCGTATATCAATATTTCATCGGTGATCGGACTGGTCTCGACCGCACCGATCGGTGGCGCGAGCTATGCCGCATCCAAGGCCGGGATACTCGGACTCACCAGGGAACTCGCCGGGCAGTGGGGGCGCAGAGGGATTCGGGTGAACGCTGTCGTGCCGGGATGGTTCGATACCGAGATGACCGATGGCCTGTTCGACAACGAGAAGTCGGCGGGGTGGGTGCGCCGCAACACGATGCTCGGCCGTGGTGGCAAGGCCGGTGAAATCGACGGCGCGGTTCTGTTTCTCGCCTCCGACGCGTCGTCGTATATGACCGGCCAGACGCTCATTGTCGACGGCGGCTGGACGGCTCGCTGATGCTGGCCGTTCAACTGACCGAGTGGGGTTGCGAACCAGAGTTGCGCGAGATCGCCGTGCCGCAGCCACGTGGTGCCGAGCTACTGCTACAGGTCACCGCAGCAGGGCTGTGTCGCTCCGATCTGCACGTCATGGATGCCGCCGAATCGAGCTTCGACTATCCGCTGCCGCTCACCCTCGGCCATGAAGTCGCGGGCACGGTGATCGACACCGGTCCCGATGCGGATCAGTCCTGGATCGGCGAAGCCGTTGTGGTCCACGGTATCTGGGGCTGTGGCCGCTGCCGCAATTGTGCGCGGGGACGGGAGAACTACTGTCTGACGCTGCAACCTCGTCCGGACGGCAGACTGGCCCCGATCGGCAACGGCCTCGGCTATCCCGGCGGTCTGGCACAGGCCATGGTGGTGCCGTCGGCTCGATTCCTCGTTCGCACCGGCGAGCTCGAGCCCGCCATCGCCGCTCCACTCGCGGATGCCGGGACAACCGCCTACCACGCCGTGCGCCGGCACGCCGATGTCATCGACGAATCCGCGATCTGTGTCGTGATCGGTGTCGGCGGGCTCGGTCACCTGGCGATTCAGATCCTTCGCCACTTCGGTGCCGGACGTGTCCTCGCCATCGACAACCGGCAGGAAACCCTGCCCGGCGCCGTGCGGCTGGGCAGCGATGCGGCGTTTGCCGATCTCGCCTCGGCGCTTCCGGCACTCGACGGCGGCGCAGACCTGATCCTCGATTTCGTCGGCGCCGCCGACACGATGGAGTCGGCCGCGCGAGTGCTCGCGCCAGGTGGCCGACTCGCGGTCGTCGGCAGTGCGGGCGGCCGTCTGGCTGTCGGCAAACGGATCGGCCTCGCCGCCGGGTGGCAGGTTGACGCGCCGTTCTGGGGTGCCCGATCGGATCTGGAGGCCGTGGTCGAAATGGCGATCGAGAGGAAACTCCACGTCGAGGCCACGACGTATCCGCTCACGGACGCGGTCGACATCTACCGACGCCTGCGAGACGGGACCGTCACCGGACGCGCGGTGCTCGTGCCCCCGCTATTGACAAGCCACGCACCCCAGCGCGTGGAAGCGAGTAGACAGATATCGAGCGTCGCGAGAGAAGTGGGGCGATGAAGAAACTTGCGCAGGAAATGATCGAGCGGGCACAGCGCACGCCGGAGCAGATCGCGGTCGTGGACGAATTCGGTCGCCACACGCTCGGGGAGATCGTCGCAGCGGCCCGAGCGCTGGCCGAGCGGATCGAGTCCATCGATCCGGCCCCACCCACTGCCCTCGTCCAGGCCGACAACACCTGGCACACCGTGGCGGCCGCCGTGGCAATCGGTCTGCGTGGTGGTGTCGTCGCGGTATTCGGCGCGCATGCCACCGAATCCGAGTTCGCGCTCGCGGTCGCGGATATTGCCCCGGATCTGGTGGTCGCGGCACCGGACTCGCTGCAGCGCTGGGGTGTGCGGGAGGATCGCTTCCCGATTCGGGCGGCCGCCTTCGACGCACGCGTGTTGTGCTCGCGAACGGGACCGTTCGATCCGGTGGACCGATGGCACGCAGGCACGGCCATTGCGATGACCTCCGGGTCTACTGGTCGTCCCAAATGTGTGGTGCAGTCCGAAGAAGCCATCCGCTATGCCTGCCAGTGCACCATCGACACCGTTCGACTGCAGCCGAATGAGGCAGTCGGAGCGTTTGTGCCGCTGTCTTCGGTGGCCGCCTTCTGTTTCGGCATGTACCTACCTGCCTATCTCGGCGGCTCGATGGTGTCGATCGGCAAATGGGAACCTGCCGCTGCCCTGGCGGCCATGGCGGAGTGCCGTATTGCCTGGACGATGCTGGTTCCGACCATGGCGCTGCAGCTGTCGATGGTCGACGGCTCCGAAGGCGCGCTGTCCGCCCTGCGAGCGATGACCGTCGGCGGCGGTCCGATGAACGAACGCGCGCTGCGTGCGGCCGAGAAGAAGCTCGGTACCACGTTCCTGCGGGTTTTCGGTATGTCCGAATGTCTCGGACACACCACGCCACAACTCGACGATCCGCCCGCCATCAGGCTCGGCCGGGACGGGCGACCATTCCGTGGCACCGTCGTACGGGCGGTCGACAGCGCTGGGAACGTCGTGGCGGCCGGTGAGATCGGCGATGCGCAGGTAAAGGGCCCGTCCCTGTTCGTCGCTTACGCCCGCGGTGGCGTCGCGATTCCCCCGGCCCGCACCGCGGATGGTTTTCTCCCGACCGGTGATCTGGTCGAGGTCGCGGCCGATGGCTCCATCCGGGTGACCGGGCGCCAGAAGCAGATCATTATCCGAGGCGGGCGCAATATCGACATCAACGAACTCGAATCGGCCATCGCGAATGTGCCCGGCATCGTGCAGGTGTGTGTGGTCCCGGTACCTGATGCCATGCTCGGCGAACGAGCGGCAGCGCTGGTAGTCACCGACGAAGAATCGCTGACATTGGCCACTGTCACCGATCAGCTCGCGGCGGCGGACTTTCCCAAGTCGAAGTGGCCCGAATACCTGTTCACGGTGCAAGACCTACCGCAGAACGCCGTGGGCAAGTTGTCTCGGCCCGACGCGGTGCGGCTGGCGACCCAGCTGGCAAGCATAGTTGACCCGAGTTCATCTCAGTTCCGGTAGAGTCATGTCGAATGCACACCATCGAATGCGGGGTATAGACACTGATGACCCTTGACGCGGAGGTTCGCCGCGAAAGCGCGCGCTCGAAACGAAGCGGAATCCTGACCGCTGCCGTCGAGCAGTTCGGGAGAGTCGGATACGAGCACACCAAATGGGCCTCGATCGCCGACGAGGTGGGCATCGGTCAGACCGCTCTGTACCACTATTTCGAGTCGAAGGCCCACTGCCTGCTGACGATCATGCGACTCGAACTGGCCGATTCGGCCGAAAGATTCAACGCCGCAATCGCCGATCAGGCCGTCCCGGAGCAAGCGCTGCGCGCCGCCATCGCCGCGGCGCTGACCGCCTCGCCGACCGATGCGCTGCAGCGCCGCATCCTGCAGAATCATATGGATTTGCTGGCCACCCCGCGTCAGTCGGCCAAAGAAGAGGCCGAGCGCCTGCGATCGCGCGAGCTCGTGCGACAGATCGAGCAGAATTGGACCGGGCTGATTTCGGACGGCATCGAGGCCGGTGTCTTCACTCCGGGCGATCCGCGAATGCTCGGTCGAATGGTCCTCGGGCTGGTGATCAGCGTGTGGCGCTGGTACCGGCCGAAAGGCGGCGTCACCCTCGAGCAGATCACCGAGTCGGTGACCGAAGCAGCAGTACGGATCGTGCGTAACTGAGCTCCTACCGCCCATATGGTGGGAGCGCTACGCTCGCAGAACCTGAACAGAATTCAGTTAGGATTCACATGTACAACCTGATCGTCCTCGCATCGCGTCCCACGGATTGGACCCACGAGCAGTTCATCGAATGGTGGCGGGGTGAACACGCGGAGGTGACCTACCCACTGCCGGGCCTGCTGCGCTGGCAGCACACCGAACTCCTCGAATCCTTCGACGAGAAGTCCGCCGGCTGGGACGGTCTGTCGATTCTGAGTTTCGAATCCCGCGCAGCGCTCGACGCCGCATTGGCGAGCCCGGAATGGAAGGCCGCCGTCGAGAACGTGGGGACCATGCGGGGACGTCGCATGATCTGGTACGGCGAGGAGCAGACTATGGTGCCGCTCGCCCCGGCGGTCGAATGAGCGCCGAATAGGCCGATCCCGGGTGCTGTCCGAAACTTCTCGCCCACCATGACCGCCGGTTCGACGAAATCCGCACTGTCGTCGGTGATCTGGGCCGTACACCAGCGTTGCGGTGGCCCGCGCTCTGACCTGGACGTAGCGCGACCGCCCGTTCGGCACGCTCGACAACGTCGATCAGATGGTGGCGACGTGCGAGACGATGGCGCATCTGGATGTTCTGGTCGCCCGAAATATGTTGTCCGCGAAGGATGTGGACGGCGTCATAATACTTCGGATGGCCGCACGATGCGCCTGAGCGCCCGCTGAGCCGTGGACGCAACGCGCCTGACGAGCCGCTCCCAGCCAGAAAGCCCGCACCTCTGATCTGATATCGAGGTGCGGGACTTTCCGTTGCGGGGGAATCGCCGCACTATCGTCGGCGACGCCAACAGCTTCGCCGGTCAGGCGCAGGTCCAGCCGCCGTCGACATAGAGTTCGGTGCCGGTGATGAAGGTCGAATCGTCGCCTGCCAGGAACGCGGCGGCGGCGGCGACCTCTTCGGCGCGGCCGAGTCGGCCCATCGGGGTGTTGGCGACCATCGCCTGGTGTCGCTCGGTGCCCTCGTACCGTTCCAGCAGCTGTGGCGTTTCGATGAATCCCGGGTGGATCGAGTTGACCCGCACTCCCCTCGTCGCCCAATGCAAGGCGGCGTTCTTCGTCATGCTGCGCACCGCGCCCTTCGCCGCGGCATAGGCCACGCTGTTGCCGAGACCGCCGACGGTGCCGAGGATCGAGCAGATATTGACGATCGATCCGCCGCCGGTCCGCTCGATCAGCGCACCCGCGTGCTTCATGCCCAGCCAGGTGCCGGTCTGACTCACCTCGATCACCCGGTTGTACCGATTCAGATCCTCGTCCACCACCGACGCCAGGCTGCCGATGGCACCATTGTTGACGACGGCATCCAGACTCGGGAAGCGTTCGGACACCGCGGACATCGCCTGCTGCCACTGCGACTCCTGGGTGATGTCCAATCCCAGAACCTGATGCCGCGCACCGTGTTCCAGGTCGGCGCTCAGCCTCTCGCACGCCTCGACGTCGATATCGGTCAGCACGACCGAGGCCCCCTCCTCGGCCAGGCGGCGCACGATTTCGACGCCGATTCCCCCAGTCGAACCGGTCACCAACACGACCTTGCCATCGAGCCTCGAAACACCGAGAGGCATTGCTGTGCAGTCCTTTCGAAGTCGGAGCCGAGCTCCGCCGGTCAGAGCTTGCTGAGGACGTTGCGGCCGCCGACCAGCATGGCGAGTGCGACGCCGATCGTGGTCACCGCTGTCATGAGCAACGCCATCGCCGCGACCAGCGGGTAGGAACCGTTCTGCCACATATCGAAGAGCAGGGTCCCCATCACCTGGGTGGTCGACGCGCGCACCAGCAGCGATGCCGCGAATTCGTGCGTGAGCAGGATGAACATCAAGGCAACCGCGCTGAGGATGGTGGGACGCATCAACGGCAGCATGATCCGCGCGTTCGTCACGAACGGTGATGCTCCGCTGGTTGCCGAGGCCTCGGTATAGGTGTTGCCGAGCGACAGCATCGCGGTCATCTGCATGCGCGTCGCGAAGGGCAACATCAGTACGACGTAGACGAGAACGATCACCGTTCGCGTGCCGTACAGAATCAAGGGCGGCTCGGTATAGGTGAGCAAGAAGCCGACGCCGAAGATCACCGCCGGGATGCCGAGCGGCAATGCCGTGATGAAATCACCGATGAGCGCCAGTATTTTGGAGCGCCGGCCGCGCACCAGCAGGTTGGCCATCACGTACCCGATGGGTGCGCAGATCGCCACCGCGCCGAGCGATGTCAGCACACTGGTGATCACCGATTCGACGATCGCGTCGGTGGCGGCCAATTCTCGGAAATTGTCGAGCGTGAACAGGTTCCACGATAGCGACCCGGACCAGTACCGCGTCGAGGCCACGATGATCAACCCGACCAAAGGGATGACGAGGGCGAACAACGCGTAGCCGGCAATCGTCACTACGGCCCAGGTAGCGCGGCCGGTGGATGGTGCGAATGCCTTGCCGCCGTGCGTGACGAAGCGAGTCTGGTTGCCGAGCAAGGCCTTCTGGATCAGCACCAGTACGAGCCCGAAGATCACCAGTGGCGAACCTGCCGCAGCGGCGGCGGCGAAGTCGGACGGTGACTCGGACACGCGCCGATACATCTCGGTGGTGAGTACCTTGACGCCACTGTTCTGGCCGAGCAGCAGTGGACCGGTGAACTGGCCGAGGCCCAGCAACAACGCGATGCCGCCGCCATAGATCAACGACGGGCGCAGCAACGGCAGCACCACCCGGAAGAAGACTCCGAGCGTGGACGACCCGCTCACCTGTGCTGCCTCGAGATGTTCCGAGCTGACGTTCTGCATGCCCGCGCTGACGAATAGATACACGAACGACGTGAGCCCGAAAGCGGTGAGAATGATGATCCACGGAACGGTGTAGACATCGATCGGTCCGGAATCCGATCCGCTCCACCACGGCAACTTCCTGAGCACAAGGTTCAAGTAGCCGGGCCCTGGCGATAGCAGGAAGGCCCAGCCCACGATGTTGGCAACCGCGGGCATGACGATCGGCAGGATCGGAATGATCCGCAGAAAGCCGAGACGGTCCGGCAGTCGGCTCGCCGCGAACGCCAGGACCGTGCCGAGCACCATCGCGATCACGAGCGATCCGAGGGCCAGCGCGATGGTGGTCCCGATCGTTTCCGCGATATCGAAGCGGCCGTACTGGTTCCGATAACCTTGCGCGCCGTTTTCGAACGCCAGCGATTGCAGCCGGATCATCGGCAATACGACCAGATAGGCGAGAACTGCCAGCAAGGCCAGATATCCGATTCTGGCCCGCAAGTGTGCGGGAATCGCGCGCAATTCGATCGAGGTGGCAGTCGATGTGGCCATCAGGAGTGCCTTCCCGCGCCGGCCGTCGCCAGCACCGGCAAGTCGCTGCCTCCGCCGTCCGGCTGTCGTGCGAACACGCGCAAGCTCGCCGGCGAGAAACTCACGATCATGGGATCTCCTGGGCGGCTTCGGCGCAACGTGGCTCCATGGGCGGCCGCATCGACCCGCAGCGCGAGCTGTTCGCCACCCGTGCGGACGGTCACGTCGAAGTGGCGGCCGCCGTATTCGTAGGTCACCAACTCGGCATGCAGCGCCACATCGCCCTGCGGCACGTGGTCGATCGAGGAGTGGACCACGACATCGTCGGGACGCAGCCGCGCGACCGCGGACGTACCTTCGTCGGCTCGTCCGCGCACCACCGCATGCGTCAGGTCGATATCGTCGCCGGCCGAGGTCATCCAGCCACCGGGACCGCGGCGCAGTTCCAGCCGGTTGGCCATACCGATGAACGCGGCCACGTACTCCGATACCGGATGCTCGAAAACCTGCTCGGGCGCATCGTACTGTTCGATCTTGCCCGCTTTCATAATCGCGACGCGGTCGCCGAGCGCGAATGCCTCGGCCTGGTCATGGGTGACGAAAACCGCCGTGAATCCGAGACTGCGATGCAGTTGATGGATTTGCGTACGAACCTGATCCCGCAATCTGGCATCCAGATTGCTCAATGGTTCATCGAAGAGCACCAGATCGGGCCGGGCCACCAGGCCACGAGCCACCGCGACCCGCTGTTGCTGTCCACCGCTGAGCTGCGCCGGGTACCGGTCGAGCAGCTCTGTGCAATCGACCATGGCAGCGGCAGTTTCGACAGCGCCGCCGGAGATCTCCTTCCGCAATTTGCGGACCTGCAGTGGATATCGAATGTTCTTGCGCACGGTCATATGCGGCCACAGCGCATACGACTGGAACACCATTCCGATATTCCTTTTGTGGACCGGCACATTCAGCTTCGCCTCGGCGTCGAAAACGCGCCGATCCTTGAAGGTGATCGAACCATCCTGGGGCGTCTCCAATCCGGCGAGGCAGCGCAAGGTGGTTGTCTTGCCGCAGCCACTCGGGCCGAGGAGTACGAGGAGTTCGCCTTCCTCGATCGCGAGGTCGAGCTGGTCGACGACGACATTCGATCCATAAGTCTTGGTGAGACCGGAAACTGTGAACTGCGAGCTCATCTCATGCCTTCTAGGTCTGCTTCTGGGGTGTGCGGACGCCGGCGGCGATACCGCCATCGACCAGCAAGTCGATCCCGGTGACGTAGCTGCTGTCATCACCGGCAAGGAACAAGATCGCCTTCGCGACCTCCATGGGGCTGCCACGCCGCTGCAGGGGGATGGATCGCACATACGCTTCGACATCGTCGGCGGAGAAGTCGGGAACCGCGGTGATCTCGGTGTCGATGCTGCCCGGACACACCGTGTTGACGCGGATGCCGCGATCGGCCAATTCCAGTGCCGCGACCTTGCTCAGGGCGCGGACCCCGAACTTCGACGCGCCGTAGGCGCCGAGTTCGGCGGTCGCGAGTACGCCGCGCAGCGACGCGATGTTGATGACCGTCCCGCCGGCAACCATCGCCGCGGCGGCCGCCTGCAGTCCGAGGAATGTGCCGACCAGATTGAGTTCGATCATCCTGCGGAACTGCTGCAGCGTAGTCTGTGTCAGCGGCGCTTTCATCGCTGCTCCGGCGCTGTTCACCAGCACTTGGAGGGGGTGGCCCGCGCGATCCATTTCGGAAGTGACCGCCTGCCAATCGGATTCGGCGGTCACATCGAGCCGACGGTAATGCGCAGTCGTCCCCAGTTCGTGTGCGCGGCGCTCCCCCGCCGCGTCGTCGACATCGGTGAGGTACACCGTCGCGCCCTCGTTCGCGAACAGTTCGGCGGTCGCGCCGCCGATTCCGCCGGATGCTCCGGTGACCAATACGTTGATTCCGAGCAATGCAGCACGCCTGTCCACTGTCAGCCCTGGAAAAGTTGAGACCACTCTTGGGAGTACTTCTCGATCTTCTCGGGCGTCAGCTCACTGGTGTCGGGTGCGGCGATGTCCTGAGCCCGGGCCACCGCGCCTGGGATATCGGCCAACGCCGCCGCGTATCCCCCGTTGAGCGCTGTCTGCCCGGCACGGGTGACCATGAAATTCGCCAGTACCTGAGCGGCATTGGGATGCGGTGCCACACTCGTCACCTGGCTGTACCAGGCGGTGCCCCATGGCGACGGTGGCAGGGTCCAATTGACCGGCGCGCCTGCGGCCACTTCGGTCACCAGGGGCTGAACCGAAGGCGCCACAACAATTTCACCGGAGGTCAGCGCCTGGGCGACACCTAGGGCGCTCGGGTAGATCCGCGGCTTCAGGGCTGCGATTTGCTTCCAGTAGTCCGCGCCGTAGGTGCGCGCGTAATGCCGGTACAGATCGACGTAGGAGGCGATGCCGGTTGGATTGACGATTCCGATCTTGCCCCGATAGGCGGGATTCACTATGTCCTGGGGATTTTTCAGGCCGTTCGGGACCGCACCGGTGTTCCAGCCCACTCCGTAAACCGCCGCGCTCGTCAGGAAGAACCGGTTGTTGAGCACACTCTTGTCCGGCTGATACTCGGAAGCCTTCAAGTCCGGCCCGACCAACTCGGTGGAGTACGTTCCCGATTTCGCGGCATTGGCGATCCACGCCGCATCGGTCAGCATGTGCACATCGGCGGTGCCCTTGCCGGTCTTCTTCTCGGTCTCCACCCGCGGGTTGATATCGGCGTCGGTGCCGCGCACGAAGTCCAGCTTGATCCGCGGATACTTGGTCTGGAACGCGGTCTTCAGGGCATCGAGGTTGGCCGGCTTCTGGCTCGAGTAGAGCGTCACTGCGCCCTCCTCGTTGGCCGCGGCGACAACGTCCTCCCAGCTCCCCTCGACGGGCTTCGAGGCGGACGAATTCCCTCCGCAGGCGGCCAGACCGAATGTCGAGGCGGCAATCGCGAGAGTCGCGACCGCCTTGGTCAGCGATTTCATGAAACCTCCGAAACTGAACTGATCTCAGTTTGAGAATCTATCCGTAGCCCGATGTGGTGTCAATCACAAGGGGCAAATGTGTGCAGTGCATCCAGTTGGCGTGGTGGCCGCACAATTGGGCACGCCCCGCTCGGCTAGGGATCCGGGCGGGGCGTGACTCCGACCTTTGCTTACTGTCGCACTCGGTGAACTACTTCGGGGCGGGCATCGGCTGGTTGATGGTGGTGAAGTACTGGATAGCGGCACCGATCGCGACCGGCGCGGTCACCAGGATCTGACCGGCCAGAGTGCCGAGCGCGCCGATGGCGACGATGCCGCCCAGGCAGCCGACGGCGGCGGCCGGAATGAACGGACCGAACATGCCGACGATGGTCGCCGCGGCGACCGTCGCACCCGCGATGCCACCGAGCACGCAGCCTGCCGCACCGCCGACCAGACCGCCGACCAGCGTGCCGATCGTGGCACCCGCGCTGATGGTGCTGGTGAGGCGGTTCCAGGCGGCCTGCTCGCGGTCATATTGGGTCTTCCACGGCGCCTGATCCTCGTAGGGCAACGCGACCGGCTTGTAGGTTGCGTGTGCCGCATCGAACTGCGGGGACAGGGTCGCGGTGCGGTCGTTGATTTCCGCGGCGATCGGGAATTCGAAATCATCGATACGGAACCGCAATTCGGTCCCCGCCAGGGTGGTCCCATCGGCCGCCTTGATCTTGAATACACCATCCTCGACAGCCATCGATCCCGCACTGGTCGTGATGATCGTGGACCGGTCGGTCGCCGCGGCGGTGAAATCGACGTCACCGTGGCCGGAGGTGGGCGCGGCATGGGCGGTCCCAGCGCTGATCCCGAGTCCGGTAGTCACCAGCACGGCCGTCGCCGCGAATTTCTTGAATTTCATCGGTTGAATCCTCATCGGTTCTTCATGTGTCGAAACAAGTTGGCATTACTACTGATTCTGGAATCAGGCGGTAATGCCCGGACCGCGTCCGACCGGTACGCCGGACGCGACAAGGGTGCCCAAATCGTCGGCGCACCGCCGCCGCACCAAACTGAGTTGAACTCGGTTCGGGCACCACCGTACATGAGGTGTGATCGGCTTCACAAGCAGATCTATACTTGAACTGACTTCAGTTTCGCAGCTAGGGTGGCCAGCACGTCGGGTAGCCAACGCAACGCATGAGGAGCATCGAATGCCAGAGGTACACACGGACGTACTCGTGATCGGCGGCGGAATGGCGGGGCTCACCGCAGCGGCTCGATCACTGCATCGAGGCAATTCGGTGATCGTCGTCGAAAAGGCCGCCGCAGTAGGCGGATCCGCGCAATTCGCGGGATACGCCTGGACCGCCCCCTCCCA
This sequence comes from Nocardia glycosmidis, assembly GCF_052545115.1. NCBI lineage: Bacteria > Bacillati > Actinomycetota > Actinomycetes > Mycobacteriales > Nocardiaceae > Nocardia > Nocardia glycosmidis. The sequence continues at coordinate 6,188 of NZ_JBQWRH010000031.1, read as the reverse complement.
CGCGATCATGGACGAGGTCAACCCGCGCGGCGATATCGAGCTGCGCCGCGCACTTGTCGACGGATTCGGGCCCGGTATCGCTTGGATCCGATCGCTCGGCGTCGAATGCGCGGATGCGGTCACCGTCCTGCGCTACGGTTGCGGCCATCAATTCGACACCAACCGGTACATCGACGAATGCCGCCGACGGATCCGTGCCGAGGGCGAGCTGCTCACCGAGACCGACACTCGAGCCCTGCTCACCGAGGACGGTTCCGTCGTCGGCGCTCGTGTGCGGCTTCCGGATGGAACCGAACGCGAGATTCGCGCTGCTGCAACGATACTCGCGACGGGCGGGTTCCAGGCGAATCCGGAGCTGGTCGACGAGTACATCCATCCCGCTGCGAGCGCGATGCAATTGCGGTCCAATCCGGCCAGCGCCGGCGACGGACTCCGGCTCGCCGAGGACGTCGGGGCCGCGACGGGTACGGAACGATCCGGTTTCTACGGCCACCTCATTCCCGCCGGGCTGGAGTTCCGCGATCCGTCCGACTTCGTCGCGCTGTCGTTGTACTACAGCGAGCACGCTCTGCTGTTCAACCTGCACAACCGCCGGTTCACCGACGAAACCATCGGCGATCACCTGACCACCATGGAACTGCTGGACCAACCCGAGTCCCGAGGATTGCTCGTCGCCGACGAGCGGGTCTACCGCGACTGGATCACCGGAAGTTACGTCGAAGGCGCGCAGGCGCTCGACAAGTTCGATCTGGCACAACGCCGCGGCGGCCGTTGCGGCATCGCCGAAAGCCTCGACGACTTCGCCTATCTGCCCGCCGAATGGGGCTACGACGGCGTCGAGATCGCCGCGCAGATCCGGGCTGTCAACGCAGCGGGCGCGGCCGCGCAGCCGCCGCGAACCTACGACGCGCAAGCGCTCGACCACGGCCCGTATTACGTCATCGAGGCGCGTCCCGCCCTGACATTTCCCTTTCACGGCATTCGCATCGACCGGTACGGCCGGGTCCTTGCCACCAGCGGCGGAACTATCGCTGGACTCTTCGCGGCGGGCGCCGATATCGGCGGTCTCTACGACCACGCGTACACCGGTGGAATCGCCGCCGCGCTCGTATTCGGACTCGCCGCGGCCGACCGGGCGGCAGCCGACCGCGCCGTCGCGGCCGGCTGACCGCCGTGGTTCACCTTCGATCTCCCGACAGTTCAGATCAATTCGATGACCAGTTTGCTCGACTTCGCTCGAGACACACAGAGCGCGATCTGATTTCCGGCAGCCTTGTCGGCGGCGGACAGGCAGTTGTCCCGGTGCTCCGGTTCGCCCTCGAGCACATTCGAGACACAGGAGCCGCAGATGCCTTCCTCACAGGACTTGAAGACCTCGATACCGTTGTCCTCGAGCACCGACAGAATCGAACGATCCGCCGGAATCTCGAAACTCTCGCCGGTGTCGAGTTCCACTGTGAAGCCGCTGGCGCCGGAGGTGTCCACGTCGGTGGCCTCGAAATGCTCGACATGCACGCGTCTTTCGCCGACCGCCGGTGTGGCGGTTGCTTCGACACCGGCCATGAAACCGGCCGGGCCGCAGGTATATACAGCGCTGCTCGTGCTCAGCGTGGCGACCGCGGCCTCGATCAGGGCACGCTGTTCGTCCCGGGACACGCCGATGTGCAGCCGGACCCGCTCCCGGAACTCGGCGCGATTGTCGAGCAGATCGCGAAACGCCGTCTCCGCAGGCGACCGCGTGAAGTAGAGAAGCTCGAAATCCGCACCGCAGCTGTGCATCTCGTAGGCCATGCTGAGCAGCGGGGTCACTCCGATGCCCGCGGCGACGAGCAGATGCCGGTCGGCATCCGGGGCTACTGTGAGGATATTGCGCGGTGCGCCGACTTCGATGATGTCGCCCACGCGCACCTCGTGCAGCGCCGCGGACCCGCCACGCGACTCCGGTTCGCGTTTCACCGCGATGGTGAAAGTGGCGGCCTCGGTGGGCGGGCCGCACAGCGAATACTGCCGGAGCACTCCGGTCGGCCCGGTCACGTCGATGTGCGCCCCAGCCCGGTACGGACCGAGCGGCAGCCCGTCTTCGCGCGCCAAACGCAGCGAAAGGACCGTCGGAGTTTCCGAAATCACTTGCTGGACAGTCACTTTGATGTTCGGCACAAGTGCTCCTATCGCATGTAGAGACCGCCGTTGGCGTCCCAGCACGCCCCGGTGACCGACGCGGCGGCCGGTGACGCGAGCAGGGCGACCATGTCGGCGATGAAAGCCGGGTCGCCGAGGCGCCCGACGGGAATCGAACGCGCGAACGCCTCGAGGTTGTCCGCGCCGACGATGCTGCGCACGATCGGCGAGTCCTGCGGGCCCGGCGATACCGCGTTCACGGTGACACCCGAGGGCGCGAGCTCGCGGGCGAAGACCTTGGTCAGCGACATGACCGCGCCCTTGGCGGAGGCGTAGTGCCCGCCGGTGGCGGTACCGCCGTTCTGACCGGCCAGCGACGCCATATTGACGATCCGGCCGTAGCCACGCTCGGCCATGTGCGCGCCGAAAATCTGGCAGGCCAGGAACGTCCCGCGGAACCCGACCGCCATCACACCGTCCAGTTCCTCGGGGGTGATCTCCAGCAACGGAGGGCGCGGTCACAGCAGGAATCCCGCAGCGGGAACAGCAGTTGAATCAGCGGGACCATCCGGCACCGGTAGTCTTCTGCTCCGCACACGGGGATATTCCGATGTCGGTTCGTGCCCTGCGAGCAGGCGCGGTCGATTTCCTCGAGAAACCGTACGAACCGCAGCGGATGCTCGAAATCGTCCAAGAACAATCGCTGGTCGCCACCCGGCTGTTCGTCGAACGGGCGGACCGGCTGCGGCTCGCGGCCCGGCTCGAAAGTCTCACCCCCCGCGAGCGTGACGTGTTGCGCCTGGTCATCGAGGGGCGCTCCAGTCAGCAGATCGCAAGCCGGCTGGGCTCGAGCGTGAAGACCGTGGACGTACACCGAGCCTGGATCAAGGCCAAGACCCAGGCCGAGAGCCTGGGCACGCTGGTGCGCGACATCCTCACCTACCGCGTGGTGGTGTGAGCGGGGCCCCTCAGCCGCGGGCGTCCAGCCCGATCCGCGGCCGAGGGCGTCCGCCGCCGTGACACAGCAACCCGAAGAAACCAGGGCGGGAAGTTTTTTCAGGGGTTGTGATGGCGGCTTGCTGAGCCGTCCCGTGGCCCTGCCCATTCCCTGAGTGCTATGGCGAAGCGCTGCAACTGTTCCAGGGACCGGCCGTCGTTGGCATCTTCGAGTAGAGCCAGGTAGTCCCATGTGGTGTACGGAAATCAGTCCGTGACGACGATGTAGATCGAGCTGTCGATGTGGGATTGCATGACCCCGATCGGTTCGCTCATCCCATCGCCACCGATACCGCGCTCAACGCGTCCTGGAAAGGACGGCACTCGCCACCATGCCCGGAATGCACCGACAGAACGTAGCGGGCGTGCTCCTGGCCTTCGATGACGATCCCGAGAGTGCAGTCGCGGGACCGCAACTCCCAACGGTCGATATCCGGCTGGCTGGCGCCGGACATCATTTCTGGCCTCGGGCGCTGTCGCGTCGCTCTGGCCGGTCGACCACGTAGGCCGCGGTGTAGCAAATGGCTGCTACTGCAAGGAGGCCGAATACGACGAGCAGTGTGAGCAGAATTCCGGGCATCGGATACCCCCTGGCGCGTTGTGTGTTGTCATGGAGTTGAAGGCACTCGGTGGCGCGGCTACGAACTCGCTGCCTGGTGATATCGGCCCGCATCGGGTGCTGTGATCAGCATCGATCAGCGAAGACCAGCGAACTAACAATCTCTTTGTTAGTTTTGTGAGCGGCGCTGAAGTCCAATAGGAACCGTGAGCGTGATGACCCAAGCAACAGACAACCGCGTAGGCCAGAAGGTCAGGGCCACCCGCAAGCTTCGCGGCTGGACGCAGGAGAAGTTCGCCCAAGAGGTGGCGACATACTCCGACACCGTCTCCCTATCCCTGATCCGCCGCGTCGAGCAAGGCCAGGTGCCCGCCTCGCCGTCGTTCACTGCGGCGTGCGCACGGGCGCTGAAGGTCAGCACCGAAGACCTATACGAGAAGATCATCCCAGCGAGCACAGCCGCCGAGCAAAAGATGCACGCCGGCATCCCCGAGATCCGGCGGGAACTCGCCACGTACAGGCTTCCACCGGAGGACGTTCCGCCCAGGCCGTTCGATGAGCTGGCGAAGGACGTCGCTCGGGCCTCGCAACTGCGGCACATGGTGAAGCTCGACGAACTCGGGCAACTGATTCCGCAGTTGTTACACGACCTTCGGGTGGCCTGGTATTCGACGGCCGGGACCGAGCAGGAGCGGATCTTCGGGCTGCTCGCCGAGACGTACTCGGCCACTTCGCAGGTGGTGTACAAGCTCGGCTACATCGACTTGTCCTCCCTCGCGGTCGACCGATACGAATGGGCTGCGGCCCGATCCGGCGACCTGCTCGCGGTCCTCGTCGGCGACTACCAGCGTGCAGGGGAGATGATCTGTGCTGCGGACTGGAACGGCGCCACGAAATTCCTGGAGGAAAGCCGACGACAGATCGAGAGCGAGGTGGAGGCGGGCGATCCGGCGACGCTCAGCGTATGGGGCAACCTGCACTTGAAGTCCGGCCTCGCCGCAGCTCGCGCCGGGCGCAAGGATGTCGCGGACGATCACCTGGCCGAGGCCAGGGAGACGGCTCAGCGGATCGGAGTTGATCGCGACGACTACCGTCTGTGCTTCGGTCCGACGAACGTCGACATCTGGTCGGTTGGATTGGCGGTGGAGGCGATGGATGGCACGGAGGCAGTGAAGCGGGCGAAGGACCTGGAGCTGCCGACGGAGACACCCCGTGAAAGGTTGGGTCACCACTACATCGACCTGGCACGCGGGTTCCTGCTGCACGGTGATCGGGACGGCGCGTTCTCCGCGTTGCAGATCGCGAAGAAGATTGCACCCACGCAGACCCGGTACCACCCGATGGTGCACGAGACGATCCGGGCATTGGCTCGGCAGGAAGCTCGGGCGTCGGACACGGTGCGTGGTTTTGCCGCCTGGTGTGGCATCACCACCGCCTGAAAGGCGGGCAGGGCAGCTATCTCGGCTGACTCCGATCGGTCAGGCTCGGCCTCCCGCTCCGAGTTGGGCAATGCGCTCTTGCGGTGAGCGCGTCGTGCTGGGCTTCGGGATGCTGGTCGCGGGTGGAAACCCACCCGTAGCCGATTCGCATGCGGCGCACTGTATTGCGAACCCCCGACAGGTTGACCTTGGCCCGTACACGGCAACCCTTACAGTCCTGGTGGAAGGCCCCGCCGGTGATCAACACCGCCGCGGCCACCGCGCCCAATCCTTCCCGAAGGCCATCAGCAACCGCCGGAAGATACTCGACCGGAATCTGCTCATCGGGAGCGGTGCAGAAAATCTCTGTCTCACCCGGCGTGCCGGGCGGTTCGAAGTCCGCCACAATCTTGGCGAAGAACCCGCACGAGCCGATGATTCGCGCGGTCACGGTCACGCCCGGCACTGCCCTCGGCAAATCAGTCACGCGCGTCCACCGCGCTGAATCGAGGCGCGGCTACGGCGATCTGTTCACGGCCAGAAGACATGATCATCTCGCACCACCAGCGGGACTGGCTCCGAGTGCTCATGCCAGCGCAGCCGCCCGATCTCGACCGAGCCATCGGCGCGGACCATGCTGAAATCCACACGCCGGTAGAACCAGACCATCAGCTCGGTCATTTCCTCGAACGTCTCCGGATGTACCTCCTGGCGGGCGTCGAGGTGCCATCCGAGGGCGGTTCGCTCCAGACTCGCGCTCAGCATCCCTCTGACCTTCCACGCAGGCCCGTGCACTCCCAACAACGGTTCCGGTTCCACCTCGACCATGGAGCCGTTCGCGTCCTCTACCGCCCATTGAATTCCGCTCCCGATCCGAAGTCCATCGGCGGGTAGTTCCCCGAGTCCCAGATGCCAACGCAGCTCGGCTACATCCCCTGCGGAAAGGTTGTCTCGCAGGCCGATAGAGATGACGAACTCGAACATATCTGCCACTACGTCACCAACTTCTTCGGCGCCATCGACGCCGAGCTTACCCAGCTCGGCCCAACCGGTTTCCGGCCGCTCCGTGTCCGCGACACCCTCTTCTGACCTCGGCC
>NZ_JBQWRH010000030.1:0-46968 GCF_052545115.1 Nocardia glycosmidis | reverse complement strand
GTAGTAGTCGCGCGGAAAACAACACCTATGGCTGGACCTGCGGCGATGATGTAGTGATCGGTTCAGGCTGTGTGGAGGTGGTGGGCGTCAGATCCGGGGTGGGGCGGGGCTGCTGATGATGCGGTGGATGGTGGAGCGGCCGACGCTGTATTCCTCGGCGGTGTCGCGGTCGTAGTCGTCGGCGAGATCCAGTCGGGTGATCCAGCCGGTCGCCGGGCCCCGGAATCTGCGCGAGCTGAAGTCGTAGTCGTCATCGAGGTCCAGTGGGGTGATCCAGGCTTGGTCGATACGGTCGGTGAGTTCGGCAGTGTCGAACGCGGCGCGCACCGCTTCGGCCAGCGGGTGCAGCGTGGTGGTGTCCAATCCGATGTCGCGGTCGCTGTCGCGGACGGGAACGTTTTGTCCGGCGCGGTCGAAGTCGCTGCCTGCCGGGGTGATGGTCCAGGTGTTGGTCACGGCGGTTCCCTCCTGGAATGTCATCGAGTGGCCGATTCGGCGAAAGGTCGGGTGAGCCCGGAAGACCCGAGCTGTCCGGGCCCACCCGTCGACGGAAGGAATCTGAACACGGAACTTCTGCGATGCTCCCGCTAAGGGGGGCTGCGAGCCGTGCCTGCCCTGCTGATGCCATACAAGTGGCTGTGCACGCGCTGGACAAGGCTGTCCTGACGCACTGGTGCCGGTATGCAGGCGCCGGGCTCAGGTCGCCGACCCGGATCGTCGCGAGAACACTTCTGTGCGAGAACGTTTCGTGTGGTCTTCGTTGTCTTCGACAGGCATCACCTCACTCTCACTCACCATCGGATACCGCACCGAGCCGCTGGCGCGCGCCCGGCCGTGGCCAGGGCATCCGAGGCTCGCGCCGTGGCGGGTACCTCCACCGGTCCCATCCCTCGCACAGGACCTCGTCGATCTCGGCGAACAACTCCTCGAGATCGGGATCGAGCCCCAGCAGCCGGGCATCCAGCCGCGACACTTCCTCGGCGGCCTCGGGCGCAGCGTGACCGGTCGCGCACACCATCACAGGACCCTCCCGTGACGTGACCCGGGTCAGGCGTTGATCGCCTGGCGCTCGTCGTGGCGGGTGATCTCGATCTTGCGGGGCTTGGCCTTCTCCGCGACCGGGATCACCAGGCGCAACACCCCGTCGCGGTAGTCCGCGCGGATCGCGTCGGTGTCGAGGTTCTCCCCGAGGAACAGTTGGCGGGAGAACACGCCGCGGGTGCGTTCGGCGGCGAGCATCGACCGGTCCGGGTCCAGTTGCGGGCGTGACGCTTTGACGGTCACCACGTTGCGTTCGATGTCCAGATCCAGGGATTCGGGGTCGATGCCGGGCAGGTCGAGTTCGACGTAGAAGTCGTCGTCCTCGCGCCAGGCGTCCATCGGCATGACTGCTGGACGGGCCGATGTGCCGAACATCTGCTGGGTCAGGCGATCCAGATCCCGGAACGGATCGGTGCGCATCAGCATGGTCGCCACCTCCACTCACTCCATTCTCTCTCGGTGATGCTCAGATAACCTCTGTCATCTGGCTGAGATTTGTTTTAGCACTCTAGCGAGGAGAGTGCAAGTATCGTGCTGAGGTAATCTGGTGGCATCGAGAAAGAGAGAGCAGATGCTGGATCGACACGACCCCCCGTCCGGCCCGGGTGAGGATCACCGGCCGGGCCCGGGGCAAGCGGTGTACGGGATCTCGGTGGCCGCCGAACTCGCCGGGATGGGGGCGCATTCGCTGCGCCTGTACGAGCAGCACGGGCTGGTCACCCCGGCTCGCAGCGCGGGAGGGACCCGCCGCTACAGCGACGACGATCTCGCCCGGTTGGCGCGCATCGCCGCGCTGGCCGGCCAAGGGATCAACCTCGCCGCCATCGCACGGATCCTTGACCTCGAAGACACCAACACCGCACTACGCCATTCCAACGCCGCACTCACCGCCGAACGCGACCGGCTCCGCGACACACCATGACCAGCACACCCCCGCCGATCGGCGAGCCCGCCACCGACACCGCGGTGCTCGAACGGATCGACCCGGCGATCCACGATATCGCCCGCGACCTGGCCACCTTGCGCCAACTCGAACACATCCAGCGCCAGCACCAGATCACCCTCGCCTGCACCGAGGCCATCGCCACCGACCTGCGCGCCGAGATCACCATGCTGGCACAGGGTCTCGCTCATGCCCATGCACTCCCCGAACCCGTGCACCCGCACACTCTCCCCGCCGTACCCCGATTCAGTCGGCGAGCGCGGTGCAGGTGGTGGCGTCCGGGAGTTCGTGTGCCAGGAAGACGGTTTGGGCCATCATTCTGAACCCGGACATCTGTTCGCGGAAGACCTCGATGGATTCCTCGGGGTGGACGGAATCGATGACGGCGTGGGGACCGATGGCGTTGAACTGGTGGCTTACGCCGCGGGGGATCTGCATGTCGACGAAGGAGCAGGGCGGGACGATCAGGTTGTACCTGGTCCGGCGCAGGCCGGGTGGGGTGTCGGGCAGCTCGTCCTCGAATTCGCTGGGCACGAACGGAGTTACGCCGACGACATTGGTCACTTCGAACGGCGAGAGGCTGCCTACGCGGATGTGCGTGCCTGGGCCGGTCATCATGCGGACGAAACGGAGGCCGGTGTGCAGGTGCATTCGCGAGCAGATGCCGCGTTCTTCGGCGTTGTAGAAATCCATGATGTAGCGGTCGGCGAAGAAGCCGTCGAAGGGGGTCTCGATCATGTAGACGTCACCTTCTTCGAAGGTCTGTGCGCGGACGATGCCGTCGGCGTCGGGGGTGGTCGCTGCGCGGCTGGACTTCGCGTTTCGGACGATCTCGGCGAACGCTTGGACGACCACCGATGCGACCTCCGCCGGGAACTGCGCCACGGGCGTGACGACATTGCGTCCAGCATCCTGGAACTCGGCCAAGCCATGGACCTCGTTCTCATCGTCGGCGCTGTTCTTGAGTGGATCCGACATTCGGTGCAAACTCCTTGCTACTCAATCGCGAACAACGGTGGGTCAGGGACCCACGTCGAAGGAGCGCAGCCAAAGCTCCAGGGACAGGACCAGCCACAACTTGCCGCCCTGCCGCGGCAGCAGCGCCCCGTCGCCGCGCAACCAGGTCCGGATGATGTCCTCCCGGAACAAGCCGCGCGCCCGAGCGGATTTCCCGAGCAGCAAGTCGTGGCCGAGTTCTCGTAGCGGACCGGCGAGCCACTGCTGCACCGGTACCCGCATTCCGCTCTTCGGGCGATCGACGATCGTTGCCGGAAGCAGGTCTCGCACAGCCTGTTTGAGAATCCACTTTTCGGAGGTTCCCGCCAGCTTGAACCTCGGCGGAACCCGGAAGGCGTAATCGATCACGGCGCGGTCGAACAGCGGCGCCCGCCCCTCCAATCCGCTTGCCGAGGTGAGCCGTTCGACTTTGCTGAGGATATGATGGGCGCCCTTGGTGCGCAGGTTCGTATGCAGCAACTGATTGAGCAGGCTGGTCATCCGCCCTTGGCGCAGGTAAGGCGCGAGCAGGTCGGTCAGCGGCGGCGCGTCCGCGAGCGCGGCGTTCACCTCAGGGCTCAGCAGGACCGGCAGGTCGCCGTAACACTTGCGGTAGCTGTCCAGATAGGCCAGAGCTCTGGCGTCCGGATCCGGATCGTCGCGGGACAGCTCGAAGATCAGCATCGGCAGGTTCTTCGGACCGCCGAACACCGGGTCGCCGCCCTCACCATTGAGGACCACCCGAATGCCGTCCGCGGCGACGGCTTCGGCGAGCATCAGATTGGGCACGGTCAGCGGATCACCGACCGGGCAGTCCAACAGCGACACTGTCTGCGCCAACCGCGACGCAACCGTCTCGCCGGGCACCGTGAGCACCCGGTGCTCGGTATGGCAGTGCGCGGCAACAAGCCCGGCGTAGGCGAGTTCGTTCGGCGTGGTCCCGCCGAAGCTGATCGAGTAGGACCGCACGGTCTGGTCGTGCCGCTTGGCGGCGAGGGCGGTGACCAGACTACTGTCGATGCCGCCGGACAGCAGCACCCCGACCGGCGCACCGGCGGGCAATCGCCGCGCGACGGCGTCCTCCAGCAGTGCGCGCAAGGCGAGCGCATGCTCGGCGGCCGACTGCGGGTCATCGACTTCGATCGGCTCCCAGTAGGTTTCCTCGCTCATGCCCCCGTCTGCGTGCAGCCGCACACACCGCCCGGGCAGTACTTCATGGATGCCGCGTAGCAACGTCTCGCGCCCCGGCAGATAGGCGAAGGAAAGGAAAGACCGAACCGCGGGCAGATGCAGCCCGGTCCGCAGTACAGGCCAACGCTGCAATGCCCGCAATGAGGTCGACGCGGCCCACCCGGCGCCGGCCCGGGCGTGGAACAGGGTGCGCGCACCGACGTGATCGCGGATCAGGACGAGATCGGTGCCATCGGCGATCGCTACCGCGAACATGCCATCCGCGGCGGCAATCCCATCGAGGCCGAAGCGGGCGTAGGAGTGCAGCAGCAGTTCACCATCGTCGCAGTCCGGCGACGGCGCGTCCGCACCGAGTCGAGCACGCAGTTCGACCGCATTGAAGAGGGTGACCTCACCCACCGCGGTCAGTTCACCGTCCTGCGGCTGAGACCCGGCTCCCGGCAAGCGGAAAGGACCGGCCGCGACGCCAGGCGCGTCGAGGAACCCCAAGGCATGACGACCGGTTACCGACACCGGGTGACCACCGACCGTCCGAACCTGTCCCGCCGGGTCGTCCCAAGTCAGGAATGCACACCACCGAGTCATCTTTTCCCTCAGCCGAAATCGTCGCCGTCGTCTCCGACGTCGCCGTCCCAGCCGCCGTACTCGCCGCCGGAGCCGCTGTAATCGGACGACTGCGCGGTCGCTTGTCGGCGGAGCTCTTCCTCCTCCATAGCGGTCAGCGAACTCGGCGGCATGACCAATCCGGTGAGCAGCGCGCCGCCGGCCACCGCGGCCAGGATGCCGCCGAGCCGGCCACCGAACGAGGAGCGATTGACGGTCAGTCTGCCGTCACTCCACAGCGTGCGGCCGAAACCGGCTTCCCGACCGTAGACGACCGTACCGTTGCCGTACGTGCGTTTGACGAGCTTCGTGCCGAGCGGCTCATCGGTGCCGGAGAATCCGCCGTCGTCACGCCACGACACGACGCCTTGCTGGTCACGGGTGCGCCACTCCTGACGGCCGTCGGTGTAGCGCCGGTGCACCGAACCGTCTGCGAGCAACTCATCGGTGTAGGCGATCTGCCGATGCTCCGGCACAGCTACCCCCTTTCATGTGTGGGCCAGGTCAGGAAGCCCGCCGCGCGCACCCGGCGCAACTGCAACAAAGCCGTTCTGGAAGAACGCACTTCACGAACGAGGCGGTGTACGGTGCGCAGCAGTGATGCCGGCCGTACCGCCTCGACCTCGACGAATCGTCCGCGACCCAGCCACGCACGTTCCCACGGATCGAGCTGTGCCGCGAGGCTGGTCGGTGCCGAGCCGCGCAGGTGGGTCAGGTGCAGCGCGGCCGCTTGCCGCGGTCGCAGCCCTAGTGGTACCACTCGCACTCCGTCGGGAATGTCGGTGAGTCCAGGCAGCCGCGTAGGAAAGGTGAGTCCCTCCGCGCTCGCATCATGGAGCAGGTAGATGGTGGCCTGCTCGACTCTGGCGAGCATGCCCGCGACCCGAGGATCGAGCGGAAGTTCGGCCACGCTCAGCACCGGACAGGCCGACTCCATCTGCACCCCATTGGCGCGCAACATCTGTGCGATTCCGTCCGACTCGGAGACCAATAGCCGTGGTAGGCCGTAATCGAACAGGTCCGGCTCGGGCGTATACCGACCGGCGGGCGCACCCCGCGCTGCGACCGGAGACAGCAGACCGGGAATCTCTTCGCGATGGTGCAGAGCGGCTTCGAAGGCAGCGAAGCTCACGGGCGCGGCCAGGGTGAACTCGAGCTGCCGCGGCATGCGATGCAGCGGTGACAGGATGCGGCAGACTTCGTAATAGAGTTGGCGCTCGGTGAACCGAATGCCGCTCGGTGCCCCGGCACGCTCGGCGGCAACACGCAGCAGCCGGTCGAGCATACGCCTGTTCACCCCGTCGGCCACGTGAGAAAACCTACCTGGCGGGCGCGACTGTGCTCCGGATCGGCCGTCTCCTCTACCCGCTCGACCGCGCGGGCCAGCACCGCCAGTAGCTTCGCGGGCGCAATCGCCGCTAGTGGCGACCACCACCCATCGGCGAGCCACTCGATCTCGTCGGCCGACAATGGCTCCCGACGCAGGAGCGCGGCGTCGGCCTCCGTCGGCCGAGGCTCGCGCAACCGCAGCGCAGACTCGTTGGTCGAGACCGCGCGCGGCCGCAGACCCACCGCCACGGCCCGGGTGCCGAGCGCGGCGCGGGCCTGTCCTGCCAGGACGATGCCGGGCGGGTTGGCGTCGTGCAGCACGAGCACCGGAACCGCCGGTGGTAGCTGTTCGATGCGGTCGGACAGCGCCATGTCCCAGGTATGCGGCACATTGTTCACCGCGAGGCAGGCGAGCACGCCGCGGTCCTGGCACAGCACCGCGAATCGCGGCCGGTCCACCACTGGCAGCCGAACCTTGCCCTCGTCCACCGCACCCGGTGGCAGACCACCGTAGATCGGTGTCCATCGACCGATCAGCTCCTTGCGGAAGGTGTTGTACGGAACCGGCATTCGGATGGTGGCCGCACGCTCGAACTGCGGCCGGGCCGCCCGCAGGGCTACGTGTGCAAGCACCATGGCGACAACGGCAGCACCGATCACGGGGGCCGCCGGGAGCACGCCGCTCACGGCCGTGAAGAAGGTGATCACCACGATGGCAACCGATATCCCGATGCGAACGCGCCGGAACACCCGGTACAAATCCGGAATTCTCTTGCGTCCGGCCGCGTACCAGAGCTGCGTCAGCGTGTAGCGCAGATCCCGACCGTCACCGAGCCGCTCAGCCAGCGTTCGGATCCGGATATCGTGCAGCCCGAACGGGCTCTCCTTCGGCTCGAGCGCGAACTCCCGCCGACACTTCGAGCATCGACGACCGCTGCGTTCCTTGCGCAGCAGGTTCGTGTTGCAGTGCGGGCAGATCACGACTCATCGTCCCCGATTTTCCCGGCTTCCGCGACCCCGAGATCCGTGGGCTCGCCGAACCGCCGTGTTCTTATCATCCACTGTTCGTCGACGAGCAAGGCCGCGACTGGTCGCTCGCGGCCGTGGAGCTCACCAGGCTATGCCATGTCGTCACCACAACCACCGGCTCGAACGTGTGGGGTGGCCGGCCCGGTCACACATATGCTTTCACCCCCCGCCCCTGATGGGACGACCGACGTGGATGCCGGCGCGGTGCGCGAAGACAGGAGCCTAACGGAACGGATCCCCGCAGTCGTGATCGCGACCGTCGGCAGACGCGTACCGAGACAGGCCCTCGGTAAGACGGCCAAGGCTCTCGAATCCTGCGACAAAGGCGGGGACGTTACAACGCTCCTGAGACGTGCGCTATGCGCCGGACGCAATGGTGAGGTCAGGAACGGCCTACGGTCGCGAGGAACTCTTGCAGCAGTGCGGTGACCACCGTCGGCTGTTCCAAGCTGCTTGTGTGGCCGCAGTCGGAGATGGTGTGCAGCCGTGCGGCCGGGATCAACTCGGCGATGCGCTCGGACCGCGCGGGCGGGGTCGCGGTGTCGTCGGTGCCGACGGCGACGAGCGTCGGGATCGTGATGGCGGTGATCTCCCGCTCCACCGAAGCACGGTCGGCAACACCGAGGACCGCCTTGCGCACGGCCGTGCGATCGCAGCGCCGAAGGCGAGTGGCCCACTGCTCGATAATGGGTTGGCCGGCGTGGTCGGCGAGGAAGCCGGAACCGAACAGGTGCGGTTGGATTTTGCCGAGGATCGGTTTCGCTCCGAATAATCGCAGGGCCAGGGCCAGCCGTTTGTACTCGCCGATTTTGCTGGGATCTTCGGGCTCGGCGCTGCTGTCCAGCAATGTCAGTGAGCGCAGCAGCTCGCCGTGACGAGCCGCTACGCGCTGCCCGACGAAGCCGCCCATGGACAGACCGACCCAGTGCACCGGAGCGATGTCGAGCTGCCGGATCATGGCGACGGCGTCGCCGGTGAGGGTGTCCATGTCGTAGCCGCCGGTAGTTGCCGGGGTCGCGCCCTGTCCGCGCCAGTCGATCGTGATGCAGCGGTAGTGCTCGCGCAGGATCTCGATCTGCGGCTGGAACATCCAGCCGCCGAACAGCAGTCCGTGACCGAACAGCACGGTGGCTGCCTTCGGGCGGCCCGCCGGAGCTCCCGTGTCGGTGTAAGCGATCGGCACGCCGTCGACTGTCAGTGTCTGCATGAATGGGCTCCGTCCGAGTATCTGTGCGCTACACCGCGATCGACAGTTCCGCGGGGCCACGCACATTGATCCGGCCGTTCCAGCGCAGGTTCTCGATGGTGGCGTCGGGAAACCGCTCCACGAAGCGCGAGAACGCGACTCGTGCCTCGAGCCGGACCAGCGCAGCGCCCAGGCAGTGGTGGATGCCCGCACCGAACGCGAGGTTCTGCTGTGCATTCGGCCGGTCCAGGCGCAGCTCGTCGACGTCCGCGCCCCAGAAATCCGGATCACGATTGGCGGCCCCGACGCAGGCCAGCACCAAATTGCCCGGCGCGATCACCGATCCGCCGATCGCTATGGGCTCGATGGTGATCCGGCGCATCAGTTGCACCGGAGTGTCGTATCGGAGCAGTTCCGCGACGGCGTTGTCGGCCAGACCCTGGTCCTTCCGCAGCCGTCGTGCCTGGTCGGGATGGCGCAGTAGGGCGAGAATTCCGCCCGCGAGATGATTCACGGTCGTCTCGTGGCCCGCGATGTAGAGCAGCATCACCTGAGCGACCAACTCGTCTTCGCTCGCGACATCGCCCTCGTGCTCCGCGGTGATGATCCTGGTCAGCAGGTCGTCGGCAGGAGCGGCACGCTTCCAGCGGACCAGTTCGCCGACCATCGCGAACAGTTCCTCGTTGGCCGAGCGCACCTTGGCCTGGAGAACCGGATCGGGAAGGGGTTCCAGCGCCAGCACCAATATCGCGGTGAGTTCGCGCAGCCGGGTGTGCTCCACCACCGGCACGCCCAGCATCTCCGAGATGACCGCGAACGGCACGGGAAACGCCAGTTCCGCCACGACATCCGCGCTGCGCGCCTCGGCGATGCGGTCGAGGGCGGCGTCGACGAGCACCTCGATCCTCGGCTGCAACGCTTCGATCGCTCGGGGTGTGAACGCCTTCGCGACCAGGCGCCGCAGCCGGGTGTGATCGGGCGGATCCCGGTCCAGCATGGACAGTCCGCTCATCATGCGGTTCTCCTTGCCGAGCCTGCTGTTGTCGGTTTTCCAAGACGGCAGTTGGGTCAACTGCTGCTCGTCGACGGACTGCGCCGAGCGCTGCAGCCCGGCGACATCCTCGTACTTCGACACGATCCAGAAGCCGAGCGGATGTTCATGGACGGGTGCGGCGGCACGCAGCCGGGCATAAGCGGGGTAGGGGTCCTCGGCGAAGCCCGCGGTGAATGGGTCGAATACGAACGCGTCGGTGGTCATGGTCGCTGCTCCCAGGTCACGAGGTGGATATTCGCACGTTGCGCATGGTGACCAGCGCTGTGGCACACAGTGTTTCGTGGTCGTCGTCGACCGAGAAGACGTCCGCGGCCGCGATTGTGAGGAGCGCGGCGGGCTTGATCACCCGGCCACGCGCGACGACCCGCGGGCCTTTCGCCGGGGCGAGGATCTTCACCGTGTAGTCGATCGTCATGTTCACCCATCCCGGTTGCAGCAGGGTGCCCGCCGCGGAGCCGGCAGCGATATCCGCCAGAGTGCCGAGCACCCCGCCCTGGAAGAACCCGTCGTGCTGGGTGAGTTCCTTGCGATACGGCTGGATGATCTCGGCTTCGCCGGGAGCCACTCGGCCGAATGTGAAACCCAGGAGCCCGGCGGCGGGCATGCTCAGCACCGCGCCCGTCACGGCCGCTTCGAAATCGGGGTTCGCCGCTTGCCTGCTCTGCATGCGCTCAGCTCCTCGCTCGCTCGGTTTCCGTGCGCGTCGACCAGACCGCGAATCCATCCGCCAGATACCGTTTCCGGGCCGCCGCTCGCATGACCTTGCCGCTGCTGGTCTTCTGCACCTGGCCTGCCGGGGTCAGCACCACCGCGCCGAGGGCGATTTCGTGCTCCTGCACGACCGCCGCCCTGATCGCACCGATGATGTCCATGACGTCGGCCTCGGGCGGGTGCTCGCGCTTGATCTCTTGCACCACAACGAGTTTCTCGCCGCCGTGCCCGGGCACCGAGAATGCCGCGCCGCCGCCGGCTCGCAGTGCGGGATGCGCGGCCTGGACGGTGTGTTCGATGTCGTGGGGGTAATAGTTCCGGCCGCGAATGATGATCACGTCCGTGAGCCGCCCCACCACGAATAATTCGCCGTCCACCAGCACACCGAGGTCGCCGGTGCGGAGGTAGGTTCGTGCCGGATCATCGGCGCACCGCGCCTGAAAGGTATCGGCGGACGCTTCGGGCTTTTCCCAATAACCCTGTGCGACATGGTCTCCCGACACCCAGATCTCTCCGATCCGGTCCGGCGGGCAGACCTGCCCGGTTTCGGGATCCACGATGCGCAGTTCTTCGTTCGGAAGAACGCGCCCCGACCCGGCTCGGGTGCGGGCCCGGTCCGTGGCGCCACCGGCGTAATTCCCGTCCCCGAGCGCTCGGGGATTCATGTCGAGCGTCACCGGACCATGTCCTTTTCGGCTGCCCGTGACCAGGAGAGTCGCCTCGGCGAGGCCATAGCACGGATACAGCGCCCGCGCGTCGAACCCATACGGTGCGAAGATTTCCGCGAATCGGGTCAGTGTCTCGGCGCGGATCGGCTCGGCTCCGTTGAACGCCACCTTCCAGCTACTCAGATCCAGTTCCGGCAGCTGTCCCGCGACCGCGCGCGCGACGCAGGCGTCGAAGGCGAAGTTGGGGCCGCCACTGGTATGCGCGCGATATCGCGAGATGGTTTCCAGCCACAGCAGTGGTCGGCGGATGAATGTCATCGGCGACATGAGGATGCTGGTCGCCCCCACATACAGCGGCTGCAGCACGTTGCCGATCAGGCCCTGGTCGTGGAAGAAGGGCGCCCAGCCGACCACCGTGGAGTCCCGGTCATGGCCGAACGCCCTCCGGATCATCTCCTCGTTCGCCATCGTGTTCCGATGCGTGACCATCACGCCTTTGGGAACCGCGGTGGAACCGGACGTGTACTGAAGGAACGCGACGGAGTCGAGGTCGGCGGTCGGGGGCGTGGCGTCCGTCCCCGCGGGCGGGACATCGTCTACGGCCAGCCAGTGCCGGACCGGGCAGACCGGCTCCAGCACCGGACTCAGCGTCTCGATCATCGCCCCCAGCGTCAGCACCGCGATGGGACGGCAGTCGGCGGCGATGGCTCGCGTCGCGTCCTGCACCTTCTTGTGGCGCGGCGGATTCACCGGCACCGCGATGACGCGGGCGTAGAGACAGCCGAAGTACGCGACGACGAAATCCAGGCTCTGCGGGAACACCAGCAGCGCGCGGTCACCCGGCGCGCACCGGGAGACGAGTTCCTGGGCCACGGCCATCGACCGCTCGTGCAGTTCGCGGTAGGTCAGTGCGGCAGCCTCCACACCATTTTCGTCCAAGAACACGTAGGCGGTCCGGTTGGGCTCGCCCGCGGCGCGGCGCTGGAGGATGTCGGGTAGCAGTGCAGTGTGCGTCATGTCGGATCCGTCATCGGACGCTCCCGAGTGTCACCGGCAGGTGTTTCAGTCCGCGGACGATGAAGCTGTGGTCCTGCCATTCGAGTTCGCCGTCCGATGACGCCACACCCTGCGAGTGCCGGTACAGGTAGTCGAACGCGACCTCCGCCTGCAGTTCGGCGAGCAGCCCACCCAGGCAACCATGCATGCCGTGGCCGAATGCGAGATGGTCGCCGGGGGCGCGAGTCAGGTCGAATTCGTCGGGCCGGTCGAACACGGCGGGGTCGCGGTTGGCGGCGCCGAGGCACACCAGGATCTGATCGCCGGCCGAGATTCGCTTCCCGCCGATCTCGCAATCCCGGGTGGCCACGCGCTTGGTCATTTGGAGTGGGCAGTCGTAGCGCAGCGCCTCGATGACCGCGGCCCTGGCCGGCTTCGGCTGGCTCCGCAGCAGTGTGCCCTGGTCCGGATGGCGCAGCAGTGCCAGCACACCGTTGCCGATCAAGGATTTGGTGGTCTCGTTGCCCGCGACGAAGCACATGATGCAGACGAAGATCAGCTCCTCATCGCTCAGCGTGTCGCCGCCTGTCGTTCGCGCGGCGAGCAGCCGGCTGATCAGGTCGGCTCCCGGGCGGGAGCGGCGCTCGGCGAGCACCACTGCCAAGGCCGCGGCGAACTGCTCGACCACCGCGCATACCCGCGTGAAGTCCTCGGATTTCATCAGCCCTGGCTCCAGCAGGAACCGGATGTCATGCGTCCAAGGGCCGACCCTCTCGCGCAGATCGGCGGACAGGCCCATCCACTCACCGAGCACCGCCACCGGCAGGGGAGCGGCAAGATCGGTGATCACATCCAAGCCGCCCGCGTCCCAGGCCGGCCGCATGAGATTCTCGGCCGCTCGTGCGACCAGGGGCCGAAGGTCCGCGACCGCCCGAGCGGTGAACACCCGGTTCACGAGTCCGCGCAGTCGCGCATGATCCGGATTGTCGGTGAATACCAACGACTTCCGGCCCAGCCGCTCGATGCGCGTGACATCGTGCTGCCCGAATCGCCCGGCCTGCTCGCCGACCAGCCGCGGAATCAGTCCCGCACTGAACGAGCGGTCGTGCAGGACACCGCGTGCATCGCGATGCCGGGTGATCACCCACATGCCCAGCGTCTTGTGCACCGGCTGGGCCTCACGAAGCTGCCGGTAGAGCGGATAAGGGTCGCGGCGGAATTCCGCGCTGAACGGATTGAACCGGACTCGTGTCCGAGTCGGGCTTTCGTGATCGTCTGTTTGCATTGTCATCCGGCCCGCACTCCCGGCCTGGCGAACAGCCGGTCGCCGTATGGTGCGAGCACGAGCCGTAGCAGGCCGATCTTGCCCATCCGGAAGCCGAGCGCCGAAAGCTTGAGGTAACGCTCGTAGCGGGCGACCACCTCCTCGCCGACGATCCCGGCGGCTTCCGCACGGGTTGCCCGCAGTCTGCGGGCCCACTCTTCACAGGTCCACGCGTAATCGAGACGCCCGTTGGTGAGGGAGCGGATCTCGAAGAGGCCTTCGGCAGCGGCCGCGATCTCGGCGAGCGTAGGCAGGTCCGCGTCCGGGAAGATTTCCTGTTGCATGAACGCGCTCGCGTCCTCGCGGCGCATATCGGCGTAGACGATCGTCTGTAGCGACAGCATGCCGCCGTCGTTGAGCCAGCTGCGGCAGCGGGTGAAGAACTCGCGGTACACCCGGATCTTTTCGGCCGGCGAGTCATCGGGGCGGGCGAAATGTTCGAAGGCTCCGATCGAGATGATCCCGTCGAAACGAACGTCCGGCTCGTAGTGCACCCAGTTCTCCAGCCGCACCTCGACGCCCGGTAGATCACTCGACCGCACGAACTCGGCCTGCTCGGCGCTGAGGGTCAGCCCGACCGACCGCGCCACCCCGCACTGCCGCGACAGCCGTTGCAGGATCGCACCCCACCCGCAGCCGATGTCCAGCACTGCGGCCGCGTTGCCTGCGCCGACAGCGTCCAGATGGGACCGCAACTTTCGTTCCTGAGCCACTTCCAGTGTGTCGTCGCCGTTCTCGCGCAGCGCGCAGGAGTAGCTCAGTGACGGGTCGAGCCAGAGTCGATAGAAGTCGTTGCCCGCGTCGTAGTGGTGGCGGATCGCGGCCGCCGCCGCAGCGGCCCGATCGGCGCCGGTCGTCGCGTTCACGGCTACGCCACGCTCCGGTTGCTTTGCTCATGCAGATAGGTGGCCACAGCGTTGATATTCGGGTTCTCGAAGAGATCTTCCGGCGCCAGGTCCACGCCGTAGCGCTGCTCCACCTCGATCAGCAACGCGACCGCGAGAGCCGAGTCCACGCCCAACCGGTCGAAGTCCGCGGCGGGATCCACCGCTTCCGCCGGAATTTCGAGCAGACTTCCGAGGTATTCCCTGCACCAGAGGACAATGGCTTCTCTACTCATATCCACGTTGACAATTCCTCACGCTGCGTTACCGACTGGTCCAGATTTTCCGGAGATGCGTTTGGCGGCTATCCGCGTTGTGGAGGGTATCTTCAGATCCGAAGCCAGGCCGCATATCTCGAGAAATTTGATGAGCCAGAAACCGGGATCCAACCGATACCAATCCAAGCCGAAAGACGGCGACTCGGGGAACGCGTGATGATTGTTGTGCCACGACTCACCCAATGTCACCAAGGCGAACAATCCACTATTGTGACTGTTCTCCCGAGAGACGTAGCTGCGCGTGCCGAACATGTGCAGGAACGAATTGATCGCCCAGACGATGTGCTCGAGCACGAAAATCCGAACCAGGCCGCCCCACAGCAGACCGCTCACTGCCCCGCTCCAGCTCAGGGACACCAGCCCGCCGATCACCATGGGGATGAACAGTCCGAGCGCCACCCAGTAGTAGTACAAACGGGCGATCCGCACGAGAGCGCGATCCTTGATGAGGTCAGGGGCGTAGTGCACGACATTCGGGTACTCATGACGGCGCATCCACAGGAAATGCGAGTGTGCCAGACCGCGTAACGTACCGAGCAGGCCGCCGCCGGAAAGGTTCGGCGAGTGCGGATCCCCTTCTCGATCGCTGTACTCGTGATGCCGCCGGTGCAGCGCGACCCAGGACACCACGCCGCCCTGTCCGGCCATCGAGCCGAGGACCGCCAGCACTCCGGCGACCCACGGCACCGCGCTGAACGTGCGATGGGTGAACAATCGGTGATAGCCGACGGTCACCCCCAGCCCGGTGACCAGCCACATCGAGAACAGCAGCACGAATTCGGTCACACCGAACGGGTGTACCGTGAGAAACGCGAATGCTCCCGCTGTGCCGACAATCGGCAGAATATCGAAGAGCAGAAAATGCCGGCGCTGCAGCCGATGAATATAGGGACTGCTGATCGTCTTTCTGCGCGGTTCTGCCTTCTCGCCGCTCGAATCACTTTGTTCGGCCATCACTCGAATACCCTCATCGATCGGAAACCCGATTTCGCCAGCGGGACTTCTCCACCGTAATCGCGGCGTCGCGATGATCATCGGGGAATCGGAAGCTGCCGATCGCAAGATCGGAATCGCTGATCGCACCCGACTGGAGGTGTCGCTCACCCGAACTTCAGCGGCGTTCAGCTGACACTCGACAACCGGCCCGCTCGACGTCCTTCGCTGCCGGAACTGTCACGACCGGCGCGGGACGGACAGGACGTCCCGAGCCCCGACGACTCTTTCGACCGGTGTTGTCTCGGGGTTTTCCCGGATGTTTGCCGACCGGATGGTGACCTATCGTTTCGGCGTCGGCGGGTGACACGGACGGAGAACGCGATGAAGGCGATCACGCAGCAGCGGTACGGATCAACGGAGGCGCTCGAATTCGGGGAGGTCGACACGCCGGTGCCCGGCGACGACGAGGTGCTGATCCGGGTACATGCGGCTGCGGTCAATGCGCTGGACTGGCATGTGATGCGGGGGGATCCGTATCTGGCGCGGCCGATGATGGGGTGGCGCGGGCCTCGGGTGCGGATCCGCGGCCGCGATTTCGCCGGGCGAGTCGCCGCTGTGGGGCGAAATGTCACGGGGCTCGCGGTCGATGACGAGGTCTTCGGTGAGGCCGACGGCGCCTTCGCGGAGTATCTGACCGCTGCGGAGAATGTGGTGGCGCGCAAACCCGCCGGTTCAACCTTCGAGCAGGCAGCCGCGATTCCCTTGGCGGGCAACACCGCGCTCATGGGATTGCGGGATCTCGGGCAGCTCGAGGCGGGGCAACGAGTGCTGATCAACGGTGCGTCCGGCGGCGTCGGCACCTTCGCCGTCCAGATCGCGAAGGCATTCGGCGCGGAGGTGACCGGCGTGTGCAGCACGAGGAATGCCGAGCTGGTGCGCACGGTTGGCGCGGACCATATCATCGACTACACGATTGCCGACTTCACTTGTGGCACTGAGCGTTACGACCTGATCCTCGATCTGGTCGGCAATCATTCGATGGCCGGGCTGCGGCAGGTGCTGGCACCGGCAGGAAAGCTGGTCCTCTCCGGTGGCGGGGTGTATCGCGGTGGTTCGATCGTCGGGCCGATGGCGCTGATGATCGCGGGCATGGTGTGTGCACGTTTCGTGCACTGGGTGGATGTCCTGCAGGCAGAGCCGTCCCAGGCGAATCTGACCGCGCTCGCCGAGCTCGCCGAATCCGGCAAACTCACTCCGGTGATCGACCGCACCTACCCGTTGAGCCAGGTCGCCGCCGCTATCAACTACCTGGAAGCCGAACACGCCAGCGCCAAGGTCGTCATCACGATCTGACGGTCACCGGAACCTTGCCTGGTTGGGCCGTGGACCAGTGTCCGCGTGCCGGGATCCTCAACTACGGGCAGGCTTCCCGCCTGGCACGGGTGGTGCCCGGTACTCACGACTCCGGACATCGTCACCCTCATCAAGGCCGCCGCCTGGACCCGCGAACACGCCGGGGGCCGAGCGCGGGGATCGACTGATCGCCCTCGCGCTCAACGGTTCTGGAGTCGACAGCTAGCCGGCTCGGCGGGCAGCGGACAGGTTCGTCAGAGTACCCGGAAGATCCAGGCCATCGCTGCCATGTGTTGCTCGCATTGCCGGCCCAACGACGCTGACCGGTGGGCACACTACCCAACGGCTGGGCTGGGCCCGGACACGTTCAAGACGGTCAAGCGATGAACGAAGTGGTTTCCGGAAGCGGCAGTGGGATCGGCACCTCGAAGAGCGTGTCCGGGCCGTCGGGATCGGTGATTATCTGGCCGTCCGAAGCGAGGAAGTCCGCGATCTGCTGTTGGGCGGCACGAGCAATGGACCCTTGGGCTCCGCCGGGCAGACCGCCGGCGGTCGAGCCGAGCGTCTGGTTCAGGAAGTCGTGGGGATCCTTGGGCAGCCCTGGGTTGCGTGCCACGGCGAGGTCGTGGCGATAGAAGGTCGTGGTCTCCGCGAAGTCACCGGCCCTGATCACTGCCGTGGATAGCGGGTTGGGCGCCTGCTGGTCGCCTTTGGCGACTTGAAGCAGGATCGGCCTATCGCTCAGACGCGCCGCATAGGCGAACGCGCCCCCGGATTGCTGCACCCATTCGGTGTGGTCGAAGACCTCCTGAATCGCTATGGCCCCGGCGATCGTGTTGGTGACCGGCGGCTGGTCGCGCAACGGCAGGTTCTCGTTGAAGTAATTCGCCGGTGAACCGCCGACGGCGACGCCGTCGATGCTCGCTATGCCGGGCGAGTTGATCAGCGACGGCGTGCGTGCGGCGAGTGCGGCGCCGGCGGCGGGGCGGCCTCTCGTGGGCGACAGCAATGTGCCCAAAAACGGGAACGTGACGTTGAGGACGGCCGCACGAACCCTCGGCTCGACCGCAACGAAGACGGTGCCATACAGGCCGCCAAGGGACTGCCCGACGTAATAGATGCGCGACGCGTCGACATCGTCGAGAGTTCCGATCACGCGGACGAGCTGCAGGAGGTCGACGGCGGTCTGGCGGACTCGGTCGCGGTCACGGATCGGGAAGAACGCGGCGCTGGCGCCTTCGCCCGGCGCGATGACACCGTCCCCGTTCGTGTCCTGCCCGCGCCCGCCGGACAGGATCGTGGCCGTGCTGCCGTCGCTGCGCGTGACGGTCAGCTCGCTGAGTGGGCCACCACCATTCCCGGGACCGTTGATGGCGATGGTCGCGATGCCCTTCGAGGCGAGAGTTGCTGCGATCGTGACGGGTGTCGAGTTCTGTTTGTGGCCGGCGGCGCCATGGCCGGCGATCGCGACGGGCCATCCGCCCGACGGCTTGGCTCCCGAGGGCAGGTACAAGTCGAACGTGATCTCGTTCGACCCGAACGCTGTCGGCGCCCCCGACTTCGTTTTCGTCGGCGGGATCACTCGATCGTTGTTGCGGTAATCGGGTGAAACGTACTTGCCGAAGCCGATCGTCCCGATCCCCGGTGTGCTCTGAAGTAGGTTCATCAACGAAATGGGCTGCGCAAAAGTCGGCGCCGTGCCCGTTTGGAGTTTGAAAGTGATGTTCGTGACGGAGTCGAGTGGGAAGGTCGTCACGTCGAAAGCGACCGGCGCGACTGCGTCGTTGACCTGATCGCGGATCTTCTCGAGCTCCGTGGTGACCGAACGGGTTGTGAAGACGCTGGCGACAACGACGTCCTTCGGCTTCGTATCCGAATTTTCGAGGGCTTTCAGAGCGTCGAGGAGCTCCTTGCGGTAGTCCGCTAGGCCCGAGTCACCGGACTGACCGAAGTTCACATCGTGCCGGAAGCGCTCGAACGACTCGGAGCGGATGGGCTTGCCATTGTGGTCTCGGACGCCAGCCGTCACGAAGAGGGCATACCGTGTGTGTTGGTCAAGCGCGTCGTCGGCCGTGACGTGCAGTGTGGTTGTCGCGATGTCCCACTCGATTTGGTTGATTCCGACGATTCGGCTCCCGGAACCTTGGCTGGAGAGCGTGCTTCCGAGCTTCCGCAGGAACACCGTTTCGCTGCTCACCGTCGAAAGGTCGATCTCGCCATCGAATGGGATTGATATCCGCGGAGTGATGTTGAACCCGTCCAACGTGTTGATCACGTCGATGTCCACGCAATCGGACGGGCGTAAAGCACATTCCGGCTTCGGGAGATCGACTCTGCGCCGGGTGTTTTGCTCGTTGTCGTGGACAGTGAACCGGTTGGACGGGAACGGACCTTGCCCTTTATCGCGATCCGCGAGATTGAATATCGCTTGTACCGAGTGCGCGACCGAATCCGACGCACTGTTATCGTCACCAGCAGTAGTGTGCATCGAATCTCCTCAGCCGGTTATCGTGTGACCGCCGAACCGCGAGCGTCACGAACATCCGTACGGGGCACTGGAACCCGAGACATCCGTACACATCTTCGACTCGGTGTCCGCATGCGAAGGAAGCACCTTCAACGATATCAGCTTCGGGCAGGCCCAGGCGCCGATGCGTTGATGCCGTCCATGGTTGAGCTATCCGGCAGACTGCCAGGGCATCCCGCCGCGTTCAGTGGCCGAAGCGGCGGCGCATGCCGGTACGCTCGGCAACTTGCCGTTTGCAGTTCCAGGAGGTGCGAGAAAGTGCCGTTTCCGCCCGAACTCAGGCGGCGGCTGGTCAGCGCCCCGGAGCAGATGGCTGCCGCTTGGGTGGATGGCAAGCCGCCACGGCTCGAACTGAGCGTCCGACAACGTCGGTTGGGTCTGGCCCGGCCGACGATGGCAGGGCGACGGCTCTTGCATGATCGATCCCACTGACCCACACCGCCTTTCCTCGCCTGGCACGGACCCGCCTCAGAGCCGGTCGTGTACCGGAGTGACGACGTTCTCGGCCAGCCAGGTCGCGGCTTTGTCGGGATAGGGCGCGCGCAGGCTCAGCACGATATGGGTGAAACCTGCCCCGATCAGGTCCAGGACAGTGCCGCGGGCGCCCGCCGGGTCGTCGTAGTCGACGATGTACTGCACCGAACGGGTGATCTCCTGCGGATTCCGGCCGAGCGTGGCGCAGTGTCCGTCCAGCACCGCCGAGCGTTCGATGAGGAACTCCACGCTGTTGTGCGGCGGGCCGGGAATGTTCCACAGGTCGGCGTGCGCGGCCGCGAGTCGCAGCGTGCGATCACCCCAGCCGCCGATCAGCAACGGCGGGCGCGTGGCCGGTTTGGGTTCGTTGCGATTGCCATACAACGTGTAGTAGCGGCCGTGGAAGTCGAATTCCGCTTCGCTCCACATTCGTTCGAGAATCTCGATGGTCTCGGCCAGGCGTGCCAAGCCTTCGCCGGGCGAGACCATCGGCAGTCCGTAGGCGGCATACTCGGCCTCGGCCGGATTCGGCCCGGCGATCCCACTGGTATCGGCTGGTTGGCGGGTGCCGCCAACACCGAGGCCCATGATGAGCCTGCCACCGGAGATGGCGTCGACCGTGCTCGCGATCTTGCCGAGCACCGCAGGTTCGCGAATCCGGTTGCTGGTCACCAGCAGTCCCAGCCGCAGCCTGTGGGTGCGTGCGGCCAGTGCCGCCAGCAATGTCCAGCCCTCGAGCACCGGCCCGTTCGGGGGTCCCGCGAGCGGGAGCAGGTGATCCCACAGCCACGCGTCCGCGATTTCGGGCAAGCTGTCGGCCTCCTCCCAGACGCGCAGGATGTCGTCGTAGCCGACACGCATCGGCGTGGTCTTCACACCGAATC
This sequence comes from Nocardia glycosmidis, assembly GCF_052545115.1. Classification (NCBI taxonomy): domain Bacteria; kingdom Bacillati; phylum Actinomycetota; class Actinomycetes; order Mycobacteriales; family Nocardiaceae; genus Nocardia; species Nocardia glycosmidis. Next base: position 26,561 of record NZ_JBQWRH010000030.1, on the reverse strand, counting down.
TGATATCCACCATTCCAGCAATCATACTGATCATCAGTCAATCTGACGATCAGTATAGCGGTAGAATCCGCGTCATGGCTGCGTCCGACGATGTGCTCCGCTCCCGCCTCGGCTACCTGCTCAAACACGCCTACCAACGGTTGGCCGAGGAAATCGGAACAGCCCTGCAGCCCTTGGGAATCGACAGCCGCGAACTCGCCGTCCTGGTCCTACTGGACGCGACCGACACCCCGCAGTCACAGCTGGCGGTAGCCCAGCGCCTCGGTATCGACCGCACCACCATGACCCAATTCACCGACACCCTTGAACGTAAGGGTCTGCTCGCCCGCCGCCGCAGCGCCGAGGATCGGCGCAAGAACATCGTCGAACTGACCGCGGACGGGCGGGCACGGCTGGCCACGGCCGAGCGGGTCCGGGCCGAGACCGAGGCCAGATTCCTCGCGCCGCTGGGCGCACGCGGTCCTGAGCTGATCGACACGCTGCGCACGCTCACACACTGAGTGTCGGAGACACGGTGATCTACTCGGCTCGGTACCGCGGCCAGGAATCATCGAGGGTTGCGTCCGGCGAGTGCTTCAGCGGCTCTGCGAAATCTCGAACCTCGATCTTGCCAGGCCGAAGAGTGGTGGATGGGTGTCGAGCGGGTCAGCCGGCGGTCAGCGAATGCTCGGCGGGCTCGTGTTCGAGTTCTGCCGAGTTCGGGCGCAGAGTCCTCGCCAGCGCTTCGGCAGCCTCTTGGGTGATGGCCCCCGGGTCGCTGCCTTCGGTTGCCCAGCCGACATAGCCATCCGGCCGGATCAGCACGGCGGTCACGTCCGACCATCCGATGGCGGCAAGGTCTGCTTGTTTCACCGTGACAGCGTGGACACCGTCGATCTCGCCGACGGGAAGGTCGTCACGGTGCAGAAGGACGAATCGAGGGGTATTGAACTGATCGAACAGGGTGGCGCCATCGGTGTCGGCCAGCTGTACGTCCAAGGCGCGCGTCCCGGCAAGGGGGTGCTCGCTAGCTGGAACATGATAACGCACCGCGAGCCCCGAAAGGCGCAGTGCCAGTTCATAGTTGTATTCCGGCACCGATCCGATCAGCTCGTCGGTGAGTGTACGAAGGCCTTGATCGCCAGGGGCGAATGCCTTTATCACCGCAGTCTGAGCTTGGCTGGTGGTCATGAGCGCCTCGCCGACCGGGTGACGGTCGGCGTGGTAGCCGTCCAGGAGGGCTTCGTCAGCTCGTCCGGAGGCCACCAGCCCCAGTCGCCACCCGAGATTGAGTGCGTCCTGGAGACCGATGTTGAGCCCGACTCCACCTGCGGGGTAGTGGATGTGCGCCGAGTCTCCGGCGAGGAAGACCCTACCGTTTCGGTAAGCGGTCGCCAGTCGAAACGCGTCCCCGAAACGAGAGAGCCAGACCGGGTCACGCATCCCGAAATCGCTTCCGGCCGTGCGAATCACGGTCTCACGGAACTCGTCGAGTTCGAGTGGGCCGTCCGGGTTCTGTCTCGCGAGATCGACGCCGGCGACCCGATAGAACCCACCGGGGACCGGTGCTACGAATACTGCACCCTGTGCGCTGTGGCGCGCAAATCCTCGTTCCGGCGGCGAGTCGAGGAAGACCTCGCCGAGGAACGACCACATGGTGACCTCGGACCCCGGGAAGTCGATTCCCGTAGTTTCACGCACCACGCTGCGTCCCCCGTCGCAGCCCACGAGGTAGTCGACGGTTTCGGTATAGCGACCGTCTGGTCCTTCGATCTCGACGGACACTGCGGTCGGAGACTGGCTGAGACCGACAACGCGGTGTCCGCGACGCAGTTCGGCGCCGGATTCCAGCGCGGCTGCCTCGAGGGTCTTTTCGGTCCCGACCTGAGGGTAGGCCAGGACGAAGGGAAAGGGGCTGGGCAGCCGCGAGTAGTCGATACTGTTCCCGAGCATGGCGAAGTGATGCCGGGGAAGCCGGATGCCGTTTTCCAGCATGTCATCGGCGAGTCCGCGCATCTTCAGAATTTCGATGGTGCGGGCGTGGATGCCCAACGCCTTCGAATGCGAAGACCGCTCTGTGGCGGCCTCGATCAGGATCGTCGAGATGCCGTGCATCTGTAGTTCTCTGGCGACCATCAGGCCGACTGGTCCGGCACCGGCAATAGCGATTCTAGTCATGCGTTGTCCTTCAGGTCGTCGAGAATTGATGGGCGGGTGCCGTCGTCGGCCGCGATGAGCATCGGGACACGGCGAACATCACGAAACAGGTCTGTGCGGGGAGACATCTCGTAGTTCCCGCTTGAGGAGTTTGCCGCTCTGATTCCGGGGCAGGGAGTCCACGAACCGGATCGACTTGGGCACCTTGAACGGTGCGAGCCGGGCTTTGGCGTGATCGATCAATTCGCCGGCGGTGAGATCACGGTGTCCGTCCTTCAGGACGACAAAGGCGGTCACGGCCTCGATCCAGCGATCGTCGGGCAGGCCCACCACGGCGACCTCGGCGGTCGCAGGGTGCTCGTAGAGTGCCTCTTCTATCTCCCGGGGCGCCACCATCACGCCGCCGGTGTTGATGACGTCCGACAGGCGGTCGACGACAGTCAAGTACCCGTCTTCGTCTTTCACGACGAGATCTCCGGAGTGGAACCAGCCGTCGGCGAAAGCTTTGTCAGTAGCGTCGGGCTTGCTCCAGTATCCGTTGCACAACTGCGGCGACCGGTAGATGATCTCGCCGGCTTCGCCCGGTGCCACGTCCGCACCGGCCTCGTCGACGACCCGGGTCTCCACGAAAAGCACGGGACGACCACACGACGCCGGCCGGGCATCATGCTCCTCGGGACGCAGAACCGCAGCGAGGGGCCCGATCTCGGACTGCCCGAAACAATTGTAGAAGCCGACGCCCGGAAGCGAACGGCGAAGCTTCTCCAGCACCGGCGTCGGCATGATCGATGCGCCGTATTGCGCCTTGCGAAGCGAGGACAGGTCCCGTGTCTCGAGGTCCGGATGGTGCGACAACGGGACCCACACCGTCGGTGCCAGGAAGAGCGAGGTGATGCGCTCCTGTTCGATTCGCTGCAGAATCGCACCGATTTCGGGCTTCCGCATGATCTGCACCGTCGCGCCGAGCATCAGGTGAGGCATGGTGAAGATGTGCATTCCCGCCGAGTGATACAGCGGCATACACACCAGGGGGCGATCGGTACTGTCGAAGTCGAGCGCGACAACGGACGAGACGTACTCACTGATCAGCGCCCCGTGGGTCATCATCGCGCCCTTGGGCCGCGAAGTAGTCCCGGAGGTGTACAGAAGCTGCGCGAGGTCAGTGCCGGTAGCGGGGCTGTGCACCTTGGGCGGGCGAATGCACTCCGATTTCCAGCTGGGCACGATCCCGTTGTCGCCCGTGGAAAATTCGAGTACCCCTACGGCCCGGTCTGCAACAGCCTTTTCGACGCGCGGCACCAACTCCGGGTCGCTGACGACACAGGAGGCGCCGGAGTCCTCGAGCATGTATTCGAGTTCATGCTCGGTCAGCGCATTGTTGATCGGCACATGAACCAGACCCACGCGCGAACAGGCCAGAAAGAGCAGAACGTACGATGCCGAATTTCCTCCATACGCCGCAACTCGGTCTCCGCGCTCGAGTCCGACGTCGAGCAGGCGAGTCGCGAGCAGGTCGACGAGCAAGTCGAGCTGGTGATAAGTCCAGGTTTCATCCTCGAACATGAGGGCGTCCGTCTTCGGAGAGCGAGCCGCAGCTCGCCGGATGAGCCCGTCGACGGTTTGGGATCGGGGATCAGGGGACATCGGGAATTCTCTCTAATCTCAATCAGATATGCGCGTGACCGGGGCCGTGGACTCAGTACCTGCCACGGTCGCGCGTCTCGAGCAGTCGGCGGGGGTTCGCGACGGTGATCTGCGTGATCTGCTCATCGGTCACGCCGGCGGCCTTCAGCTCGGGGATGATGCGGCGGGACACGGTGGTGAACGTGGGGTGCTCGCGTTCCGGCATGGGGTTCAGGTCATGGTAGGTGGAGTCGTCCTGGGAGATCATGATCTGCTCGAGGTACCCCCGCTCGATCAGGCCGGTGATGCGCTCGATGCGCGTGCGCCGGATCGCGGCGGCATGGTCCGTGGGCCACTGGTAGTCCAGCCCCGCGGTATCGAAGGACAGGAACGATCCCTTGCTCAGGACCTGTTCGAACTCGTCCAGATCGACCGAAGGGTCGGTCCAGTCGACGTGCCCGAAGTTGACGCGGCTGACGTCGACGCCGAGCTGCTCGAGGTAATCCTGCTGGTCCTTGGCGACGCGAATGCCGAGTCCGATGCCGGTATGGGTCACCAGCGGTACGCCGGTACGCCGGTGCGCCTCGGCGGCGGCCCGCATCACGAGTTTCACGCCGTCCATCAGCCCGTGGTGGTCGCTGGTGATCTTGATGGTTCCAGCGCGAACGCCGGTGTCGAGAATCCCCTCCTCGACGTCACGGACGAAGTAGTCAGCCAACGAAGGCCAGGACGTCGACGCGGTCTCCGGAAGCATGTCCATGATCATGAAAGGGTGCGGAGCATCGGTCCACGTGTACCACCCGGTCGGCACGATGATATTGATCCGGGTCTGCTCCGCGATCCGCTTCAGGAGTCGGACATCTCGCCCGGCGCCGGGAATCGTGCGGTCGCTGATCGTGTCGACTCCGGCATCCTTCGCGTGTTCCAGCTGCTTGACGGTCTCGGCGATACGCTGTTCCACTGGGACAGAAGTAAAGGAGTGATCGGGCCAGTTCAGCTCGACTTCCATCGTCCGAGGGCCGACCACACACTCCGTGATCAAGGTGAAACCCAGTTCACTGGAGTCGATCTCGTCACCACGTGCGGTGGGAATCTTGGTCATATCCATCTCCTAGCGGGGTGGCTCGGCGAATCGTGTGCCGCCGACTTCTTCCAAATATCTCGGCGCCGCAGCGCTACCGCGTGTGCAATAGGGCCGATGGTGCAGCCGTGCGCTCAAAGTTAGCGACATGCGTGGGCCGGGTCACAGCCGAAAATCGCGGCACCTCGGTCGCTGCGCGCTGTTCATCGAGCAGTCCGTGCGGTGTCGATCCGGCCGGAATTCCGGCACGAATCCGCCAGGGGTGCGGCCTCGACACGCCGACTCGTGCTTCAATGCCGTCACAGTGATGGAACGGCCGTTGCTTATTCGGTGAAGGCGGTGAAGGTGCTGTTCATCGATCGCTGCTCGGATGAGTGCATACCGAGCAACTTCGCAATGACCACAGCAGGAACGGTGCGCTGCAACGGTCCGCGGTTCAACTCGGCGCGGAAACCGAATAGCCCCGGAATCGTCCTACACCGCTGAGGGGCGATCGGTAGATATTGTCCTCATCGAGGCGCGGGCTTGCCCGTAGCCGGTCCACAAACGGTGATGCCGAAGTGGATTCGAGACCCCGTCGGCCGGCGACCGTCGAACCGTCATCGTTGGAGGTCCTCGAATGGAGTACTGCCGAATTCTCTGCGGTACTCCGCGGCGAATCTGCCGTAGTTGCCATACCCCCATCTCGATGCCACCGAGGTAGCTGTGATGTCCTCGGCGTCCGCGTCGAGCAGTTGCCGGCGGGCGCGCTCCAAGCGCACTCGCCTCCGGTACTGCATGGGTGTCGTGCCGACGTGCCGGTTGAACCCCTCCTCGAGGGCACGCACGCTGAGCGAGACCGCCTTCGCGATGTCGCCGACAGTGGTGAATCCGAGTGGGTCCGCTTCCAGGAGTTCGATAGCGGTGCGGATTGCTCGTGGTCCGGTAAAGCCGGTGGGCGACGCGATTTCGGCGCTGTAATTATGAGGAGCCGAGTGGATGAGGCTGCTGGCCAACAAACGATACAATTGCTCGGCAATAGGCTTCCGGGCGAGGATCCTCGGATTGCCGACTTCCTCCTCGAGAAGCCTCAAGGTGGACTGAAATGGCCCGAGGACATTCAGATCCGGCGACAGATCGAAGGTCAGCGGGGTCGACACCGAGCGTCCGAGAATGTGTGATAATTCGTTCTGCAGGGCAGCACGATCGAAACGTATCTGAATAACGTTGCACCGATCGGAAAGGTACTCCACTTCCGCAGCGCTTCCCGCCGACGCCACGATGCACTGATTTCCCCGGGTCACCACGGTCTGTCCGCCCACCGATGATCTCGCGTCTCCGACGGTCGAAATGCAGACCGTGTAGCAGGGGTTTTCCGGCAACCACATTGTTGCCCTCGATATAGAGAGTCGAGCGAGCCACATGCCGGACATTGCGTACTCACGAAAACATACGGACACTTGCGCCCCTCCGGCAGGAGGTTTGACTACCGATTGATCGAACACCTGCCCCAATGCCGCCGTCAGTTCGACGGGATCCCGTGTCGTCACGCGGAAAGCAGAGCTGGGGTACCGGCTCTCGAGGTCTACTCGATCGTTGTCCGAGTCGGGTGTCGTCGGCACTGGACCTCCCGGTGAAGCGCGTCACTACATCGCACATAATGCCATCTACGAACAACCAACCTCCAGCTGCCGCTTACAGGATCGACCGGGGCCCGCTCGCCAGGAAGGTCGTGGTGGGCGTAGGCGTCGCGGGCGCCGAGCGTGACGGGGTGGTGTTCGGGGGCCATGCTCGGTGGCGGGCAGGCCGAGCTCTACTCGGCGAGCGCCACGGGGTCCTTGACCTGCGTTGAAGGGGGTCCCCGTAGTGGACGTAGAGGAGATCGACGTTGCTGATCAGCATCGGAAGGTAGGTACCCGACTGCAATCGGATCGTGAGACCTTTCGGGTCTGGTTGCCACGCGGATCGCAGTGGTGACGGTATCCGGGAAGTGCCGCATGCCCGCCCGACCGGATCAGGCGAACAGACCACCGAGCAGGGTCCTTCGACTCTGGTGCCAGTCCGAGATGATTGCGCATGCTGAGCCGGTGACCGACGCAGCCATCCTCGCCCCCAGCGACGCATGTGAGCACCGTTGGATCGAGGTGACCGTCGACCGGCTCTGCGTCGAGTTCGGCAACCGGGTGGCCCGGCCCTGGGTCGGCCGGGTGGTGCGGCGGTGTGTGCAGGATCTGGCCGGCAGCCCGGTCGGCGGCCTGCCCGAGCTCAGCGAGCGGCTGGCGCGTCAACGTCTGCTCGATAACAGCGAGCCGGTACGTCGACAGGTATGAGCGGTTGCTTTCATCGGCCGAGGCTGTCCTCGCCGCATGGCCCCGGCAGGGGAGCGCACAGGTGACGATCGCCCTCGAGACGCAACGCAATGCCCATTCTCAGCAGAGATGGCGGCGCCATTCCGACTACTGCCGGGACCGGTGCTGCACAACCGCCCCTGCCCAGGATCGGACTGGACCAGGGGCTCGGTCAGGTATTGACGAGGGCGAGCACGTCGGCGAGTAATCGGCGCGGGGTCATCGGTGGCGGGTCAGCGCTACTGGGTGCTCGACCCACCCGCAGGATGACCTGGGGGTGTGCGGTGTCGTCGAGGATGTCCCGCCGCAGGCGATGGTGTAGCTCGGTGCTTTCGAGCGGTGCGGAGAGCGGGCAAGTGGCCAGTCCCACATTGGTGGCGGTCAGCAGGACCGCGCTCATCGCCTCTCCGGCACGGAGGCTTGCGAGTCGGTCATCGGCGGAGGTGCCCAGTAGAAGAAGGTCGGCGTGGTCTGGTTCTGTTGTCGCGTCAGCACGGGCCGAGGCGGCAACCGCGGCTTCAGGGAGGTTGTCACCGAGGAAGAATGCCTGGGTCCGGCATGCTGTCGCTTCCTCGATGCCGCTGCAGCGTCGGATGCCGATCGCCGGATCGCCGCATGGGGCGCCGGCTGCGGACTGCGTCGCGACGGACAGTCGGTCGGCGGCGCGGGCGCGAACCGGGCGAATCAGCGCACCCAGGGCCGCGGCGCGCTCGGTGAGTAGCCCGAGGTAGCCGGGTGGGATGATCCAGCTGCGGTAGTTTCTGCGGTCGCTGCGCCGTTGGCTGATCGAGGCGCTCATCGCGATGTCCTGGTTGGTTGGCCGATGCGCCACTGTCGTCACCGCGGCCAGGTAGTCGGGATCATCCGGATTCGGCATCCGGCGCACAATCGTCGCCCATCCCAGCGCGGCGAAAGCCACCGACAAATGGTGCAACGCGGCACCGCAGCTCAGGAGCAGATCTCGCTCCACGACCTCGGTCGCGGGAAGCACTCGGGCCCGATCCAGATACAGGTGCACGCTGCCCTGGTCGATCAGCCAGCGCCACGGCTGGATGTTGTGTCTCGACGGCGCGCGCAGGGCCAGTGCCAACGCGGTTTCGACGATTTCGTCGTCCGGCAGTGCGCGGTCCATGGGTGTCGTTGGCCCTTCGTGGTCGAATGCTTCCCTCCACGATCCCTCGCCGCCGGGGCGCTGGGCAGAGCATGAGGACCCCTGATGAGCGGACTTCCGGTGCCGTCGCGGCTGGGACGTGGGCGCGCACCGGCGAACTGCCGGCCATTCGCCGCGACCGCTTCCTAGGGTTCGCGGCCGAGCGCCGCAGTGCCGCCTCGACAGGTTGGGTCTCTTGCGGTGAACAGGATGTGCTGTCTCGGCCCGCTCGGATCGGTAGCGACCTTGTGCCGTGTGGGTAGCGTGCTGCTCGGTCGACCGGCGGATGCCAGAATGTCGGTATGCAGGGTCCATCGGCCGACTTCGGCCTAGACGGCAGGCCGCCGGTGATCGGGGCTCTGGCCCCGTCCCGCCTGCGCGAGCTGCTGGCCGAAGTGCAAGATCGCATCGCGGAGATCGTCGGTGTGCGTGATCAGATGGATCGGCTCATCGAGGCGATGCTGGTGGTCACGGCCGGTCTGGATCTGGACAACACGCTGCGAACGATCGTCCATGCCGCGATCGAGCTGGTCGATGCCCGCTACGGTGCGCTCGGTGTCCGGGAAACCGACCAGACCTCCAGGCAGCTGGCTGAGTTCGTATACGAGGGCATCGACGACCGCACCCGGGTCCTGATCGGTGATCTGCCACGCGGGCACGGCGTCCTCGGGCTGCTGTTCGAGCAACCGAAACCGATCCGCCTGGCTGATCTGTCCGCACACCCGTCATCGGTGGGTTTCCCCGCTGACCATCCACCGATGAAAACCTTTCTCGGGGTGCCTGTTCAGGTCCGCGACGAGATCTTCGGCAATTTGTATTTGACCGAGAAGGCCGACGGCCAGGAGTTCACCGAGGACGACGAGGTCGTCGTCCAGGCGTTGGCGGCCGCAGCGGGTATCGCGATCGCCAATGCCCGCCTCTACGAGGAATCCCGGATCCGCCAGCAGTGGCTGGAAGCCACACAGGATGTGGCGACGGTCGTGCTGGCCGGCGGGGAACCGTCCGAAGTGCTCGAACTGATCACCGAACGCGCGCTGATGGCGACCCAGTCCGCGTGTGTCTTTCTCGCCTTGCCCGAGGACCCTGAGATGCCGTCGGATGAGGTCAGCGAACTCGTCGTGGTCTCGGCAGCCGGAACCGACGCCGGGAAGATCGTCGGACAGCGGATTCCAGTGCACGGTTCACCTACCGGTGCGGCGTTCCGCGACAACGAAGGCATTTCGGCCGATGAACCGAGCGCTGGCCTGAGGCTTGATTCGCCCATGAAGTACGGTCCGGCACTGACCTCGCCATTGCGGGCCGGCCAGTCGGTCATCGGTGTGCTGACCGTCATGCGCTCGGCCGGGACGCCGGCGTTGGACGCCGTGGGCCGAACGATGATGACAGCCTTCGCCAACCAAGCCGCGTTAGCCTTGCAGCTGGCGAATAGCCAGCGCACGATGCGCGAACTCGACGTCGTCTCCGAACGCGACCGCATCGCCCGCGACCTCCACGACCACGTCATCCAGCGGCTTTTCGCCGTCGGGTTGTCGCTGCAGGGTACGGCGCAGCGCGCCCGCGCCCCCGAGATCAAGTCCCGGCTGACCGAGACCATCGACGACGTGCAAACCATCGTGCAGGACATCCGGCACTCGATCTTCGATCTGCATTCCAGTACCTCCGCTGAAGCGCCGGTCCTGCGCAAACGCCTGCATGCCGTGGTGGCCGAGATGACGGCTGAAACCGAACTGCGCACCTCGATCCGCCTGGCCGGGCCGGTGTCGGTATTGACCTCCACCATGTTCGACCACGTCGAAGCTGTGCTACGAGAAGCACTCAGCAACGTGGTCCGGCACGCGCATGCGAGCGCGGTCTCGATCAAACTCACCATCGGCGACGACGTCATCCTCGAGATCACCGATAACGGTATCGGCCTACCCGAGGACATCTCCCGTCGCAGCGGGCTGGACAACATGGCCGCTCGCACCCATGCGGCCGGTGGCAGCTTCAGCGCCACGCCGGGGCCCACCAGCGGCACGGTCGTCCGCTGGTCGGTTCCGCTGCCCCAGAGGTCGGCCGGCTGAGTCCGGGCCCTTCTCCGGCGAGACCAGCATGTAGGCACCGGGCCGCCTGTTCGCGACGCTGGCGTTGACGTGGGTGCACGCCGGTTGCATTGTCGAAGGTGCTTCGGGTGCCCGGGCGGCGGGCGGAAACGAAGTCACTGGGTGGGGACGTCGTCGGCGCCTGTTTCCCGTCGATAGGCCGCCAATGCGCTCGGCAGAGTCGGAAAGATCCGATCGGCGCCGACTTCTTGGGCCAGCCCGGCCGCCTCGAGGGCTTCCCGCAGGTCGTGTTTGACTCGGGCCATCGCGAACACGATTCCGCGCGCGGCTAACTCGCTGCGTAGTTGCCGTAGCGCGTCCAACGCGGTCAGGTCGACCTCGACGTTCGCCTCTGCGTTGAGTACGAACCAGCGCACGGGCTCGCCCGGATCATGGCGGTCGGTCCGCTGCTGTGCGGCGGACAGCGCCCGGCGCCGGAAGTCTTCCGCGTTGGCGAAGCACAGCGGTGCGTCGTAGCGGTAGACCACCAGTCCGGGGACGACTTTCGCCGCCGGGTAGTCGTCGATGTCGTGCATGCCCGCCAAACCGGGCACGAAGCCGAGGATCGCGTCGTGGGCGCGCGCGACGCGGCGCAACAGGTCGAGGATGGACAGTGCGATCGCGACCAGCACGCCGTACAGCACCCCGAACGCGAGTACCGCGGCGACAGTGCCGAGTGCCAGCACCAGTTCGCTACGCCGGAATCGGGCTATCCGACGGAATTCGGCGACGTCGATCAGCCGCAGCGCCGCGTAGACGACCAGCGCGCCGAGCACGGCGGACGGGAACTGCGCGAGCACTCCGCGCGCTCCCAGCAGCACCGCCACCACCGCGCCCGCGACGAACACCGAGTACAGCTGTGTTCGGGCGCCGGCGATATCGGCGATGGTTGTGCGGCTGCCGCTGCAGCTGACCGGAAAGCCATGCAGCAGACCGGCGGCCACGTTGCTGGCGCCCAGTGCGCCGAGTTCGGTATTCGCGTCGATGTTCTCGCCGTGGCGCGCCGCGAATGCCCGTGCGGTGAGCGTGTTGTCGGAGAACCCGACGACCGCGATCCCGATCGCGGGCAGCACCAATTTGGCGATGTCATCGAGAGGCACTGCGGTGACGCCGGGCAGCGGAATACCTGACTCGACCGCGCCGACGACCTCGATCCCGTATCGCTGCAAGGAGAACACCGCGACGGTCAGCGTCGCGAGCAGCATCGCGAGCAGCGGGCCCGGTATTCGCGGCGCACGGATGCCGAGCAGTAGGAGGGCGGTGAGTGCCACGGCGGCCAGAGTCGCGGTGGGCCAATGCCATAGGTGGAGGTTCGTGGCGAACGAGCGAAGCTGTGCGGGAATGGTCTGCCCGTCCACCGGTACGCCGGTGACCCGTCCCAACTGACTGGCGATCATGATTCCGGCGGTGCCCGCGAGGTACCCGATCAGCACGGGTTTGGACAGTAGATCCGCGAGTAGGCCGAGCCGGGCCAGCGCCCCTGCGAAGCAGATCAGGCCCACCAGCAGCGCCAGCATCGCGGCGAGCGTCGCATAGCGCCGCGGGTCACCCGCGGCCAGCGGTGCCAGGGCCACCGCCGTCATCAGCGCGGTCGTCGACTCCGGCCCTACCGACAGTTGCCGCGAGCCGCCGAGCAGCGCATAGATGATCAGCGGGCCGAGTGCCGCCCACAGTCCGGTAACTGGTGGCAGTCCGGCGAGGGTCGCATATGCCAGCACCTGCGGCACCAGATAAGCCGCCACGGTCAGACCTGCGACCGTGTCGTCGCGCAGCCATGCGAGCTGGTAGCCGCTGAACTGCGCCAGGCCCGGCGGACGCCAGGTCACAGGGGGTGCACTACGTCGGACAGTGCGCGACGCGGGGTCATCGGGACCTGCGCAGCACTGGTGGCCGCCCAGCCGATTCTGACTATGAGCTGCGGAAAACCACTGTCGGACAGTAGATCGGCCCGGATGAGATCGCGGCGATCGGGGTCCGCGTGCGGCAGCCTCCGGCTGTCGTCGGCGTACAGGTGCACGGTGGTGTCGCCGACGCGCCACTGCCACGGCTGGGTGTTGTGCACCGAACGCGCGCGCACGGCCAGCGCCAAGGCGGCCCGCGCGCTGTCGGCATCGGGGTGCCCTTTGGGCATTGCTCTTACCTCGTTCTCGACAACGGTGTCTTCATCGCCAGCGTCGCACTCGGTGACAGTGCCGACGAAGAGGCCAATGGCCGCAAGTCGGGGTCCGGTGACCCCTTAGCGGATCAGGAAGCCGGACCCAGTACCCCACGCAGACGTGGTGGCTCGGCGCGCGGGCGCGTAAGGTGCGGAGACTGCTCACGCCGGAGGGCGTTTGTGGTCTCGCACGACGATCATCGGGCACTGCGCCGAATGCAGCAGCGTGTTGCTGGTCGAGCCGAGCAGCATGCTGGCGAATCCGCCGCGGCCATGGCTCCCGACTACCAGCAGCTGCGCGTTCTCCGATTCGTCGAGCAGCGCGCGAGCCGGTCGGTCCACCTTGACGATGCGCCGGACGGGAACATCCGGATAGCGTTCGCGATAGCCGGCCAACTGTTCGGCGAGCAATGCCTCCTCCGACTCCAGCGCGGCATCCCCGCCCGGCGCCGGGAAATCGAGCCCAGTGGCATCGCTCCAGGTATGCACCGCGCTCAGACCGACCTTGCGCAGGGACGCCTCCTCGAATGCGAGTTCGACGGCGGGAACACTGTTGCTGGTGCCGTCGACACCGACCACAACCGGCTTGTCCGCCCATTCCGGCTCGATACCGGCGACGTCGTGGATGACTGCGACCGGGCAATGCGCGTGCCGGGTCACCGCGGTGCTGACCGAGCCGAGCATCCCGCGTTCGAACGCACCGAGGCCCCGGCTGCCGACCACCAGCATCTTCACCTGGTGCGAACGGTCGATCAGCGTGGGAATGAGGATATCGAAGGACACCTCGGTGGTGAGCGCGAGTTCCTCACCCGGCACAGCCGCTCGCGCGATCCGGCTGGCTTCGGTAACGATCCGTTCGCCGTCGCGGCGCATCCATTCCAGGTCAGACTCGCTCAATGTCATGCCGGGACCGAAACCGCCGGGCAACGCCATAGAGGTGAGGATGTGCAGCGGCCGGTGGTGCAAGGCAGCCTCGACCGCTGCCCAGGCGACAGCTTGATGGGAGATCGCCGACCCATCGACAGCCGCGATCAGCGGCGGGAAGGACTGCGAGGCAGTGGAATCGGTCATGGCTTTTGCCTTTCGTTTTCATCGGATTCACCATCGAGCATTACTGCCGCGTCTCATGCGTGGCAGGGACGAAAGTCCCTCGATGGGCAGGCGGCGAAGCTCGATTGCCCCACCGCACACAACACGCCGCCGCCGGTCTCCTCCGGCGTTTCTGCGACCCTGTATCGCACATCCACGATGTCGGATTCCCCGAACCTTCTCGCCGAATCTTCTCGCCGAATGGGCTGGCCGCGTGGGGCATCGGTCGCGGCAAAACCAAGTTGGGGAGCGCGTCAGCGGGCTTGTGCGTCGGGTTGGGTGACGCACTCCGCGACTTCGCGTCCGTTGTAGCTGCCGATCAGGACGAGCAGCAAAAGCGGGCAGGCCAGGACGACTTGGAGCAACAGAACGGCAATGGCCGGCAGACCGGCCAAAACCAGTGGGGTGACGAGGACGGCCAGCGCGAGCACATACAGCGGTGCGTGGCGGATATTCATGATGTTCCCCTTCCAGGGTTGAATTCTCACTGCCGCGTCGGCGGTGTGATCAGGCCGTAGTCGCCGTCGTAGCGGTGGTAGAGCACGCTGCCCCGGTTGGACGCCTTGTCCTGGAAGAAGACGAACGGCAAACCGGTCAGCTCGAGTCGCGCGATGGCTTCGTGGAGGTCGAGCGCCGGTGCCGGTGCCGGGCTCATGGTGAACGTCACGGCACCGTGGGTGACGGCTTCGGGAAGCGGACCGACTTGCGCGAGACGGTAACCGGTATCGCCGACACGATAGAGCACGCTGTCGATGTCGGTTCCGGATTCGGTGAACAGGTGGAAGTCGTAGTCCAGGGTCTCCATGTCGAAGACGGCCTCGTCGCAGGTTTCGCCGGCCAGCGCATACGATTTCCGCCGGACGATCTGCCGCTGCTCGGCCGCTTCCACAGCGTGGGGTAACGATGTCCGCGTGGCGTCGCCGTGGCGCCAGTGCTGTGGATGCAAACCGGGCCGTCCACCACGCACTGCTTCCCGGTGCCGCGCCAACCGCTCCAGGCGCGTCTTCAACCGAGCGGCGAGCAGGTCGATCGCCTCCCTGGTGGTCGCGGCCGCGACCTGGACCCGCACCGCGCGACCGTTCACGTTCACGTTCGCCTGGGCGACGATCGGCCGCGCCACCGCCGGGTCGGCGTGCCCGGCGACCCGGACCCGCGCCCCGAGCAGCGGCCCGGATGTGTGATCCAAAGCGGGGCCCACCTTCTGAAGCACGTAGTCCGCCGCCGCAGCGGAGACGTGGTGCCCGATCGATATCTGTAGTGCCGAATCCGTCATCCGCAGTGCCGAATCCGTCGCAGTACCTTTGCTCATGCGACCGACTCTGGCACCGCTCAGGCCGGTGCCGGGAGGGCCGAAAGTCCCGTCGCGCCCCGCAATGGCCTACTGCGACGCAGTCGACGAGAGGGCCGTCCACGTACGCCAATGTCGCTGTCGCCTTGCGTTTTCAGCGAGCTGGCGGAATAGCTTGAACAAGTCTATGGCCGTGGCCCGTGGCACGTCGGGAGTGGGACAACGTCGTATTCGCCCGGCGGTCAAGGGACTTTGGTCACCAGTCAGGGGTCCGACTCCGGCCTGCCCGGGCATATGCCCCCGTACGCTGTGGGCATGGGTGACGGAGGTGCATCGGCATGATCAAGGTGTTCCTGGTGGACGACCACCACATCGTGCGGCGCGGCGTGGCCGACCTGATCGACACCGAGACCGACATGCAGGTCGTCGGTGAAGCGGGCAGCTTGTCCCAGGCGCTGGCGCGTATTCCCGCGCTGCGGCCCGATGTCGCGGTGCTGGATGTGCGGCTGCCCGACGGCAACGGCATCGAGCTGTGCCGGGAGCTGCTGAACCAGCAGCTCGGATTGCGCTGCCTGATCCTTACCTCGTTCACCGACGAGCAGGCCATGCTGGACGCGATTCTGGCCGGTGCCAGCGGCTATGTGGTCAAGGACATCGGAACGACCGACCTCGTCGACGCTATCCGTGACGTCGGCTCGGGCAAATCTCTGCTGGACAATCGGGCCGCCGCGGCTTTGATGGCGAAGTTGCGCGACGAGGCCGAGGCCAAGACGGGCCCGCTGGCGGCGCTCACCGACCAGGAACGCATTCTGCTGGGGCTGCTCGGTGAAGGGCTGACGAATCGGCAAATCGCACAGCGGATGTTCTTGGCGGAGAAAACGGTGAAGAACTACGTGTCCCGGCTGCTGACGAAGCTCGGTGTGGAACGGCGCACCCAAGCCGCGGTGCTGGCGTCCAAACTCAACCCTTCCACGAACACAGATTGAGCCCACTGGGCCCGAGGTGTCGACGGCGCAGTCGTGCGCCGAGGCGGGATCGGTCGCCCGGGTGCCCCGCTCCTTCGGCACATCCGGGTTTTGCGAGTGCCGGGCGGCCCCAGAAGGAATCGACATGGGCCGATCGTCACGAGAATGGGTGATTTCGGCCCTGTCGATGGGCGTCGGCGCCGACGATTCTGATCTCATGACCGAAAATTCGAAGCTTTCGGCGCCCGAACAGCGGCACATCGCCGAACAGGCGCTGGATGCGCTGGCGCAACCTACCGAGAGAGTACTGCTCCAGGTGCGATGTGGGCGCGGTCATCATGTGGCGACCGTCTTCGCTACGTCCGCCGGTGCGGTGTACCGGTCGGTGGTCGGTCCGCATGCCCACGGTGATCGCGACTTCGTCGATACCGGGCACGGCGCCCACCACCGTGGCACACGATACGTCGACCTACTGGCGGCCGACGCGATCGCCGACGACGGCCTACCCGCCTCCTGCGAATGCGGCCCGCACACACTGTCGCGCGAACGGCTGACGCAGGCTATTGCCCACGACGAGCACACCCTCCAGTTGCCCTGAGGCGCAGCCACGGATCTGGCGAGCACCGCTCGCGGACTTCGGATAGCCGCCGACCCGGGCGACATCCTCGTCGTGCTCCTGCAGCAGCACCGCCAGCAGCCGCCGTCGCGGTGCGGAAACGGTGAATGGCTATGAACAGCTTGAAGACAGGTCCTGGCGCGGGCCGGCCGCCATGGTGAGCAGTGCGCGCAGGTGCTGTAGCCCACGTTCGGTCATGTCGGCGGTGCCGATGGTGATCTGCTGGAACACCAGGCCATCGGCGGCCGCGTAGACCAGGTGACTCAGTGCCGGGTCATCGCCCAGACCGGCACAGGCGAGTTCGTCATATAGTGCGTCGACATAAGCCTGATAGATGGCCTCGACGTATGGGCGCAGTTCCGGACGGCGGCGGGACTCCAGAATCAGTTCGTACTGAAACGCCTGGTCGTACGGATTCTCCGCGACCATCGCCGACAGCCCGGCGAGCAGGGCATTGAGATCACCACTGCCCGGCCTCGTGCTGACCGACGGCACGCTGTTGTCCAAGGAAAAACGCAGGGCTTCCTCGAGGAGCGTGTCCCGACTCCCGAAGTGATGAGCGACCAAACCGTGTGCTACGCCCGCCTCGCGGGCGACCGTGCGATAGGTCAGGTTTCGAAGCCCCTGCTCAGCGCAGACCCGTACCGCTGCGGTGAGCAGCGCGGTCCGCCCCTGTCCGTACCTGGGACCTGGGCGTGCGGAGTCCGTTCTGGCGGGCATGGTCTCCCTTCCTCATCCGTGCCGCGAGCATCCAGGCTACGGCATTTCGCCCACGTAAAACTTTGGCTGTCCGCTTGACCAGTTCGGGTCCTATCCGCCATATTATGTGCCACCGATCACAATTGTCCAAGTGGACAGCTTTATCGGAAGCCAGAGTCGCCCCAACGACGGGTCCGCTCGAGCCGCTCATAGTCAGGAGTTGTCCATGGAGTGCGACACCGAGGTGGTCGTCGTCGGCGGTGGATTCGCCGGTCTCACCGCCGCCCGTGAGCTGACTCGGCGTGGGATCGAGGTGGTAGTCCTCGAGGCCCGCGACCGTTTGGGCGGGCGTACCTGGCTCCGGGAGACCGCGCTGGGCCGCGAGCTCGAGCTGGGCGGCACCTGGGTGCACTGGATCCAGCCCCACGTCTGGGCCGAAATCACCCGCTACGGACTCGAGCTGATCTCCAGTCCACAGGCGCGGGTCGGCTACTGGAGAGTCGGGGAGGAACTGCGCACCGGTACCGCCGAGGAGTTGCTCGGGAAGCTCGACGTCCCGATGGCAACGCTGCTTGCGCCCTCGCGGGAGGTACTTCCGCAGCCTTACGACTTCTTCCCACTCTGCGAAGAACTGAATGCGCTAGAGCCGGTGACCCTGGCGGACAAGATCGCCGAGCAGCAGCTGGATCCCGAGGGATACGCGCTGCTGGACGGGATGTGGGCGCTGAACTTCAATGGCGATCCCGCCCGTAGCGGCTACACCCAGGCATTGCGCTGGTGCGCGCTCTCGGGCGGCGACTGGACGCTGATGTTCGAAGCCTGCGCCACCTACAAGCTCGCGGGCGGCACCCGCTCGCTGATCGAGGCTATCGCTACCGACGCCGCAGGTGCCGACATCCGACTCGGCGCCACCGTCACCCGGATCGACGAGAACGCCGACGGTGTGAGCGTCAGCTGCGCGGACGGTTCGGTGGTGCGGGCGAGTCGAGCGGTGGTGACCTTACCGCTGAACATCCTGTCCTCGATCGAGATCGCGCCCGGACTCGGCCACGACATCGCCGAGGTGGCGGCCGAGGGGCAGGTGTCCCGTGGGTTCAAGGTGTGGGCGCGGGTGCGCGGGGACACCGGCCCGTTCGTCGCGATGTCCAACAGCCGGTCCGCGCTGACCTACGCGCAGTACGAGTACCCGTTGGATGGCGACAGCCTTGTCGTCGCCTTCGGACCTCGCTCGGGTGAGATCGACCTGAAGGATCCCCGAGCGGTCGAGGCCGAACTGCGAACCTGGCTGCCCGATGCGGAGGTGGTCGCCGTCGACTCACACGACTGGACGGCCGATCCGCTTTCCGGCGAAACCTGGCCGATGCTGGCCCCGAACCAGCTCGCAGCCGTCACCCAGGCTGCCCGGGACACCAGTCGCCACATCCGGCTGGCAGGCAGCGACTACGCCACGGGCTGGGCCGGGTTCATCGACGGCGCGATCGAATCCGGTGCGCGTGCAGCCCAGCAGATCATCACCGAGTTCGAAAGCGAGAAGTGACCATGGGCTACTGCGCCGAGATCGTGACCTTCACCATCGATGACGCTGATATCGCCACCTTCCTGGAACGGCGCCGCGCGGCGATTGCCGAGGTGAAGTCGGCACACCCGCAGCTGTGGGCCGTGCCGATGTGCGCGCGCCGCGCAGACGGCACCTGGGTCGACGTATGGATCTACGAAACCAGGCAGGCCGCAGAGGCGGCCAACTCCGATGCCGGGAACCTGCCGAGGTTCCTGGCCATGGCCGATCTGCTCGACAACATCGAGATCGAGGCCACCGACATGCCGGTCGACGCGATCACACCGCTCTGACCTCCGAATCCCTGCTCCATCTCTTTCTTTGAGGCATCACATATCCGAAATTGCCGCATCGCCGGCCACCACAACTCAACCACCCAAAACATTGCGCTGGCAGGACGGGTTCATGTTCGCCCTGCCGATCGCCAACGGCCTGTTCGTCTCGGTCGGCTACGCCATCGGCGCCCTCGGTGCGGTGCCCGCCATGGTGATCTGCGTGGTGTTGTCCGTGGTCGCCCTCTGTCAGAACAAGCTGTTCTCCGAGATGGCGGCCATGTTCGCCGACAAGGCCGGCGGTGTGGCGATGTTCGCCGCCGAAGGCTGGAAACGCTATTTCACTCCGGTCGCCCCGCTCGCCGCGTTCGGCTACTGGTGCGGCTGGGGGCTGGTGCTGTCACTTGTCGGGCTCACCATCGGCGAGCTGATCCACGCCCAGTGGTTCCCCGACAACACGTTCGTGCTGTTCACCCTTGGCAGCGTTGAATTCGGTATGCCGCACTGTATTTCGGCGGCACTGGCTGTCGCGTGCACGATGCTGAATGTGCTCGGCATCTGGGTCGCATTGCGCTTCAACCAGGTCATCGGCAGCGCGTTCATCGTCGTTCTGCTGGCTCTTGCCATCGGTCCGTTCGCCTCCGGCCAATGGAGCGCCGACAATCTGACGACGCATCTGGACGGGAACTGGACTGGGTTCGCTGGCGCCGCTACTGGCCGACCGCGGCATCCATCTGTCAAACGTGCAGATCTACCGGCTGGTGTCCGGCAAGCCTGAGCGCCTGTCCCTGCCGATCCTGGTCGCGCTCTGCGACATTCTGTCCTGCACCCCGAACGACCTCATCGCTCCGCAGGTCGAAACCGTCAAGTCGCGCAAGGCGGTCGGCGCTGACCTGTCCGACGATGTCGCCGACCTCAATCGGATCGGTAGGCCACGGCGGGCCCGCATCACCCCGGAATCCCAGTGAGCAACAAACCCAGCTCCTGCGCCCGCTGCGGCCAGATGCGGCCGCGGTCGGTCCGCTGGCCGGATGGTGTCATCTGCGCCAGTTGTCACCGGGCCGTCTACCGTCGCATCGGTGTCTGCTCCGACTGCGGACACCGCCGAGTCCTTCCCGGCCAGCGCGACGAAGACCAGCTCTGCGCACCCTGCTTCGGCATCACTGGATTCGCTTGTGACACTTGCGGTGCTGAGGACCAGATCTTGTGGGGAGTCCGAGAATGCGAACGATGCGCTCTACACCGCAGAGTGAGCACGCTCCTCGATGACGGCACCGGCTCTGCAGCGGTATTCCTGACCCCGTTGGTCGATGCGTTGTGCTCGTCGAAGAACCCGGCCAGCGTCGAAAAGTGGCTTCGCTATCCGGGCGTCGGTGATCGGCTGCGGGCGCTGGCGACCGGCGACCTGCCGCTGACCCACGAAGCCTTCTCCGCCCTGCCTCGCTCCCACAGCGTCCGCTACCTGCGCGAACTTCTCATGTCGACCGGTCTTCTGCCGCAACGCAATCCAGGACTGTTGAAGTTCGATGAATGGACGGCCGATCTGCTCAGCGGGATCGCCGCGGCCGACGACCGCCAGGCCCTCGCCACCTACATTCGGTGGCACCACCGCCACCGGATCCTGCAGCAACTCGACAACGGCGCCCTTCGCGCCTCGGCCTTCTCGACCGCCCGCCAGCAATCAAGGGCCGCGTTGGATTTTCTGAACTGGCTGAGGGCTCGTGGAACCCTCTTGGCCGAATGCACACAGCACGATATCGACGATGGTTTGCCGACGGCCCGACAACCCGCCTTCTGGCCCGGATCTTCATGACCTTCGCCATCCGGCGACGGCTCTGTCCGAAGTTGCGAATTCCCAACCCACCCAGGGGCGCCGCTCCGGCGGCGCAACCCCAGCCAGAGCGGATCGCACTGATCCGCGAACTGTTCACCGAGGACACCCTTGCCCCCGATCGACCGCGTCGTGGGCCTTCTGGTCCTGCTCTATGCCATGCCCGCCACCCGCATCGCTCAAATCAGGCTGGACGACGTGACCATCCAAGACGGTCAGGTATCCCTGCGGATCGCCGAAGAAGACCTGCCGATGCCCGAGCCCCTGGACAGTCTCATCACCGATCTGATCACCCAACGTCGCAACATGGGCACCGCAGCCAACCCGACGTCACCCTGGCTGCTACCCGGGCAGCGGCCGAACCGCCCGATCAGCACCACCAGGCTCCGGGAACGGCTTCGCCGACTCGGCGTCACCGGCGCCGACCTTAAACGAACTGCTGCGAGAGATCCCCGCGCCGGTCCTCGCGGACCTTGCCGGCTGCAACCCGAAATTCGCTGCGGAACGCGCCTCGCTCCTCGCTACGGACTGGTCCAACTACGCCGCTATCCGAGCCCGCCGAGCACCCTGAGCTACGCGCCCAGCATTATCCGGTGCTCGATGCCGACGTGGCCAGGCTTTCGCCGTTCATCCGCTCCCACATCGGCATCGACGGCCACTACAGCTTCCACTTACCCGACCTCGGCGGAACACATCGGCCGCTGCGGGATCCCGACGCACCCGACGACGAGTAAGTGACGCACGGCCCACGCGGAGACA
Organism: Nocardia glycosmidis; assembly: GCF_052545115.1. Lineage (NCBI taxonomy): Bacteria > Bacillati > Actinomycetota > Actinomycetes > Mycobacteriales > Nocardiaceae > Nocardia > Nocardia glycosmidis. Next base: position 4,934 of record NZ_JBQWRH010000030.1, on the reverse strand, counting down.
TGGCCTGAACGGGAAGGGTGCGGCGGCGTCCGGTGGTTGCTGATCTCGCCTCCCGTGCACGGGGGCCGACCCGGAGCTTCGACGGATTCGCGGATCCTGCAACGGCTTCAGCGTGACCAGGGCACAACCGCATGTCGGCCCGCGTGAAATCCGGTGTGAGTGTGGTTGGTTGACGACGTTCCTGGAAATCCATTGAATTCGAATGTATGTTCGAGTTGCGGCCTCGGTATGGCAGGTCGTCCCGCCTCGTGCGGGTCGTGTGGTCGAAGGAGTGGTGTGAGCATGGCGTGTCAGACATTTCCCCCGTCTCCGTACCAGGTGTGCGGGGCGATCCTCGACAAGTACAACGAACTCGGGGCCCGGCGAGCTTTCTGCTGTGGCCGACCAGTGACGAGTTGACCAATCCCGACGGGGTCGGCAAACGCAACACGTTCCAGAACGGGCCCATCTACTGGCATCCCGACGCCGGCGCGCATCCGGTGGTGAATCACTTCTTCGCCGCGTGGCAGCGCAACGGCTGGAAAGCCGGTCCGCTCGGCTACCCGACTTCTGATGAGCTGGTCAACCCGGACGGGATCGGCCGTCGCCAGTACTTCCAGGGCGGCACGATCTACTGGAAGCTCAACGAGGCGTACTACGTCGCGGGCGCGATCCGTGACAAATGGGGCGAAACCGGGTGGGAACAAGGGTGGCTCGGCTACCCGGTTTCCGACGAGGTCGTCCTGCCCGATGGCCAGGGCCGGATGAATCGTTTCGAGCACGGCGTCATCTACTGGTCGCCGGCTAACGGCGCACATCCCGTCGCCGGCACGATCCTGGATCAATGGGCGTCGGCGGGCTACGAAGTCAGCTCGCTGGGTTACCCGGTGGCCGACGCGGTCGCCGGCGTCGGCGGTGCCGAACAGCAGCAGTTCCAAAATGGTCAACTGTTCTCGGCGGGCACGCGTTTGACGCTCGGGTCGACGCAGTACAGCTTGTCGTTCGGCGTTCCCACAGCGAGCCCGCTGACCATCGAGGCCATCACCGACGGGATCGCGTTCCGCGGTGACGGCTACGATCTGACGTTCCGAACCCGCAGTGACACGTCAGCGGAACTGGGTTTCAACCTGTTGGCACCGCAGACGCCGCGCCAGTTCACGATGCTCGTACCCGTGCCGCCCGGATATTCGCTGCAGGCTCAACCCGGCCGGGTCAATCTCCTGGCCCCCGACACAAGCATCGCCGCCGCCGTTGGGCTGCCCGTGGCCACCGACCCCGCCGGAGCACTGGTCGAGGTCGTGGCCTCGGTCGCAGGCAACGCCGTCACGTTCTCGTTCGGCAATTCACCTCTGCCGATCGTGTCCCTGGCCGAGGGCGTGACGAAGAACATCAATGACTACGGCAGCGTCGGGGAGAACCAGCGCAATGTATGCCTGACGAACCCGAACGACTGCCGGCGAGCATTCCCGGCTCGGGACATGGCCCAAAACATCTCCTCGGCCGAGTTCCCCGGTGCCGATCAAGGCGACAACCGGGCCGACGCGGCCCGGCACTGCCTGTGGCAGGCGTTCACCACCGAGATGGCCAACGAGGACTTCGCCCTGCGTATCGCCAACGCGCACGAACAAGATGCACCGGGCTCCCCGGAAGCCAACGCCATGGACGAGTACAACAACGTCACCGGCCGCGCGGTCGGATTGCGACACGAAGGAGACCACGAAGGAATCAAGACCACGAGCCTGGGCTACGCCCACGAAGCGCGAATCGTGCCCAACCCCGTCGGACTGGAAAACGAAGACGGCAACGACCTCATCATCCTGCACGAATAGATACCGTTTCGGTAACCTGCGGGGAGGGCGGACTCGCCCTCCCCGCAGGTTGTCCGGGGTAAGGCACGTCGGAAGAGGGTGGATCGGTGAACCGAGTAGTCGCCGGACGGATTCCGGTCGCGGTCCAGGCCGTCGTCGGGATCATTGCCGGCGCAGTGTTCTGGACCGTCGTGCAGGTAGCGACACCCGACATCGGCCACTGGCTCGTGAACGCCCTTGCCCTGGCACCGATACTGGCCGCAGCAGTCGCCGCGATCATCCACGCCAAAGCCCGCCGGTTCACCGTTTTCGGGTGGTCGTTCCTCGCCGGAACACTCGTCTACGGGTACCTGTTCAGCCTTCTCGTCCTGATCAACCTCTGACCGCAAGGACCGAACTCGGACGAGTCGGTCTCATCTGTGCCCCGTTCTGGGCTGCTCGCCCCCGGGATCCGCAGCACCCGGGGGCCCTCGCCAGCTCACCTGCTGCGATGGTCACCCCTACGCGGCCAACACACCCCGGAGATAGTGCTGCTGGTCGATCAGCGACCCTGCCGCCGCGACGCTGGGTCACTATCGGCTTGATACCGTCGCAGCCCCTCATCGGATACCCGCGCGTATTTCGCCAGGCTGCGTACCGAGGTGTGCCCGGACAGCTTCATCAACACCGGTGTCGAAGCGCCGTCCTCCGCGGCGTGGGTGAGCCGGGAGTGGCGTAGCTGGTGCAGGGTGTACGGGCCATCGTCAAAGACCGCGGTGTGGGTCTCGAACAGCTCGGCCGCCCGTCGATATGACAGGCGTGCCCGCCCGGACACAGGGTCGATATCGTTGATCGCCACCGACGGCCGCGCCCTGCGGTCGGTGAGGAACAGCGGCCCGGATCGGCGGCCGGCCAGCATCCTCGGCAACAACCGCGCGGTACCGGTCTGCCACGCGATGACCTCACGGGCTCCGCCCTTGCGGGTCACCACCGCGCATCGATTCGCCGGGTCGAGATCGCCGACATCCAGCATCAGCACTTCCTCGGCGCGAGCCGATGATTCGTAGAGCAGGTACCACAGCACCCGCTCCCGCGGCGGCGCCTGCGACCCCAGGATCTGGGTGACACGCTCCCGACTCAAAGCCTTGCTCGAATCCGGCGGCGCGGGCCGGGCCCGCAACCGCACCAGCGGATTCCCGACCAGCCAGCCCTGCTCACGCCAGTACCCGAACGCCGAACCCAGCGCGGTCAACCGGATGTTGAACGTCTTGGCCGACTTCGCACCCCACACGTAGGTGAACCAGCCGCTGACCCGATCCGGTTCCGTACCCAGTAGCGCCACGTCGGTGTCGGCCCCGAAATCGGCGACAAGGCGATCCAGCGCCGCCGCATACGTCGCGCGGGTATTACGCACAGTGATCGTAGCCAGATAGATATGCGCCGCATCCGCCAACCGCACACCGACCGCCGACCGCGGCAGCGCCCGGACCCGCCCCATTCCGACCTCCCACGCCGCTACCGCAGATAGTTTCCCGAGTCGCCGCTGTTCGGACAGGGCATCACGCCAGGACGGCTCACCAGTTACCGCACATAGTATGTCACTATCTGCGGCAACCTCTTAGCGTGACTTTTCTCTTGGATGTTCCCGGACCCCCGTGTCCCATGGTGGTCGTGATGTGTTCGGGCAGTTGTTCATGGTGGTCACCGGTATTCGGGGTGCCGGTGGGCTCGAACATGAGTATGGATGCGCCGCTGGTGGAAGACGGTTTGTGCTCGACACCGCGGGGGACGACGAAGACGGAACCTTTGGGCAGGGTCACGGTGCGTTCGCCGCACTTGTCGCGCAATGCAATTCGTAGTTCTCCGTCGAGGACGAGGAAGAATTCGTCGGTGTCGTCGTGACGGTGCCAGGCGAACTCGCCGGCCACTTTGGCGATGCGGACGTCGTAATCGTTGACCCTGGCAGCGATCCGCGGGGCCCACAGCTCATCGAAGGCCGCCAGCGCGGCGTGCAGGTCGACTGGTTCATTGCTCACCGTCCCATCGTCAGTGGTGCGCCTCGAACATGGAAGTGCTAGAAATCGCATATGTCGCGTGGATCCTCGCATCGGGTTGTGGTGATCGTCGACGAGGGCTCGAACCCGTTCGAGTTGGGCGTCGCGACCGAGTTGTTCGGACTGCGGCGCCCCGAGTTGGGCCGACCGTGGTACGAGTTCCAGCTGTGTGCCGAGGGTGGTGCGGCGCGGATGCACGGAGGGTTGTTCACGCTGAGCGAGGTCGCTGGGCTCGACGCGGTAGCGACGGCCGACACCGTGATCGTGCCGAATCGCCCGGATCCGGAGGCGGGGTGCTCACCGGTAGTGGTGCTGGCCGTCCAGCAGGCCGCGGAGCGAGGCGCGCGGTTGGTGAGCTTCTGCACGGGGGCGTTCACTCTGGCCGCGGCAGGGGTTCTCGACGGGCGGCGGGCCACCACCCACTGGCGGTGGGCCGAGCGATTCGCCGCGCGCTACCCGAAGGTGTTGTTGGAGCCGGATGTCCTCTACGTCGACGACGGTGACCTGCTGACCGCCGCCGGCAGCGCTGCCGCGCTCGATCTCGGCCTGCATCTCATTCGTCGCGACCACGGCGCCGAGATCGCCACCGCGGTAAGCCGCCGCCTGGTCTTCGCCAGCCACCGCGACGGAGGGCAGCGGCAGTTCGTCGAACGCCCCATTGCCGGTGTGAAAGATACGTCTTTGGCGCCCGTGCTCGCCTGGGCCCAAGCATATTTGGACCAGCCCATGACAGTGGCCGACCTCGCCGCCCGCGCAGCCGTCAGCCCTGCCACCTTGCACCGCCGCTTCCAGGCCGAACTAGGAACGACACCCCTGGCGTGGCTGACCACCGAACGTGTCGCGCTGGCGTGCCGGCTGCTCGAACGCGGCGAACAGAACCTCGACCGTGTCGCCCGCGCCAGCGGACTGGGAACCCCGTCCAACCTCAGGGCAAGTATGCGCCGCCGAATCGGGTTGACCCCCACCACGTACCGCCGCCGATTCGGCCCCATCACGACACCTTCCCCCTACCCTGGGTAGTGAACTATTACGCCACCCAACGCGCGCTGGCCGCCGTCCGAAACGTCCGCAATTCGGCTACTATCGGACGCGGATGCGGGGGCCTCTGGCCGAG